>VHDE01000033.1 GCA_016871515.1 Verrucomicrobiota bacterium
TGACAATGCAGGACCGGCCCCAATGCCGGTCCTGCGTTCAACAAACTGCCCGGAACCATCCGCCCAAGTAAAGAAGCATGCACCCAGCGAAGCCCAACCACATTCACTTCTCCCGCCGCGCAGCGGCTTCGTTCAACCATGCACATTACTTTCGACGAGTGGAAATGCGAACAGCGCTTTGGCATTTACCGTCGAGCGAAATAGTTGTAACTAGAACAGCGTGCAGCCCGTCTCTAGTTGCCATGAGCCCGGGACAACGTCCCAAATTATTGCGTAAGAAATGCTATGCCTGTATTAGAGCCCAAACGGATTCGCGATCGGCGCACGATCCGGCTTGCGACAATAATTACCGGTTGGTCCAGCGTTAAGACTCTGTTTTTTGTCGTGCCGTTGTTTTTAATGTTGGGCTGCACGGCTTCTCGCTACCGCAAGTCGGCGGACAAGGAAGTTTACAAGATCATTCAAGGCAAACAGCAAAAGGTCTTCGGCCAAACCAACAAGTTCCATATCGAAACGCGTTATTCAGGTCGCCAACCCAAGGAGATCAAAGCGCCGGAAATCATCGAGGACCGCTTGCAAACTGGCAAGCAGGTCCTGGCTCTGCCGGAAGCGCTGCGGATTGCGGTTGAGAACAATCGTCAATATCAGCTTCGCAAGGAAAACCTTTACTTGACGGCGTTGGCGCTGACCCGCGAACGATTTGCCTTCACGCCTCAGTTGTTCGCGGGCACGAAGGTCACGGGTGAACGAGCCTCCAACGGCGATCAGGCGGTCCGCGCCAGCACTCGAGCCGGTCTGGATGCTCTATTCAAAACTGGCGGGCGGCTGGCGCTCGACCTCGGCAACGATTTGCTGCGCTTTTATACTGGCGATCCGCGCCGGTCAGCGGTGTCCACAATTTCTTTAAGTCTCGTGCAGCCGTTGCTCCGCGGCGCCGGGGCGAAGATTGTGGCAGAGAATCTCACTCAGGCCGAACGGAACGTAATCTATGACATTCGCAGTTTCAGTTATTACCAGGATACATTCGCATTCGACATCGTTTCGACGTACCTCCGGCTGCTTCAGCAGCAGGACACGGTGCGAAACCAATATAACAACTTTCTGAGCTTGGAAGCTTTCCGGAAGAGGGCCGAAGCCTTGGGCTTTGATCGGTTGCCCAAAATTCAAGTGGATCAAGCGATTCAGGACGAACTCCGAGCGAAAAACAGTTACATCCTGGCGGTCGATCGATATCGGTCGAGCTTGGATCTCTTCAAGATCACGCTTGGACTGCCCTTAGGTTATGAAATTCAGCTCGACGAGAATGCATTGCGCGAGATCGAAGCGGTCGGCTTGCTTCCCGTGCAACTCACTGAGACCAACGCCATTCAGATCGCCCTCGACAAGCGTCTGGATTTGCTGAACGAAATAGACATCTTCGAAGATAGCAAACGAAAGATCGACATCGCGGCCGATCGGTTGAAGCCTGACCTGAATCTCTTTGCGGATGCTTCACTGGCCTCCGAACGTCCGACGGACTATGCCAAATTCGATCTTAATGACTATCGGCTTTCGGGCGGGGTCCAAGTAAATCTTCCGATCAATCGCCTGCTGGAGCGTAACTCGTATCGATCGGCGTTGCTGAGCTTCGAAAGGCAAATCCGGACGCTGGCTCTGTTCTTGGATGATCTCAAAACGGACGTCCGCGCGGGAATCCGCAGTCTGGAGCAAGCGCGGCAAACCTATGAAATCCAATCGAATGCCCGCGAGCTGGCGAGACGGCGCGTCGAGAGCTCGGAACTAAATATGCAAGCGGGCCGCGCCCAAACTCGTGACGTTTTGGAAGCGCAGAATGCGAGTGTCCAAGCCGAGAATGCCGTCACTGGCGCTCTCGTTGATTATCATTTAACTCGCCTGCGGCTTCTGTTAGACATGGGAGTGTTGAGGACCGCCGAAGAAAAATTCTGGCTGCGAGAAGGCTCAATCCCGCGCGCACAAGCTGGTTCGACGCAACCGCGGCAGCCCGCGGCGCCTGACTTAATTACGCCGGAACAGCTCTTTGAAAGCCCCAAGCCGTAACTATGCAGCCGACGCAGCCGATTTCCACAAACCGGAGGACAGACCTCCTGTCTGCCATGCGGGGCAACTAGATCTCACATGCAAACCGAATCAATCCACGAAGCCGTTCGCCAACGACCCTTTTGGGCCGCTGGCCTGGGCGCGCTGCTCTTAGTCGCGGCGTTTTTCGCCGTGCGCAAATGGACCGCGCCACCCCCGGTTCAGAATGAGTTCCACACCGTCAAGCGCGGCGATATGCTGATTTCCATCGTCGAGGGCGGTGCGCTCAAAGCCGTCACCGAATCGATTATCCGCAGCGAGTTCGAGGGCCTGTCGCGAATCATTAGCATCGTTCCTGAAGGTGCCTACGCTAAGAAAGGCGACCTGCTCGTGGAGTTGGATTCCTCGGAATTGAAAGACCGCGTCAATGCCCAGGAAGTCACCTACCAAAACAGCGAGTTCGCCTTCGTCCAGGCCAAGGAGAATCTGAGCATTCAAACCAACCTCATCGGCAGCCAAATCAAGGAATCCGAGCTGCGAGTCGAATTCGCCCAATCGGATCTCCTCAAATTCATTGAAGGCGATGCGCCCCAACAAATCAACACGGCGACCAACAGCATTATCATCCGCAAGGAACAAGTGCAGCGCGCTCAGGACAAATTGAACTGGACTCAGGAACTGCACAAAAAAGGCTACGCGTCGAAGTCTGAATTGGAAGCCGACAGCCTGAGCCTGATGCAGAACAAGATTTCGTTGGAACAGTCGGAAGAGGATTTGCGGCTGATGATCAAGTACGATCAACCGAAGAATCTCCGCAAACTCGATTCGGCGTTGGACCAAGCCAAGATGGAACTGGACCGTTTGAAGCAGCGCACTTCCGCGCAGATTTCCCAGGCCGAAGCCGACCTGCGAACACGCCAGCGCGCACTCGAACTGACGCTCGAAAAGCTCAATCAGCTTAAAGAACAATTAGCGGCTTCTCGTATTCTGGCCCCTCAGGATGGTTTGGTCGTCTATGCTTCGAGCAATCCCTTCGGCGGCGGCGGCGGCGGTCAAATTCTGATTGAAGAGGGCGCTCAGATTCGGCAGCGCCAAGAAATTATCAAACTCCCGGACGTTTCCCAAATGTTGGTCGAAATTCGCGTGCACGAGTCGCATGTCCTCCAAGTCCGGCCCGGTCTGGAAGCCTACGTGACGGTTGATTCCATCCCAGACCAGCGGTTCAAAGCTAAAGTGCGCAAAGTCGCAGTTCTCCCGAATTCACAGGACAGATTCTTCAATCCCAACCTTAAAGTGTATGCGACCGATGTGTTGATCGAAGATCAATTGCCCGATCTCAAGCCAGGCGTTTCGGCTCGCGCTGAAATCATCGTTACAAATCTGGTCGATGCGCTAACCGTCCCGCTCCAGTGCGTCACGACGGTCAAGGGCAAGCAAGTCTGTTATGTTCAACATGGGAGCACGACTGCTCTTGCTCCTGTAACAGTTGGCAATTTCAACGACCAATTCATTGAGGTTAAATCCGGTTTGAAAGAAGGGGATCGCGTCATGCTTTCACCACCCGCGGCGCCCGAGGACGCGGATTTGAGCGGGTCGGTGATTTCGTCGTCGGACGTTGAACCGCGTTCAGCCCCAGTTCCTCAGGCGGCTCCGCCGGCAGATAGTTCAGGAAGAAGTCAGGCTGGACCTCGCCGAGACGCAGGTCTGAACAGTGAACCCGCTTCATCAGCGGCCCCGGGACCGAGAGGCCCAGGCGAACGCGGATCGCGACAACCTGTGAGCGCTGGCGCTGAAGCCTCCGGACGTTGATTGCCAAGCCGTGAATCGGAGCCGCCATTTCTTTGCGACGCGCATGGCAAACATAAGCCTGGCAGGACAGGGCGTCTCGGCTGTCCTGTTCTTGGTGCTAGCAAATGCTGGAGAGGCGGGACGCCTATCCTACGGCTGGTTCATCGAAGGAGGTCTTCTATGACAACCAAAGTTCGCAGACGCCGCCGGAATTGGATCGGCCGCTTCCTGTTCGCCGCGGTTGCGGTTGGCTTCTCGGCCACAGCGTGGCATCTCGTCAATAAGTCCAAGAAGGATGCGCTGCCGCCCAATGCTTACTACGAAGTCAAGCGCGGTGACCTGCTAATCTCTGTTATGGAGGAGGGCGCACTCAAGGCCCTGAATGAGGTGGTCATTCGGAACAATTTGCAGGGCGAGTCGAGGATTCTGCAGCTCGCGCCTGAAGGATCGCATGTTAAGAAAGGCGATTTATTGGTTGAACTCGATGCATCCCCGGTCAAAGACAAACTCAACGAGCAAGAAGTCGCTTACCAAGACAATCTCTATATGCTGTTGCAGGCTCGGGAGAATTTGAAAATTCAGAAGAGCCTCGTCGAAAGCCGGATCAAAGACGCGGAGCTTCAAGTGGAACTGGCCCAGCGCGACCTCGAAAAGTACCGAGACGGTGACGCGCCCAGGCAAATCAAAATGGTGGACGCTCAGATTGAGGTGATCGAGGAGGCCGTTCGCATCGCCAGCGAAAGGTTTGCGCGGACCCAAGTGTTGGTCAGGGATGGGAACGCCACAAAATCGGAGCTCGAAGCCGATAGCCTAAGTTTGAAGCGAGATCAATTGGGGTTGGAGCAAGCAAAGGAAGATTTGAGGCTCCTGAAGAAGTTCGATCAACCGAACATGGTTCGCATGTTGGAATCGAATGTGCAGCAGGCCCAGGACGAACTCGACCGGTTGAAACAACGGTCCGCCAACGAAATTGCTCAAGCGGAAGCCGATTTTAAAACGAGTGAGCGCGCTTTGGAAGTCATGGACAACGCGCTCAAACAGCAGCGCCGACAGCTGGAGAACGCAAAGATTTACGCGCCGCAGGATGGGCTCGTTGTCTACGCTTCCACCAGCCCGTTTAGCGGTGGCGGCGGGCGTTCGGAGGACATGAGGTCTCGCATGCGAGACAGCGGCTACGGAAATATGTTCGAATCCGATGGGCGGTTTCGTCGAGGTGGAGAACGCGGAGGCGGTGGCCGAGGTGGACGCGGCGGCGGAGGGGGCGGGGGATCGTCCGGCGGACAATACAGTTCGGGAGGGTCAGGTGGTTCGTACGGCTCGGGCGGAGGAGCATCGTCGGTCCAAGGGGCGTCGGGTCAGGGCGGCGGCGGCGGCGGTGCTGGTGGTTCGGGACGAGGATCGGGGGCAGGGGGTGGCGGCGGATCCTTTGGCGGCGGCGGTTCGTCTTTTGGTGGTGGCGGGCAAGGTTCGGGTGGAGGCGCCCCGTCCATAGGCTATACTTCGGTTCGACAAGGTGCTGCGGTTGGATCTGGAAGTTCGATGTCGTCAGGTTCTTCACTTGGTTTGGGCGGATCAGGTTTGTCGAGTTCACTCGGATCTGGCAGTTCGGGCTCTTCGTATGGCTCCAGCGCATTGATGTCGGCGTATAGCACGGAGAACAGCCAGGTTGGTTCGAGATCTGGATCGAGAGGATCGAGCTCATATTCCTTTGAGGAAGGCGGTTTTTCTTTCTTTGGATCCGCGATGGTCATTAAAGAAGGCACGTTGGTTCGGCAACGGCAGGAATTGATCAAGCTCCCGGACGTTTCGCGGATGCTGGCTGAGGTGAAGATTCAAGAATCACGGGTTCGACAGGTTCATCCTGGGATGCTGGCCTATGTTAAAGTCGAGACGTTGCCCGGGCGCCGTTTTAGAGGGACGGTCCGGAAAGTCGCCATTTTGCCGGACAGCCAATCGAGCTGGGTTAACCTGAACACGAAGGTTTACTCGACGGAAGTTCTAATCGAAGACGAACTGCCGGAACTAAAGCCCGGTGTGTCTGCGCGCGCCGAGATCATCATCACGAACTTGGCGAATGTCTTGAGCGTCCCCATCCAGGCCGTCACCCGATACCGCGGAGAATACGTTTGTTTTGCGAAACGCGGATTGTCGGTTGTGCCTGTTCCAGTGACCACCGGTTGGTTCAATGACCGATTCATGGAAATTAAGTCCGGGTTGAATGTCGGGGATCGGGTGCTCCTCGCGCCGATCGGAGACGAAGAACAACTCGACACCGAAAGCGAAGGCCAGACCAATCAAGTCGAGTCCGCTGTCGGCACTGAGGCGATCCAATCTCAGCAAGTCAATCCCGCCCCAACGCCGCAAGCTGAACGGGACGTTCAGGAACCAGCGCCGGTTCGGCCCGATGTTACGCAAAATCCAGCAGGCGCGGAAGCGCCAGGTGTTGGACGCGGCAACCGATCTGGCGGCGAGGGGCGTGGAGGGGCTGAAGGGTTTGGCGGAAGACGTGGCGGCCGCTTCCAGGATGATCCTGAAGCGCAACGCCGACGGGAAGAGTTTATGAACTTAAGCCCGGAGGAACGTGAAGCGAGGATGCGCGAATTTCGCGGACGGCGCGGGCAAGGGCAAGGGCGAGGCCGCGGACAAACCAACTCGGAGCCTCAAACTCCGCAACAGAATCCGGAGCCCTAAACGTACTTATGCCGTTGAAACATCCCCTCTCCCTAGCTCTTTCCGTGAGCCTGCCCCCCGTAACACAGAGTTTCACTCTGCCGTATCGCCGACTTGCAGTCGGCAGCGCGTCCGAAACATCGAACAGTCCCGAACATCCGGACGTTCTGCAGAATGGAATTCTTCCCAGTAGCAAGGTGAATGCTGCCCCTCTCCCCATCCGATGGGGAGAGGGAATCGAGCTTTTGCGGTTGGCGATACCTGATGGACGAACGTGCCCAACGCCCAGGTCTTTTCCCTCTCTCCATCGGATGGGGAGAGGGTTAGGGAGAGGGGCGCTGCAACTGTCAGCTACTGCATTCTTCCGCCGCCAAAGAGCGGCTGATTGGCTGCGATACAGCAGAGTGAAACTCTGCGCCACGTCGGGGAGCGCTTTTCGGTTCATGGTCCTGCAGCGCGTTAGGAAAGCATGCTGCAACGGCAAATTCATGCTCCTAAGGGACATGCCGTTGCCCAGGCTTGAAGAGAGTGGCTTGTGACCGCCACGAAGCCCAAAGCCATCATTCGCATCCAAGGGGTCGAGAAGACCTACGACATGGGCGAGGTCAAAGTGCGTGCGCTGCGTGGCGTGAACCTCGAAGTCTTGGAAGGCGATTACATCGCGATCATGGGGCCTTCCGGTTCCGGCAAATCAACGCTCTTGAACCTTCTCGGTTGTCTGGATCGGCCAACGGCTGGCCAATATTATCTGGGCGGCGATGACGTCTCGCAAATGGACGATGATGAACTGTCGGAAATCCGAGGGCGCAAGATCGGATTCATTTTTCAATCCTATAATTTGATTCATCAGCTCTCGCTTATCGAGAACGTTCAGATGCCGTTGTTTTATCAGGGGTTGGATAGCGCCAAAAACAACGAACGTTGCAAAGGCTTCGCGCGGCTTGTCGGTCTGGGCGAACGTCTGGGCCATCGGCCCAGCCAGCTCTCGGGTGGCCAACAGCAACGTGTCGCGGTAGCGCGTTCGCTCGTGAACGATCCGCTGATGATTCTGGCTGACGAACCGACCGGCAATCTCGACTCTAAGACGGGCCAGGAAATCCTCGACCTGCTCGATCGTCTCAACCACGGCGGCAAAACAATCGTCCTTGTCACCCACGATCCCCATACGGCGGCTCGTGCGCGTCGAGTCGTGCACATGCGCGATGGCGTGGTTGATCGTATCATCGAGAATGAACGACGGCCCGCTCCAGACCAATTAATCTCCGAACAAGCCCTGTCGACCGAGGTCGAGGGAAGGTCGCGCTTCCGTATTTCGCTTCGGCCATTGCGCACGATGCAAGTCGGCATCAAAAGCCTGTTGCTGCACAAGCTGCGTTCGGCGCTCACCATGTTGGGAATTATTTTCGGCGTTTGTTCGGTGATCGCGATGCTGGCCATTGGAGAAGGCGCTTCCTTCGAAGCGCAGGAAGCCATCAAGAAACTTGGCAGCGCCAATATTCATATCAACGCCGAAAAACCGGCCGAAGATACCAAGGTTGTCACCACGACCTCGGGCCGCGGTTCGGTCATCGAATATGGCCTAACGTACAAGGACGCAGGCCGCATCCAGGCAACGATACCCGGAATCAGCCACGTCGTTCCCATGCGCATCATTCGCGAGAATGTTCGTTTCTTCCGGAACGAAGTCCCCGGCCAGGTCATCGGCACTCATCCAATTTATGCGGATATCAGCGGCTTGGACTTGATCCGCGGACGTTTCCTCGCCGAAACCGATGATACACACCAAAACAATGTGTGCGCCATCTCGTCGGGCTTGGCCAAGCGGCTTTTCCCGTATCAGGACCCACTGGATCAGGAATTGAAGATCGGCGCTCATTATTATCAAGTGATTGGCCTGGTTCGCGAAACGAGCACCGAAGAGAAACGCCCGCAGAGCGGTGACAGTGTCGGTTATCCTTTAGACAACAATGTGTACATGCCGCTCTCGACAGCGAAGAGCCGCTTCGGTGAAACGCTCATCCGGCGCTCCGCTGGAAGCCAGGAGCAAGAGCGCGTTCAGTTGCACAAGATCATCGTTCAATTCGCGGATACGAAGAGCGTTGAAACGGCGGTGCCGCAGATTCAGACGCTGCTCAACCGTTTTCATACGAAAAAGGATTTCGGATTGATTGTTCCTCTTCAACTTTTGCGGCAAGCCGAAGAAATTAAGCGCACCTACAACATCGTGCTCGGGTCCATTGCTGCCATTTCGCTGCTCGTCGGCGGCATTGGCATCATGAATATCATGCTAGCCACTGTCACGGAACGAACTCGTGAGATTGGCATCCGCCGCGCGCTTGGCGCCAAGCAAAAGGATATTACTTCGCAGTTTCTTGTCGAAGCCATTGTGCTCGCGATCGGGGGCGGACTGATCGGGGTGATTTTGGGAATTCTAACACCGTTTGTGGTCTCGCAACTGACCGACATGAAGACCATCGTCACGCCGTTGTCGGTCTTGCTCGCCTTTGGCATTTCCGGCGCGGTGGGAATTATCTTCGGCCTTTATCCGGCTTCGCGCGCGGCGGCGCTGGACCCAATCGAAGCCTTGCGGCACGAATAATTCGCGAGACAGGGCGTTTCGTTGGGGCCAGCTTGGTCAAACCAGCAGCCCATTCGCCAGTGGTTGGCAAGGACCGATTGCGCGCTAATGCCTTTCGGTGACTCAACCTGAAAATAGCAGCTGGGCTGAACAGGAGGGAACAGAGGCAACAGAGTTGGAGAGATTTGTCCAGAACAGCGCTGTTGTTTGAATCGCACCTGACCGGTGAACGTCCCTGCAAGCTCCCCTTCGAGTCCAAGTCTTTCTCTTTCTGTTTGCTCCGTTGCCTCCTGTTCAGATCAATCGCCGCTTTAAGGTTCAAAGATCGCATGGCAAATGGTTGTCCCGGAGGGACTGCGTGAGAATAGCCTGGCGTTTCAACGCCAGGAACCGAATCGCCAAGAGATCGAGTCCCGTAAGGGACGGCTGAAAGGCAATTAGGAATCGAACGTTTCAGTCATCCCTTTCGGACTTGCGCGCTCGTCGTTACGGTCCCCGGCGTTGAAACGAGCGTTGAAACCGCGGGCTGTTTTCATGCAATCCCTCCGGGGCAAATGTCGCTGAACGGGCGCCAATTCTGGCATCCGGTTCTTGCTCGCGGACTTGTCGAATCTCTGTTTCTACTTGGTGCATCGGCATTCGTAATCCGTAATAGCGTTGCAGTGTAGCAGCAATGGATCGTCAAAATGACAATCAGCGGGCTCCTTTAGGTTGGGTGATCGCGGCTTTCAGCGCGGTCTATATCATTTGGGGGTCGACATATCTGGCCATTCGTTTTGCCGTCGAAACCGTGCCGCCCTTTTTGATGGGCGGAGTCCGGTTTATCATCGCTGGCGTGATACTTTATGGCTGGCGGCGATTTAGGGGAGCAGCGGCCCCGGCACACACTCACTGGCGCTCAGCTTTGCTTGCTGGAATTCTGCTCCTTGCTGTTGGCAATGGCGGCTTGAACTGGGCCGCGCAACGTGCTCCCTCAGGGCTGACAGCATTGCTCATTGCGGTAACGCCGTTTTGGTTTGCGTTGCTGGATTGGTTTCGGCCTCACGGACAGCGCCCCCACATTCAGACGATGCTGGGCATTATGGTTGGGTTTGCTGGTATGGCTCTTCTAATTAGTTCAAGGGACAGCCTCAATCGCGCCGTCATTGACATTGCGAGCGTCCTGACGCTGATGTTGGCGAGCTTCTCCTGGGCCGCTGGGTCGCTCTACGTTCGTTACTCGGCCAAACCCGAATCACCGCTGCTCGCCGTGGCCTTGCAGATGATAGCGGGTGGAACAGTCCTTCTCGTGATGGGGTTGCTGACGGGAGAAATGGCTTTGGCGAGTTGGTCCAAAATCTCGGCGCGTTCGATTATGGCGTTTGTTTATCTGATTTTCGTTGGGTCGTTTGTCGGCTTCACAGCTTACAACTGGCTGCTCACGGTGAGCACACCGGCGCGCGTTTCGACCTACGCCTACGTCAATCCGGTGGTCGCTCTCTTCTTGGGTTGGGCGTTGGGCGGTGAAACGCTGAGCACACAGTCGCTCTGGGCCGCCGTGGTAATTCTGCTGGGCGTGGTCGTCATTACGGCACGACGCGACAGCACCGCCGAACCCGCACGCGACATGAAGTAGAGCAGACATTCTTGTCGGCTGGTTGCGGAACTTTCCTGTTCCGCACACGGGCGACTGGAAAGTCGCCTTAACCCGCAGGCTGGAAAGCGGCTGGAAAGCCTGCGCTACGCCTGATCAAGCCAGAATGCTTTGGGCCACATTCCCATGCACATCCGTCAAACGATAATCACGCCCTTGAAACCGGTAGGTCAGTTTTTCGTGATCGATTCCCAGGCAGTGGAGAATTGTCGCCTGCAAATCGTGCACGTGCACGGGATGGTTGACGATGTTGTAGCAATAATCGTCGGTCTCGCCGTAGGAAATGCCAGGTTTGATGCCGCCACCTGCCAGCCAAATTGTAAAGCAACGCGGATGATGATCACGACCGTAATCGGTCTGCGTCAAGGCGCCTTGGCAATAGACGGTCCGACCGAACTCGCCGCCCCAAATTACCAACGTGTCGTCGAGCAAGCCGCGTTGTTTGAGATCGATGATTAGCGCCGCTGAAGCTTGGTCCGTGTCCTTGCATTGACCAACGATCTGTTTGGGCAACGCGACATGTTGATCCCAGCCGCGATGGAAAAGCTGAATGAAACGCACGCCCCGTTCCGCCAGACGCCGCGCCAAAAGACAATTCGCTGCAAATGTTCCGGGTTTCCGTGCGTCGGGGCCGTACAAATCCAGGATGTGCGCCGGTTCTTTCGACAGGTCGATCAGTTCAGGCACCGATGTTTGCATGCGATAAGCCATCTCATACTGAGCGATGCGCGTGGCAATTTCTGGATCGCCAAATTCAGCGAGCTTAAGCTGATTCAGCTTTGCGAGATCATCCAGCATCCGACGACGACCGCCATGGTCCAATCCAGCCGGGTTCGACAGAAAGAGGACGGGATCACCGGTCGAGCGAAACTTGACTCCTTGATGTTTCGTCGGCAGAAATCCGCTTCCCCAAAGCCGGTCATAAAGAGGTTGATCATTCGGATTGCCCGAGCCTTGCGAGACCATCGCCACGAAGGCCGGCAAATCTTGATTCTCGCTGCCCAAACCGTACGAGAGCCATGATCCGATGCTGGGTCGGCCCGCCAGCTGCGCGCCGGTTTGGAAAAACGTAATCGCGGGATCGTGGTTAATCGCCTCCGTGAACATCGATTTGACGAAACACAGCTCATCAGCGACGCGGGCCGTGTGGGGCATTAATTCGC
Organism: Verrucomicrobiota bacterium; assembly: GCA_016871515.1. Taxonomy (GTDB): domain Bacteria; phylum Verrucomicrobiota; class Verrucomicrobiia; order Limisphaerales; family SIBE01; genus SIBE01. The sequence goes on from VHDE01000033.1 coordinate 11,870, forward strand.
TGACCCACGCGGCGCTCTTTCCATGTCGGGCGAATTTGAACATAGAGGGCGCGACGGGAAAGCTCGTCTGCGTCGACGTCATGCCGGTCAAACGCTGGCCCTTTCGGATCGAATCGGGCAATTCCGTGCCGCGCAATTCGTCGAGCTTTGGTTTGTAATCGAACAAATCCATTTGCGACGGCGCGCCGGATTGGAACAAGTAAATGACGCGTTTGGCCTTGGGCGCGGAGTGCGGCTGCCCGCCGGGGTAAGCGCGTGCGGGATTGGACGTTGCGAACAGCTTCTCGGTGAGCAAAGAAGCTAAGCCAATCAAACCGATCCCAGCGCTGACACGACTGAAAAAGTGGCGTCGCGTGAACCAGACTTTCTTTTCAAACGTGCTCATGATCTCCCCAGCAATCGGCTTCGACCGAATGGTATGCTTCATTCCACGCCAATGCTCTTCCAGTTACAGGCAGAGACGAACAGACTGAGGTGTCCGACATTCTCAGTTGCAACCGTCGCATCAATCTGAAGGGCTTGAGCTGCCAAGATCACGTCGCCATCCAGTTCCTTTGGATCAGCCGTTGGCAATCCACGCCTCCGAACATTGGCCCACAACTCAGCCGCCTTCAACATTGCCTCCGAATTGATTGCCAGAAATTTCAGGCTGACGCGCAAGCTATCGAGCCTATCCACAGATATCGTTAAACCTTCCAGGAGAAAACTCCGGCGAACCTCGTAATCTAGAAGGTCCGGGATGGCTACCGTAACATCCGCCAAAAGTAACCGCTCTAACCAGGTCGCGATTTCGCGGTTTCTGGCCGGGTGAGCGAGCCGCTCCAAAGGTCCAGCATCCAACGCGACGGTCTCAATCATTGAGTCGTTTACGGGCAGACAGCCGATGTATTTCCAGCGCTTTCCGTGCGCGTGGCCAAGCGACTGCGTCGTAGTCGGCTTCTTGGACTATCCATCGTCTTAGAAGCACAGACGCCTTGTGCCGTTTGCCTGGCCTTTTTGTTTTGGTTCTGTCCACAATAGACATGGAGGAACGCTAGAAAACGAAACGGGTTCCGTCAATCAGTTCCCAGAACGCTTAGGACTTTATTCTCTCCTCTATTCTTTCGTAATCGTCTCATCAAGGTTCAGAACGAGATTGGCGATTGCCGTGTAGCCAGCCAGCTCACTCGCTTCAATTTTTTGGTCTCGCGGTGCTTCACCGATGCGGATGAGTTCGAGCGCAGCTTTCGGATTTTCGCGGTAGTGCTTCAACTGCTCACTGAGGTTATTCTGTAGAATCTCCAATTCAGCAGGCCGAGGATGGCGAGCTGTGGCCAATTGAAAGAGATAGCCGATGCGTTCCAGGGGCGTGCGACCTCCTTCCGTTAAAATACGCTGGGCAAGAACGCGCGCGGCTTCCACGAAGGTCACATCATTCATCAAGTTCAAGGCTTGCAGCGGCGTGCTCGTTCGCGTTTGACGCACCGAACACATCTCGCGACCAGCCGCATCGAAAGCCATCATCGCGGGGGGCGCGCTGGTTCGTTTCCAAAACGTGTAGAGGCTGCGGCGATAGAGCTTTTCTCCCTTGTCTTGCGCGTAATCATTGCCGGAAAGCTCTTTCCAAAGGCCCGCTGGTTGATACGGCATGACGGAGGGACCGCCGATTGTTTCGACGAGAAGCCCGCTCAACGCCAAAGCTTGGTCGCGAATCATCTCCGCCGGCAAGCGGAGCCGCGGCCCGCGAGCGAGCAGCCGATTGTCCGGATCGCGTTGGAGCAACTCGGTGGTCACTTTCGAGGATTGGCGATAGGTGGCGCTCATGACAATGAGCTTTTGCATCGCCTTCACATTCCATCCGCCGCTGATGAATTCCGTCGCGAGCCAATCGAGCAATTCCGGGTGGCTCGGAAGTTCGCCGCGCGATCCCCAGTCTTCGGCCGTTTTCACCAAGCCTTCGCCAAAATACATTTGCCAGGACTGGTTGACGGCGACGCGCGCCGTCAATGGATTCGCAGGGTCAACCAACCATTGGGCGAAGTTCAAACGGTTGCGTAAGGCGGCATTCGACGGCGACAAACTTGCCGGCACGCCGGGATTAACCTTCTCACCCGGTCTATCGTACTGACCTCGAATGAGCAGGAAGGTGTCCCGCGCAGGTTTCATTTCTTCCATGACCATGACGGTTGGAAGGCTTTCCAGAAACTCCGCCTTCTGCTTTTGCAGCTTCGCTGCCATTTGATAGGCATCTCGAATTGTGTGGGGAGCGTAGTTTTGCAGAAAATAGGCGCGGACTTTTGCCCCCTGCTCTGAGGTGCGTTGGGCAGCCGAAATGGCAACGATGTCGAAGATCGAGTCTGTTGTCGCCAGGATGGCAACCTCCGTCGGCGACAGCACTCGGTCATAAACTCGTGCGTCGTCGATGCAACCGCGAAATCGGCTGGTCAGCCCGCCCCCCGATCCAATGCGGAAAGGTTCCGACGTCTTGAAGGATTGGTTGAGTTCGTCAAGGTTGACTTTGAGGCTTTGGGGTTTGCCATCGACGTAAATTCTAAGTCCGGTTGCCAGCCGCGATCCGTCATACGTCATCATTACATGATGCCAGCGATTCAGCTCGATTGGCTGCTCGGTCTCGACGCGTAAGGCATCATCCAACCAGCGCCTTACCAAGTTGACCTGAACTTTGCCGCGCTCGAGGCACAAGCTGTAACCGTCCGCCTGCAGTGTCTCGGGCATGCGCGACAGAATGGCGCCGTTCTCGTTCTTGGCAAAAATCCACGCGCCGCAGCTGAATTTATCAAAAAAGCCAAATGGGCCGACATCACCGGCATCGATGAACCGAGCGCCATCGAACTCGGCAGCCTGCCCAATTTTTCCAGTGACATAAGACGGTTCTCCATTAGTAAACGCCGCCCTTTTCTTCAGCTCGGCCGCGTTGGTGATCTTGCCGTCAAATTCATACATCGCCTTCAGCCCATCAGCGATAGTCCATCGATAGAGCATCTCTAAGTCCGGCGCGTCTGCACCTCCAGGATCATTGGCGCTCGCAGAAGAAGACTGAAGGCTTCCGCCTGTTGCCACGACCCGGTTCGTGCGCAGTCTCGACTCCCATTCCGATTGTGCGGCTGCGAGAGCCGGCTCCATCTTGCGCACGCCTTCCTCCGCCGCGGCGAGGTTCTCTTCCAAGGATTTCAGTTCTTTCTGCTGCTGCAACGTCGGCGCCGCAAGGAAGGGCGGAGAGTTGCCAGTCTTAATTGCTCGACCCTTCTCGGGAACATTATTGAAGTAGGTGAAGAGCTGGTAGTACTCACGCTGAGTGAAAGGATCGAACTTGTGGTCGTGGCAACGAGCGCAACCCATCGTTAATCCTAACCAAACGGTGCAGGTCGTATCGACGCGATCGACCACATATTCGACTGCGTACTCTTCCGGAATAATGCCGCCTTCGGAATTGCCCCGGTGGTTGCGGTTGAAACCAGTCGCGATCTTTTGGTCGAGCGTCGCTCCCGGCAGCATGTCTCCGGCGATTTGTTCAATCGTGAACTGGTCAAAGGGCAAGTTATGGTTGAACGCATCGATCACCCAATCGCGCCAGCGCCACATGTGACGTTCGCCGTCGGTCTGATATCCGCTCGTGTCGGCGTAGCGGGCCGCGTCGAGCCAGCGAATGGCCATGCGCTCGCCATAACGCGGCGAAGCTAACAGCCGGTCCACGACCTTTTCATAGGCTTCAACAGAGTCGTCCGCGAGAAACGCGCTCACCTGACGCGGAGTCGGCGGCAACCCTGTCAGATCGAGACTGACACGGCGAAGCAATGTTGTTTTGTCCGCCTCCGGTGGTGGTTGGAGTTTTTCGGTTTCCAAGCGCGCGAGGATGAAGTGATCGATTCCGTTCTTAGGCCAGTTCGCGTTTTGGACCTTTGGCAGAGGAGGAGAGAGAGGTCTGATGAATGCCCAATGCGCCTGATACTTGGCGCCTTGTCCGATCCACTGGCGCAATAGCTCGATTTGTGAAAGCGTTAGTGTCTTGCCGGTCTTGGGCGGTGGCATCCGATCCTCTTCGCTGCCCGTGGTTATCCGTTGCACCAATTTGCTCCGCGCGGGATCGCCAGGAACAACTGCAGCCCCGCCCGATTCCAAGGGCTTGAAAGCATCTGCGGGCCGATCGAGCCGCAGCTTTGCCTTGCGCGCCTGCTCGTCTGGCCCATGGCAAGCGAAGCAGTTCTCGGAGAGAATTGGACGGATGTCCCGATTGAAATCGACGCTCTTTAGATCTGCTGCTGCCAGAGCTTGCACCTGCACCGTCAGGAGAGCAACCGGTCCCGCAGCCGTTCGGAAAATGATTTTCGTAACGAATCTCATCGCAAGCGGGCGATTTATATCAAGAGACCGCGAGCCCGCCAATGTGATTAAAGCCGGGCTCGGTTAGGATAATCTTCTGCGGCTTCGAGATCGGCGTCAATTTGGCGGAAGTGGTGAAGCTCGGAAATGGCTCTCTATTTCTTCCAGAGAGAGGGCCCGGTCGTAAATCGCCACTTCATCGATCTTACCTTCGAACGTATTGACGTTCTGCCCCGGGCCGCCGATTACAACTGTGTCCGCATTCATGTGAAACGGAAGCTCCGATGTGGTTGAGACTTCGGGGGCGCCCGTTCCATTCAAGTGCACCCGAATCGCATTTCCGTCCCGGACAAAGACAACATGATTCCAAGCCTTGAAAGGAATCTCGTTCGTTCGGCCAATCACCATCGTGCGTGACAATTCCCGGTCCGATGTAAAGGTCAGCCGGCCCCATTCACTCGGACCGCCGATACCGAGCCGCTCGCTCGCGCCGGACTTGGGACCGTCGGTTCCACGCGAGAAAAGCACGCCGGTCACCGGGCGCACGTCACTGGGCAATCCGTTCCAGAACCACATCTCAACGCTGTAGGCTGGTCCGAGGTTCTTGACGGAAGCAACCATTCGTCCGCCTGCAAAATGAGCGCAACGATTGATTGTCGTTGAGCCTTCGCGCAGACCTTCGACGTAAAACGCAACGCCGTCTTCGTAGCGACCATGGTTGTTGTTGCCGCTAGAATCCAGCGCCGTCGGTCCGGAGAACTCGCCGAAACGCCAGTAAGCAACGGGCTTGGAGGCCAGGACCGTCTTCGCGTAGGCGTTGAGAGTTTCGGTCACCTTGCGCCGCGGCTGTCCGGCGACTTCTTCCAGCAACTTGAGAATCGTCTCGACGATGCGTGGTTCGGCCTGCGGTTCGAGACCGGCCGTGCGAGCCGGCCAAGTCGTGTAGCCGCCCAGCTTGTGTTGTTCGGGAGGCGGAATATAACCTTCAGCGCCGTTGGCCAACTCGATATTGAATGTCGTTCGCAGCGGGCTTTGGGCTTTGATCTTCAGCCCGGTGATTGCAAAGACTTCATTGGGAATTGCCGCGATGCCGAGTTCACCGATGCGCAACGCTTGCAGTTTGAGTTCCGCTATGGGCCGTTCATGCAAATAGATTTGCTCGCGAGCGTAGATTTCCGCTTGCGATTGCGGCAGCCGGCCATTCAAGCTCGCCATGATTTTCCTCGCCCATGCAAGCGTCTCTTCATTCGGCACACGAAAACCCAAGGTCAGTCTCGATTCGCGCATGACCAGCGGCGCCCAATCGCGGTGGTCGATTCGCTTGTGCGCTTCGTATGCGTATTGCACGACTCCATCCGAGTAATCGTCGAGGGTGATGTCTCTGCGCGGTTTGCCGTAATCCATCCACATCAGATCACCGCTTGTCTTTTGCGACATGATTCCCACAAATGCAGGCGCGTTCGCGTCCGCCCTAATGCTCTTCGCGATTCCCGCCACGAAACGGCCGTAATAATCCGCCGACAAAATCGGCGACCCGAAATAGTGCATCGAATAATTCGCCAGCAACGCGATGGGTCGGCCATTTGGCGATTGGACTGAAATAACCGAGAGGTCGGGATCGACAGGGCCGGATGGACCAATGGCATCGGGATTCTGGTAACCGGGATGCATGTTCGCGCGCACGGTGCGTTGACCAAAAGGATCGGCGCCCACTTTGTCCGGACGAAAAATCCAACGTCGATTGTGCGTGTGCTCTCTGTCCTGAACGACAGCCCAGCCGATCCGAGCCGGGGCCAAATTGCTGGCAGCTTTCTCGATCCCTTCTGCGATTCTCGGCGGCAGAAACTTCGCATAGTCAGGATCGACATTGCTTCCTAGACATCGCATTGACGATGACGGGAAAATTCTGCGGCGTGATGTCAATAGCGTGAGCGCCCGCGCGGAAGGAGGCACTGGGCTGGACCGCGAAACCTGGCTCCGTAGCCAAGCCAATCCCAATGACCAGCGCCAACGTCATAGCAATTCTTCCCATGAACCTCCTTGTGAACTGTGGCTGGCGAGGGCAAAAAGGAGCCCCTCTCCCTAACCCTCTCCCCATCCGATGAGGAGAGGGAAAGTTTTTGCGTAATCGAATGGATTCAAACTTATCTAAGGCAGACGCGCCCGCCTCTTTTCCCTCGCCCCATCCGATGGGGCGAGGGTTAGGGAGAGGGGCTTTATGCACCAGGTTCATGGTCCCAATGCGGTAACAAATTCGGGGAAATCTCATTTTGACCGCCGCGTAAAATTAATACGCTTGACGCAAACCTTGTCTGCCGGGCTATTTTCTCGCCTAAGGCACCACCTTAAAGAAAGAGAGACGCATGGCAAAGTTCAAAGTTGTCTTGATGAAGCACGGCTATGATTCGGTCGAAGCGGAACGAAACATTGTGGTCGAGGCCGGAGGAGAATTTGTCGATGCCGATTTGCTTTCTAACGATGAGATGTGGCGGCAATGCGCCGAAGCTGACGCAATCCTTATTCGCTGGTACCCGATCACGCCTGAACTCATCAAACAGTTTCGGCGCTGCAGAATCATGATCCGTTACGGCATCGGCTTCGATAACATCGATGTGAAGGCAGCGACCGAAGCCGGAATCATTGTGGGTCACATCCCAGCCTATTGCGTGGACGAGGTTTCAACGCACACGATTGCTCTGTTGCTCGCTTGCGTCCGCAAGGTGGTTGCGACGCATAACAAGATTCAGCGCGGTGGTTGGGACGCCAATCCGATTGAGCGCATGCATCGCATGGCCGGGCGCACCCTTGGGCTGGTCGGGCTCGGCAAACTTGGGCAAGCCGCAGCCCGCAAGATGAGCGGTTGGGGGTTGACAATCATCGCGAGCGATCCTTATCTCGATCCAGCCCGCGCAGAGACCCTGGGTGTTACGTTGGTAGATTTGCCAACGCTTTGCCGCGAGTCCGATTATATTTCTCTGCACGTTCCACTGCTTACGGAGACGCATCATCTCATAAGCCGGCGCGAACTCGAGTTGGTCAAACCGGGCGCAATTCTGGTGAATACAGCCCGCGGACCAGTGCTTGACGCCGAAGCATTGCTTTGGGCCTTGGACAAACAGAAGATCGCCCGCGCCGGTCTCGACGTTTTTGAGGGCGAACCGTTAGCTGCGAATTCGCCGCTGCGCACGCATCCGCACGTTGTTTTGAGCGATCATGTGGCTTGGTATTCCGAAGAATCGTTGCTCGAATTGAAAAGGACCGCAGCTGAAGAAGCGGTGCGCGTTTGCCGGGGTGAACTCCCCCTTGCCATCGCCAACCCGGACGTGCTGCATAAACTGGGACGCTTCGCCGAATGGAAGCCGGGCGACGCTGTGAAGTGGCAATTGAAACGGGCCGAAATGCTCAAAGGGAAGTAGGACAGCGCGTCTCGCCTGCCAGCGCTAAGAACCTAATGCGTCCAGGAGCGAAGTTAGGTTTGCGCCTTGGCGCGTTGATTCTGCAAAAACTCGACCCGTCGCTGACACTCATTGAGGAACGTCTGCGTGAGTGCAGTCGGCTTTCCGAGCCAGGCGGCGCCGAAATAAGGTGATTCCGAGATAATCTTCCAACTGAATAATCTGGCTGCTGATGGCCGGCTGTTGAATGCCGTAAGGCATATTACGGACGGCTTCACAGATGCCGCCAAACTTCGCGACGTAGTAAAACAACTCCAAATGATGGATGTTCATGGGGTCCTTGATCTCACGAGAATGGGCCGAATGTAGCGGTCCACGGGAATGGTCAGCAAGCAATTTGGCGGAGGCGGGAGCAGGCTTATCTGCGTGCAAAACCCGATTATGCCGCTTGGTTTTGTTCGTTTACCGGCGCAATGGTGCTTTGCCGCCTGTTCTACAACGTTACCTGGCAGGGCAATTCACGAATCAGCCGCCCAAGCCCTGAGTTGAGTACCGGTTAGGAAATCAACGGGCGGCTGAACCGTTGGCCAAAGTCCTCGGTCCAAGTTTCGCGAGGCGCTCCGCAGACATCGCCGATAACAAGTTCAGCTTGCGACTTGCGACAGCGCCTGCTCGCGCTCCAGCAAGGTCGGATGCGAATAATAAAATCCGCTGTAGAGGCGGTGCGGCGTGAGGTTGCTCAAATTCTTTTCGTTTAACTTGCGCAAAGCGCCAATCAAGGACTCGGTTTCGCCCATCGTCGCCGCGGCGTAAGCATCGGCTTGATACTCGTATCGGCGGGACCAAAGATTGGCCAGCGGCGCAAACCAAAAGGTGACGCTTCCGCTGAGCAGCGCAAACAGGAGGAGAGCTGGAACAACGCTTTCAATCTCGAACCCGAAGGCTTGATAAAACCAGGCTTGTTCGGCCAGCCAGGCAATCGCGAAGAAACCAGCGAACATGCTCGCAGCCGACCAGAGCAGCATCTTCGGCACGTGCTTTTTCTTGTAATGTCCGATCTCATGCGCGAGGACGGCTTCCAATTCCAACTCGCGCAATTGCTGGATTAACGTGTCGAAAAGGACAATCTTGCGGAAGCGCCCGAAGCCGGTGAAGAACGCATTCGAATGCCTCGATCGTTTGCTGCCGTCCATGACTTGAATGCTTTGCGCTTGGAAACCGGTGCGTTGGCCGAGAGCGAGCAACCGTTCACGCAGACTCCCTTCGGGCAATGGTGTGAATTTGTTGAAGAGCGGCAAAATTAGAATTGGCGCGAGGACCACCATCAGCAATTGAAAGCTTAGCATCGTTCCCCAGGCCCAGAGCCACCAGGCCGCGCCAGTCCATTCCACGAGTTTTAGGATGAGGATCAATAATGGATAGCCAAGCACGACGGCGAGAGCGATTCCCTTCATTCGATCGACCCACCAAATCTTCGGCGTTGTCGTGTTAAAACCGAATCGTTCTTCCAGACGAAATTGCGCATGCCAATCGAAGGGCCACCCGAGCGCCGCGAGGGCAAAGCCCATGCCAAATAGGAAAGCTGCCATGGCCCAAGCCGACGTTCCCAACGCCTCGTTGAACAACGTGAAAAGCCACGGCAACACTCCGCTAAACAAGATAATCAGCAACACCACGAAATCGTAAGTATCCTCGACTTGGCTCAACCGGCTTTTGGCCAGCGTATATCGGACCGATTTCGCATACGCCTCCGGCTGGATCGAGTCTTTAAAGGCGTCGGGGATTATGTTGGCGTGCGCCTGAACGTTTCGCTGATTCAGGTGTTCAAGCCAAAGTTGGGCAGCCCATCTGATCAGAAGCGTGGCTGCCGCGAGCAGCGAGAGCGTCGAGCTTAAAGTCATCGTGGCCAGACTATACACGGATCAAAAAAGGTTGCACGCGGAGTCAGGACGAGTCAGGAGGTTGCGTTCGCAAATCGAGCTTGGCCTTCAGCCACAAGCAAAGCATAAACTCCGGGCATGAATCTTCTCGTTCGGCTGTTCTTGCTCGCAGGACTTATAGTAACGACTGCCAATGGCGATACCGCACGCTTTCAGATCGGCGTTGGCAAACGCGATATTACTCCCAAAGAACCTGTGCCGATGTGGGGGTACGGCGCGCGCCACGCCGCACTGTCCGACGGGCAGCTTGATCCGCTTTACGCGACGGCGTTAGTTATTCAAGCGGGTACGAGCAAAGTCGCAATCGTTGGACTAGACTTGGGGCGCTCACCCGCGGAACGATCACTGCAAAGGATTCGCCACCGGATCAAGGCGGAAGCGGGAATCGAGCATTCATTTATCGGTGGTTCACACACACATCATGGGCCGGTGCTCGAGTTGATGGATGAGGAGGGAAAAGGCAAAGGAAAATTCGACGCAGCAGTGCGGTACTACAACGAACTCGAACAGGGCATTTCCGACGCGATTATCGAAGCCAATGCACGGCTGACGCCCGCGAGGATGGCGACGGGTTCCGTGAAGCTCGAGGGATTCAATCGCAATCGCCACACCAAGATTGAACCGAAGCCGGTGGACCGTGATCTAGGCGTTATCCGGTTTGATGATTTATCGGGCAAACCTCTCGCTCTATTGGTGAACTTTACCGGGCATCCGACAATGATCCCGGCCGCGACGTTGAAGTTTTCGGCCGATTACATCGGTGCGCTCAGAGAAACCGTCGAGAAGGAAATGCAGGCAGCGACAATCTTCATGCAAGGGGCCAGCGGCGATCTGTCAGTGAACGCGGGAACCAACCGCGGCCATATCGCATTCGGTCAGGCCTTGGGACGCGAAGTTGTTAAGCTAGCTTCGGCGCTCACACCGCAAGAAGTAGCGCGCCCATCGCTAACGGTGAAGGAGGACCGCTTCAAATTTGGGTCGCGAACCGATCTTTCTAATCCAATCGTCCGAGCCGGTTACGCCCTGGCCTTTTTCCCCGAACTGATCTCGAACTTTGCGGACGAATATACTGATGGCGTGCGCCCGCGTCTCACCGTGGCCTTGCTCAACGGCGAAATCGCACTCGTGGGCGCGTCAGGTGAATTCTTCTGCAACCATTCGCTGAGGCTTAAGGAGCGGGCGCTCGTCAAACAATTGTTCTTCTTCGGCTACTGTAACGGTTACCATCAGTACTTCCCGACCATTGAAGCCGTGGCAGAAGGAGGCTATGGCGCAGACAACGCAGTAGCCCCGGCCGCTGTTGGCGCTGGTGAAGAAATCATGAACAAAGCGCTAGTCTGGATTTATCAAATGCTCGGAAGAATTCCGTTCAGTCAATAGACCGACCAATATGCCTGTGGCCAAAGAAACGCTGACCGCGGTCCATGGATGATTATGGACCCATTCATCAGCGCTTCTCAAAAGATTGACGACGTCGGTTCATGGGAGATCGGCTGCTCTCACGCCTTTCGGATTTGACGCGACCGCTGCCTTGCGATTTAGTTTTGCTAACCTTTATCAGAAAGAGATTCCTATGATTACACCGATTTCCCGTCGTTCTGTGCTGCGTAATTTAGCTGGGACGGCTGCGCTGGCAGGTTTCGCCTCGAACCTTTCGAATCGCCTGCATGCCGCGGATGCTGCGGCCGGCGCAAAGTTGAAAGGGAAGATCAATCATTCCGTTTGCAAATGGTGTTACGGCAAAGTTCCGCTCGAAGACTTATGCAAGGCCGGCAAAGAGATGGGGCTGACTTCCGTTGAGTTGCTTGAACCGGCTGATTTTCCCACCCTCAAGAAATATGACCTGCAATGTGCGATGGTGAGCGGCGTGCCCGGAGGCATAGCGAATGGACTGAATCGATTGGAAAATCACAACAAAATCTTTGAGTGGTTCGAACATACGGCGCCCATCGTCGCGAATTCAGGCAACAGGAATATCATTTGCTTTTCGGGCAATCGTCGCGGCCAAGATGATGAGAAGGGTCTCGAAAACTGCGCCATTGGCTTAAAGCGCCTTGTGCCCGTGGCCGAAAAAAACAAAGTGATCCTCGTCATGGAACTTTTGAACAGCAAGGTTGATCACAAAGATTATCAGTGCGATCGGACATTCTGGGGAGTCGAGCTTTGCAAGCGGGTGGGTTCCGAGCATTTCAAATTGCTGTACGACATTTATCACATGCAAATCATGGAGGGTGACATGATTCGGACGATCAAGGCCGCTGCTCCTTGCATCGCGCATTATCACACGGGCGGTGTCCCAGGCCGCGGCGAAATTGACGACACGCAGGAGATTTTCTATCCGGCCGTGATGAATGCAATCGTCGAGACGGGTTTCAAGGGACACGTCGCCCAGGAATTTGTGCCGAAACGACCGGACGTGATTGGCTCGTTAAAGCAAGCCGTGCAAATCTGCGACGTATAGGCCGCAGATTTGCGAGGATGTGTGCTGTGGCGCCAGCGGAGCGGGAGCAATGACGAATTACGAAATCCGAATGACTAAAGAATCACCAATGACGAATCTCGAATGAACCGCCGCATCGGCGGCCAAGGTTAGGTTATTGGTCATTTAGGAATTCGTCATTCTTTCGTCATTGGTCCTTCGGCGTTCGGCATTCATCCCCATTCACTTCACCGGACGGGGCTAGGGATTTTGAAGAACTCCGCTTTCTTCGCTTCGACGGAGGGACCCCAAATGCGGACATTATCGATCTTTCCAGTATCGTCGAAGGAACCGAAACCGATGTAGCCCGTGGGAAAGGTTTTGTCTTCGGCCAGCATGATCGGCTTGGTCATGTCGTCAAAGAACACTTTGATCGATCCTTCCTTTCGTTCGAGCCGGACCTTGTGCCAGACGTTTAAGCCCCAGTTCACTCCTTTGGTCGTTTCTTTGGCGATGTTGGTGCGCGGTTTGTCATTTACGATAAATACATTGTGCGCGTTGGGGTCGGCAGCTGTGGCGATGTGAACGTAATAGAACTTGGACGGATCCCGGACTCCAAAGAAGAGGCACATGTCGCGATGGCCATATTCTTTCCCGGTTTGAATGAGGTCCGCTTCGAGCGCGAAGTCGCCGAAGATTTTGTCATTGATCAGCGCAATGTTGACCGGCGACCGGACGGCGGGCTTGTAATCGCTTTGCTTGGCGAGTTCGAGCGCGCCACCTTTTTCTTCCTTCGCCAATTTCCACGCCTGCGGATCCGTCATGACAAAACTCTTCAAGACCGAATCGTTGTCGAAGCTCTCGGAGAGCAGAAGTTTGTAACCCTCTGGAAGATTCGCCGGCTTGTCTGCGGCGGCAATCGGAGAAGTGAATGTGATCGACAGAATCGATCCGAGGCCCAATGCGTAAAGTTTTTGATCCATAGTAAGGATACGAAGGCAATCGAGTGCGTATCCCAATTGCCAAAGCGAAAACTAACAACTGCGTTGGAGAGCGGACACGACAGTCCACGCTCCATTACAGATCAGTCTCAGACCTTTTCCGGCACAACGTAAGGGCGCCGATAATGGCGCGTGAGCAAGGCATCGCCTTCGCGGCTATTCGTGAACCGCTCCGCCTTGGGATCCATCGTTAGGAAATCTCCGAAGGTCAACTTGGTTTGATCGAGATCGACACCGTTTGCAGCGAGGTGCTCAACCATTCGGTCGAAAGTTTCCAAAGCGGCACTATTGGCTTGCAGTCTCTCCCGAGCTTCTCCGCCGGACCTTTTAATCCCGAGCCGATAGGAAACATTCCCCGTATGACAGAGTGCGCTGGAGAGGTGGCCCTCGAGAATATCCGCGTTGAGGTCGGTGTGCTTCCGCGTCCGGCAAGCATGAATAAAATTCTCGTAATGCCGATCGGCCGAATCCTTCCAGCTCTTGATTTCCTTTCCGTCTTTGTCGAACGCAATGACGCTCGAGTAACTTGGATTGATCACGTAACCGCCCTCGCAATGGATGACGACCGCGACGCTGGCGCGCGTTTCTTTGCCATCGTTGCCCTTCCAAACACCGGCCACAGGATGCCGGAAACTGTCCATATTGCGTGATCCATACTTTTCCGGCAAACCGCGCACTTCGAAAATCAACGGCGCTTTGGCGTAGTCATGGAAAACAAACTGCGTGTTCGGCGTCTCGGCGTCATCCTCGTACCCGAGACGTCCACCGACGCTGAAGACTCGCGGCGACAATTCCGATTCGCCGAGGAACCAGCGGGCGCGGTCCATTTCGTGAATGCCTTGGTTGCCTAAGTCACCGCAACCGTAGGCCCAGAACCAATGCCAGTCGTAGTGGATGGGTCCGAACCGAGGGTTGTTGCGGCGCGGCAACTCGAGCGGAGCGGGACCACACCAAAGATCATAGTTGATATGATCCGGCACCGCCTGCGCGCCTTCGGTCTTGCCGATGCTTCCGCGTGGTTTGTAACAGAGGCCTCGCGCGATCAGGATGCGGCCGAGATTTCCGGCGCGAACCCATTCGACAGCTTCCTTGATCGCATTACTGGATCGGCTCTGGGTGCCTGTTTGGACGATCTTGTTGTATTTGCGGGCGGCGAGAACCATCTGCCGCCCTTCCCAAACATTGTGGGAAACCGGCTTCTCGACATAAACATCCTTGCCGGCTTGCACTGCCCAAATTGTGGCCAACGAGTGCCAATGATTCGGCGTTGCGACTGTGATGGCATCGATATCCTTCCGGTCCAAAACTCTGCGAATATCAACATAGCCATCCACGACTTCGCCGCGCTTGTTAAAGGATTCGACGCCGTTGCCGAGGACTTTTTGATCCACATCGCAAAGGGCTACCATCTTCACCCGTTTCTCTTTAAGCGCGAGCATACCCTTAATGTGATCGCCACCTCGGCCGCCGAAGCCAACTGTTGCGACTCGGATCGTCTCGCTCGCGCCTTGAACTTGAGACCAAGAGCGGGCTGAAAAACTAACTGTGGCGGCGCCCAGGAGGGAACTTTTCAGGAAACTGCGGCGATTAATCTGTTTCATTGTTCTAACGTGGTTGGTGTTTGGTTGATTGAATGGACGTAAGTTAGCGGTTGGTTATTTGATCTTTCGTTCGAATCAGTGGGACCGAACGTAATCCTCATAGCGGTCAGCGATCTTCCCTTGCTTCTCGTCGCCCTCGTGAAAATAGAAACGGTAGCGGAACGTCGCGCTCTGCCCGGCTGGAAGAACCCAATTCCCCTTCGTTTTGTCAGCCAGCTTTTCGAAATCGTGAATTCCAAACGGGTTCGCAGCAAAGAGTCCGTAGTCGCGCACGTGCCACCAGGTCGGATGCCGGGGATTCTGCGGGTGATCAAACATCGCGACTCCAACGGTTTTGCCCTCGACTGGGCCATAGTAGTCGCACCATTTAGCGCGCTTGCCCCACGTCTCGCCATCGCGGACTCCTTCACTATTGACGATGTGGCCCTTGCCGACTTTGCCTTTGACGCGCATCGTTTCCGCCACGCGAATGGCCATTGTGCCCTCTTTCGTATCACCGAAAGTCACTGGGCCGTTGGAAGCATGGATCGTGATTTCGAAGTCCAGGATACGCCCTTGCGAGTCGCCCGTGATTCGAAACGTGCGTTCGTCTGTGCAAACGACAGTCCCATCCAGTGCGACGAGTTTGTTGAGCGTCTTAATCGATCCCGTTTTGCCTCCAGATTTGATGTCGATGATTTTCTCGTGAACGGTCTTTCCAGAATTCTTGCCTTCAGCCCAGAAGTCGTGGCCGTTCACGTCGCCGTGTGTGTACCAAAGGCCTTTGTGATGAACATGGTCCTTGTCTTCGTCGGGCACTTCCTTCATCGGATAGTTCCGGGTCATCGAGGCGCCGCTCGGACCGTAGATCGGGTAAAAGAATGGCCGCGTGACATTTGCGTAGTTGTAGTCGGTGAAATGCTGGCCATTGATTTCAATGCGCAACTTTCCATCCTGTTGAGTGATCTTTGCGGAACCTTCACGTTCCGCCGCTAACGGCGCATCCGCGAGCAGAATGGAGATGGAGACGCACCAGAAACGGAAAAGAAATTTCGGGATCATGAAATGATGTTAAGGTGCAAAATAAATACCGGTCAATGGAAAATCTGCTTTTGGCTTTCGTAGCGGCAGTGCATCTTGCCTGCCGTAGAGCTGGGCATCCTGCCCAGCGGAACATGGGAACAAACTGAACACAAACACCAAGTTTCAAGTCGGGCTCCGGGCGGCAAGATGGCGCCCTTTACGGCAGGCAAGATGCGCTGCCGCTACGGCAACCTAGAGATGTTCGCCTGCGAGCACGTCTGTTTCCTTCAGTGCAATTGGGAATGGCTCCAATGGTACCGGCCGATCGTGATTCAGAAACGCCTCGCAAACTCGGAAGAAATCGCTTTCGGTCGTCACACGCCGGATTTGGTGCAGGAACTGACCGGTCGGTTCCACGCCGAGCCCGATGAAGTTCATGTATTTCTTCATTTTTTGCACGTGCGAGGTCTCCCGAAAATCCGGCAACCGGACCGCATCGAACAGCGCGCGGATGTATTTCAGCACATCGTGACCGTTTGGCACAAACAAAGTCTCGCCTGGCTGTTGTTGACGGATCTGATGGAACAACCATGGATTTCGGATTGCTCCACGACCGATCATCAAGCCTCGAGCGCCAGTGATGTCGAGAACCTCGCGCGCTTTGTCGGCTGAGTACACATTGCCGTTGGCCAAAACCGGGCAGGGGACCACCTCCACCGCTCGGGCGATCAAGTCATAGTGAACCTCGCTTCGATACATCTCGTGAACCGTCCGGCCATGGACTGTTAGAAGATCGAGCGAGTGTTTGGCAAAGATCGGAAGCAGTTCATCGAAGACATCCGGCGAATTGAAACCAAGCCGCGTTTTGACGGTGAACTTGATCGAGATGGCGTCGCGCAGTGCGCCCAGGATTGAATCGACGCGACTCGGTTCTCGCAGTAGCCCCCCACCCGCGCACTTGCGATAAACGACGGGCGCCGGACAACCGAGGTTCAGATCGATCGCCGCGATCGGATATTGCTCCAGTTCGCGAGCAGTGCGAACAAGCGACGGAATGTCGTTGCCGATCATCTGCGCGATGGCTGGCTTCCCGGTTGGATTTTCGGTTATCGACTTAAGGATGGTCTTATCGAGATTCGAAGTGGCGTGGACCCGAAAGTATTCCGTGTAACAGAGGTCCGCACCGCCGTACGCCGTCATCAACCGCCAGAACGGCAGATCAGTAACATCTTGCATTGGCGCCAATGCCAAAATTGGCGCGGAGCCTGCCAGCATTTTCTCGAATTGAACAACGTCGGTCATGAACAAAGTTTGGGTCGTATCGTCAGGGAAAATCCCCAAAATTCAACAGAGAATCTGAATGGCCCCTCTTGGCGCTTGGAGCCTGTGCAACCTTTTGTCTCATATGAGACAAAAGGTTGCACAGGCTCCAAGGCGAGCGGGCGGGGCGTGCCGTGTTCGCAAAATCGCTGGACGCCCATCCTCGGAATGACACTCTTCGCGAACGCGAACAATGGCCAGCGGAAGCACAGACCCGGACCCTGACGTCTTAATCATCGGCGCGGGGCCAACGGGCGCCGTCGCTGCGAAGCGGTGCGCGGAAGCGGGAATGCGCGTCGTGGTTCTCGAACAAGGCGATTGGCCCGACTATTCAAAGGCGCGCGCCGACCATCCCGACTTCGAGTTGACCGCTGGCCAGTATTGGTCCGCCAATCCCAACCGCCGCAAGGCTATGGCCGACTATCCGATTGATGACGCGGACTCGGATATCTCTGCGGTTCTTTACAATGCGGTCGGCGGCGGCACGGTGATTTACGCAGCGCATTGGCAACGGAACATGCCTTCGGACTTTTGCGTGCGGACGCTCGACGGCATTGCGGATGATTGGCCGCTAACTTACGAGGATATCGAACCATTCTACGATCGGGTCGAACGCGATTTTGGCGTTTCGGGCTTGGCGGGCGATCCAGCATTCCCGCCGGGGAAAGATTTGCCGTTGCCGCCGGCGCCCCTTGCGAAGATGGGGCGTCGCGTGGCGAAGGCGCACAATGAACTTGGCTGGCATTGGTGGCCGGCGCCGAATGCCATTGCCACTCGACCATACGGGCCACTGGGAGCTTGCACGCAGCGGGCCACTTGCATGTGGGGCTGTGTCGAAGGCGCCAAGGGGTCGGTTGATCGAACGCATTGGCCAGAAAACGTGAAACGAGGAGTCCGGCTCGTCACGGGTGCGCGTGTCAGCCGGCTTGAGGTGAACGGCGCTGGCTTGGTCACTGGGGCGGCTTATTTCGATCGCAGCGGACAAGAACATTTCCCAAAAGCGGCGGTCACGATTCTCGGCGCAAGTGGCATTGGCACACCAAGGCTTTTGCTTTTGTCGGCGTCGGCCCGATTTCCGAACGGTTTGGCCAATTCTTCGGGTCTGGTGGGGCGGCGTTTGATGATGCATCCGTTTGGAACGGTGGTCGGCTTGTTCGAGGAAGACCTCGGGAGCACACATGGGTTGTGGGGACAACACATCCACTCGCTCCAGTTTTACGAAACAGATGCGGCGCGTGGTTTTGTTCGTGGCGCGAAATGGGGATTGCAACCGACGGGTGGGCCGCTTTCGATGACCCGGAGTTACCCTTGGGGCGACAATCCGATTTTGGGACCTAATTTTCACAGAGACCACTGCAAACGCCTTGGGCATTCGGCCATGTGGGGTATTATTTGCGAGGACTTGCCTGAGGACAAGAACCGCGTCGTTCTTGATCCGGTTCTCAAAGATAGCAACGGGATTCCTGCTCCCAAACTGATCTATCGAATGTCAGAAAATTCGCGGGGGCTGCTTCAGTTCCATCTGGCGCGCGCGTGCGAATCGCTACAAGCCGCGGGAGCCTACGAGACAGTTATAGCGCCGCTCATTCGGGAGACCGGCTGGCATTTGTTGGGAACGACTAAGATGGGAAATGATCCGGCGACATCGGTCGTCGATGCTTGGGGGCGTTGCCATGACGTGCCGAATTTGTTCGTCTGTGACGGCAGTATCTGGCCGACGTCAAGCGGGATGAACCCGACGGCAACCATTGCCGCCATGGCCTTGCGGTGTGCCGAGCATTTGGTCGAAAACCGGCGAGAACAGAAGGTGGCGGCGTAGGAGGTTACATCGTTAAATGACTTTCGATTCCATAGAACGTTGCTTGCTCGCCCAACTGGCCGACGCGCTCATTCCCCCTGGCAACGGTTTTCCGTCCGCAAGTGAAGCGGGCGTGGCGGGGGCATATTTAGACCAGGTGCTGGCGGTTCGTGCGGATTTGGGTGAGCGGCTGAAACAGATTCTACGACAAGCACAAGGACGCTCACCCGCGGAATTTGTGCAAGCGCTTCAAGCGAACGACCCGGCCGGATTCGGAGTTTTGGCAGAGATTGTTCCTGGCGCGTATTTTCTGAACCCGGCCGTTCGCGCGGCATTGCAATATGACGGCCAAACAGCGCGCGCTATCGATCCGCGTCCAGACCACTTGAGTGAGGGTCTCCTGCGATCGGTCGTTGATCGTGGTCCAATCTATCGCCCTACGCCTGGACGGTAGCGCCAGCCGAAGGTGTGACGCCACACCAGGGAATCCTTTGCGACCACCGAACCAATCCAGTTCCACTCCAATGACCGAACGAAGTGAGATCCAGCTTCGGCAAGGCAATGCGCCGCCAGATTGGAAACATTGGTATCATGCGAATATCGTCGAACATGAGCAATGCGCCCTCCTTAAGGCCGATGGCCGAGAAATTGTCGAGGATGGTCGCTTCCATGCTGCCATCTTTCGCGGCATCGACGAAGAGCAAATCTGCTTCGGCGAGCAACGCGGCGTATTGTTTGGCAAGATTCCGATTGGTCAGATCGGCTACAATCTGTTGAAGGCGGTTGTCGGCGAAGTCTTCGGGACGCAGCACATAATCTGGATAATCGCGCCACGGCACAATATCGAACGTAACGATACTCGAGCTTTCGGGCAGCCCATCCTTTATAGCTAAGGCTGACAGGCCGGTGGCTGTGCCAATTTCAATGACCAGCCTTGGCCGTGTCACCTGCATTAACGCGGTGAGTAATCGATAATGTTCTCCTGGCCAAATATCCGGCCAGTATGGAGGGGCGGATAGCCGTTGGCTCAAGTGAGGCAGTTGGATATCTGCGGCACGGGATGCCGCTCTCAGTGCCAATTCGATCAGCTCTCGGGACGGTTTGCCTGGATCATCGTCGGCGCTAATCACGACGGAAGGCAGCATGTGACGGACACCAAGCTCACCGGCGAGCTGCCGAAGTAATGTTAGTAAATCCATGAACCTGGTAGGACAGCGCGTCCCGCCTGTCCTGCTTTTGGTGTCGGCAAATGCTGGACAGGCGGGACGCCTGTCCTACGACGTCGGTTCATGGGGAGTTTCCATTCGCTTTGCGCACGCATCGGGCCCATGAACTGCGCTGTAGCGGCGTCTCGTAAGAGCGCCGCCATTCCTAAGCAGCCCGAGTTTGCGGGGCTCTTACGAGACGCCGCTACAGGAAGACGGTTCATGGAAAGCCTCCTGGCAAATTCTGCGCGCATCGAGACCATGAACCTGGTAAAAACGCGTTCCACCGCGTCGCTGAAATCCTTTTCCACTGAGGAAGTCAGGGACGGAGTGGAATCCGTCCTTGCCAAACGGTGGAGGTTCATGGAAAGACTCGCGGTGTCATTGTCCGCCGCCGCCAACGTCGGGCTTCAGCCAGGGGGTGCCTGCGTAAAACCACTGGGAAGATTTCATGCTTTCGATGTGTGTGTCTGCAAAAGCGACGTTGCTGCGTCGGTTGTGCCGGAGATGAGGACCGCCCCAGTTTGGATCACCTGTCGATGTGACGCAACCGGTGCAGGGCGCGTCGTTGGCTGGGTCGTGAACGATCCAACAGCCGGGCTTTTCCGGCGAGGTTGGCGTGACACACAAGTTCGGGTCTCGGCTGTTCCTCGGTTGTGTGCCGCCATCAGTAATATAAACCGTGGTCGAGGGCATTTTGACATCGGTGTCCTTAAGCTGGCGCCAGACACTTTTATCCCAGACGTTCGGCCAGTCGCAACCGCCCAAGCGAAAATTGGCGCTGTAATTGGAAATCGCCTTGTCCTGTTGATCGCTTGGATATAACGCCACCGCCTCCTTGAACTTTTTGGTCTTGCTTGGGCACAACACCAGATTGGTCGTCTGTTGATAGGGCTGCAAAAAATTAAACCAAGCCTTGCGGAAAACATTGTCACCTCGCACTTGAAACGTGAAGCAGTAGCGACTGTCGTGATCATCCGCATACACGCGCGACGCGATACTCATTTGACGCAGATTATTGATGCAACTAGTGGATCTCCCTTTCTCTTTCGCCTTCGCCAGAGTGGGCAGCAGCATGCCAGCAAGGATCGCAATGATTGCAATCACGACGAGCAGTTCGATTAAGGTGAAAGCCGATGAAACGCGAGAAGAGCGTTGATGATTGATGTTCATTAGGACCGATGGGTTTTGCCCTGGCGGTCCACTATAGGTAACCGCGCGAGCCTCGCAAGTTGTTTTTGCGGAAACGTAAATCTAGCAGGACAGGCGAGACGCACTGTTCTGCGACTCGGTTCATGGCGACGTGGCGTTCGACCGTGCGCCGCGGTCTTCTATTTTTTCCGCCCAAACAGTGACGACCACGCCGATTGTCCGTCAAGGTTCCTCTGTTGCATCTTGAGTTGTCCGAGGAGAGATTGCCAGGCGATGTAGATTTTGTGCCATTGATTCTCCAGTGTGCGCAAGCCCCCGTCATTCATCTCGCTCAAATAACGGATGGAATGGGCACCGCTGATCAGCGCATGAATTTCCTCTTTCGTTGGCGAGGAACATTCAATCGAAGCGAGAATCATCTCAAGTTCTTGAATAATCAGACTTTTCACTTCCAGAAACTGATTTTCGGCTTCGGCGTCAAATTCTTTGGTGCGTGCCGTGTTCAGGTAATGGTTGAACTGTTTCCAGCACTCGAGATGGTTTTCTATCTGAAGTTGCCATTTTGGGTTGCCATTTTGGTCGGACCAGAACAACCAGTTGGCTAAAGGAAGGTTCCAGCAAATCCAGGCCCTAAAAAGAGCTCATGGCGCGTTTTTTGGCCCCGTTTTCTGCGCCTTGTTATCACCAGCCATCGGCGTAGGCTTGGGCCCATGCCAAGGGCCAATCGCTACATCGTCGCCGGAAACATTTATCACCTGACCCATCGGTGCCATGGACCGAGAGTTCCTTTTGAAGTTTGCCAGGGGCGGAGGTCGAAATCGGGCGGCATCGCGCCCGGGGCAACGAGCGGCGGGACATTTTCTGCGACGACGGCGACCGGCAGCATTTGGTCGAGTTGCTGGCGGCTCTCCCTGAACCTCCCAGGATGCAGTCCCGCCTTTAGGCTAATGCCTTTCGGTAATTCGAAGGCCATTTGTCCCTCCGGGAGCCATTCGCAAAAGCTTTGAATTACCGAAAGGCATTGGGCTAAAGCCGGGACTACATGCCGCAACGTCGGGTTCACAGGCGCAATGCGCAAAAATGCGCTTCGGATAAGTCTCTCTCCCCGAACGCTTCGGAGTTCGAGCCCACGACTCACTTTAAGCTCGTAAAAACGGCGAGGGGCCCATAAGGAATCCATCGGCATACCTTACGTCTTTTATGCGACTTCAAGATTTTCTCCCACTAATTGGAAAAGCTGCATCGGTATTAACCCTTTCTCTCGCCGTATCCGCCGCAGTGAGCGCGGCTGATGGGAACCGATTCGCTTACCTGGACGAGCAGGATCCCTTCTATGTGCACGGCACGTTTCCCAAATTGACGACGCCGCAGTGGGTTGGCGAGGCCGGCGTCGAGGCGGTGGTCGTTCTTGCCATCGATGATCTGCGCGATCCCAAGAGGTATGAAACGATGCTTCGACCAATTCTCGAACGGCTCAAACAGATCGACGGCCGTGCGCCCGTGAGCATCTATTGCAATGCGTTCGATGTTCAACATCCGCAATTTCAAACCTGGCTAAAGGAAGGTTTGTCGCTGGAAGTTCACACGCTAAGCCATCCGTGTCCGCTCCTGGCCAAAGGGAATTTCCAGGCTGCGGCCGATACGGTGCATGGCGGAGTCGATCTGTTGAATCGCATTCCGGGCAACAAAGCGGTGGCTTACCGCATGCCTTGTTGCGACTCGATCAACAGCCCGAGCCCACGATTCTATGCGGAGATCTTCAATCATACGAATGCGGCCGGGCAATTTCTGACCATCGATTCGTCCGTCATGAACATTCCCACGCCAAAGGATCGCGCGCTGCCGAAAGAATTGACCACCGACTCTAATGGGCGTGAGCGATTCCGGAAGTATCTGCCGTTCCCTTCGTTCGTCACGACGATTGAGGATTATCCATACCCATATGTAATCGGCAAACTCTGCTGGGAATTTCCGGCGATGGTGCCGAGCGATTGGGAAGCGCAGCACCTCCATGGCACGAACAATCCGGTAACCGTGGCCGATTGGAAAGCAGCTTTGGACATTTCTGTTCTTAAGCAGGGAACATTTAACTTCATCTTCCATCCACATGGCTGGATTAAACCGGAGCAGATGGTCGAGTTCATCGATTACGCAGTTCAGAAGTACGGGCGAAAGGTGAAGTTCCTGAATTTTCGCGAGGCGCAAGAGCGGCTCGATAAGAACCTATTGTCAGGCCAGCCGTTGCGAGCTGCGAACGGTCAGGACAATGGCGTTCGGTTGATCGATCTTAACAACGACGGATACCTCGATGTCGTTATTGGCAACGAAAAGGTGCGCCAAT
This sequence comes from Verrucomicrobiota bacterium, assembly GCA_016871515.1. GTDB lineage: Bacteria > Verrucomicrobiota > Verrucomicrobiia > Limisphaerales > SIBE01 > SIBE01. The sequence continues at coordinate 35,364 of VHDE01000033.1, forward strand.
CACGAATCTGGAATCCTGAGCGGCGGCGCTGGTACGAGGCACAGCTTCCCGTTCCGATGGTCGGTATGAACACTGATGGAACGCGACGAGACGGCGGCGTGAGGTTTGGGAACCTCCGGCAACGCCGCGACCACACTTTCATGCTGGTGCTCACAGAAACAGAACGAAAGGCGTGGGTTTGGCAAGGCGCTTGGGCCGAAAGCAAATCCTTTTTGGCTGGGCTCGACATCGATGGCCAGCCTCTGTTCACCAGCGAAAACGGGCGTGATCGGGGCGTGCGATTGCGCGACCTGGACGATGACGGCAACTGTGAACTGATTGTCGCGAACGAGAAACAAAACGCTGTGTTTGCTTGGTCAGATGAAGAACAAACCTGGAGGGGAACTTGGAAACGTTTGCCCTATGCGCTGCCGAAAGGAACATCGATCGTCGATGCCGAAGGCCGCGACAATGGCCTTCGTTTCGTGGACATCAACGAGGACGGATTCCACGACGTCGTCTTTTCGAATGACCGCTCCTATTCCTTGCACCTTTTTGTCCCTAAATTGCACCTCGGATTTCAGCCGGGCTGGACACGTGAAGTGCTGGCTGGTCGCCGTGGCGAAGCGGGCGAGATACCAATGATCGTCCGCGGCGGAGCGAATCGCAATAACGGCGCCTGGTTCCACTCGGGTCATATGTGGGCGCAAAATGAAGACACGGCCATGATGAAGGACTTGGTGGACCGGCGTTCTTATGACGAGTTGTTGGGCGGGCTGCAACCGAAAGCCAAGTCTCCGCGAGCCTCGCTCGAAGCAATGCAGGTTCGGCTAGGTTTTAAGATGGAGCTGGTCGCACAGGAGCCGCTGGTTGCAGACCCGATCGCTTTCGAATGGAGCGCTGACGGCAAGCTGTGGGTCGCGGAGATGGGAGATTACCCGATGGGGATTGATGGCAAGGGCCAACCCGGAGGTGTCGTCAGGTTTCTCGAGGATACGGATGACGACGGCCGCTACGACAAGTCCACGGTCTTTTTGGATGGATTGAATTTTCCAACTGGAGTGATGCCCTGGCGCAAAGGCATTCTGGTCAGCGCCGCTCCGGAAATCTTCTACGCGGAAGATACAAATGGAGATGGCAAGGCGGACGCGCGCACGACGCTCTTCAAAGGATTTACGGAAGGCAACCAACAGCATCGGGTCAACGGCTTCGAGTTTGGCTTGGACAATTGGGTTTACGGCGCGAACGGCGACAGTGGAGGACTCATCAGCGCGGAAGGGCAATTACGGGGCCAGCGTGCTGAACAAGGCGGAAGTTCTCGAGTGGATATCCGGACCCGTGATTTCCGGTTTCGCCCTGACGAAGGTTTGTTCGAAGGAATAGAAGGGCAAACACAGTTTGGCCGCCGCCGTGACGATTGGGGCCATTGGTTTGGCAACAACAATCCGAGTTGGGTTTGGCATTATTATCTACCCGAACGTTATCTCGTGCGGAATCCCCATTTGACCGCGAAAACTATGAAGCGGTACCTGGCCAACTATCCGGAATCAACCCGCGTCTTTCCTGTCAGCCGGTTGCTGCAGAGGTTTAACGACATTGGGATGGTGAACCACGTCACTTCTGGCAACAGTCCAACGCCTTATCGAGATGATTTATTCGGCCCCGAATTCCGGGAGGCCATCTTCATCAGCGAGCCGGTTCATAACGTTGTTCATTGCGAAGTCCTCGAACCGGACGGTGTGTCATTCAAGAGCCGTCGCCTTCCCGACGAACCTGACCGGGAGTTTCTCGCCTCGACCGACAATTGGTTTCGGCCGACGATGGTTAAAACTGGGCCGGACGGCGCGCTTTACATTGCTGATATGTACCGTTTGGTCTTGGAGCATCCGGAATGGATTCCACCGGACACGCAGAAACGTTTCGATCTCCGAGCCGGTCACGATCAGGGAAGAATCTACCGTGTGTTTCCTGCGGAAGCCAAGTTGCGGCGAAGACCGCGGCTTGACCAACTCGATACGGCAGGTCTTGTCGAATCGCTGAAGAGCTCCAACGGATGGGAACGCGACACCGCTCAACGGTTGTTGATCCATTCCGCCGACAAGTCGGCCGTTATTGCTCTTCAGGCGTTGGTTCGGGAAAGTCCGAACCCCAAAACGCGCCTGCAAGCGCTCTGCACTCTGGACGGACTCGAGGCTCTAGATTCGAAAGCGCTCTTGGGTGCGCTCCGTGATGCCCATCCTGGCGTCCGCGCGCACGCGGTTCGCCTGAGCGAGGCTCGTGACAAGCTTGCCGATGCGAACAAGGTGAGGGAAAAGATCGATAGCGAACTATTGCGGTTGGTTGATGATCCGGATATTGGCGTTCGTTATCAATTGGCTTTCACTCTGGGGGAATGGCAAGACTCCCGTGCTGGCCACGCCCTGATGAAGATCGCCCTTAAGGATGCGAACAACCCCGACCTACAAACAGCCGTGATGAGTTCAGCGACGCCGCATGTGCAGACGATGCTGGATTTGATGTTCGATCAGCATAACCAAGAACCACCGGTCCTGTTGGAGCAGCTGATTTCATTGACTGCTTCCGTGAGCAACGAAGAAGGGTTGTCGAAAGCGCTGAAGCAACTGGCAAATGGGCGGGGAACCAGTTGGGCGCCCTGGCAGTTCCGGGCCTTCTCTGCTTTTTCGGATGCGCTTGAGCGCCGCAATGATTCGATCGAGAAACTCGAAGGCCGCGCCGCCGCTTCCCTTGGCGGGATGAATGTCCGGGAGGTCTTCGCTGCGGCTCGGCGAACTGCGTCTGATCCCGAGGCGGCCGAGGCCGAGCGCGTGGCAGCCGTGGCGCTGTTAGGACGCGAGGGCGCCCAACGCGAGCAAGACCGGAATCGGCTTAGTGAACTTCTGCGTCCGCAAATGCCGCGTTCGCTGCAAGCGGCGGCGTTGCGAAGGTTGAGCCAATCGAGCGATTCGCAGAATGCCGACATTCTCTTGCAAGGCTGGAACACTTACGAGCCGGGCTTGCGGACGGACGTGCTCAATTCGCTTTTAACGCGGGCGGCCTGGATCGAGCAACTGATTGCCGCGCTGGAAGAGCAACGCCTCATGGGGGCTCAAATCAGTCCCGCCCATCAACAAAGGCTCGTCGGACATTCTCAAGCATCGATTCGTGATCGGGCGTCTAAAGTCTTTGCGATTCGTGCCGATCGCAAGGAGCTGTTGCGCGATTACCAATCGGTCACGCAATTGAAGGGCGATATGCTTAAAGGCGCTGTGCTGTTCCGCCAGCATTGTGCAACGTGCCACCGTTTCCGCAACGAAGGCGTAGCGCTCGGCCCGGACCTGGGAACCATGGCTTCCAAATCGACCCAAGCGTTTCTCGCTGCGATCCTCGATCCGAATCAAGCGATTGAAACGCGATACATCAGTTACATCGCAGTGACCAAAGCCGACCGCGAGTTAAGTGGAATCATTGTGGCCGAAGGGCCGAATAGCCTCACCCTCCGTGCGGCGGGAGGAACTGACGAAGTGATCGCGCGGAACGATTTGAAGCAATTGACGAGTTCCGGGCTTTCGTTAATGCCGGAAGGAATGGAGAAGGTCTTGGCGGTGCAGGACATGGCTGATCTAATCAGCTACATAGCCGGGCCGTGAAAATGCCGCAGAGATCGCTATTTGTCCTCCGTCTCGAACGTTGGTTTTGTCAGCGTGGGTGAACCGCCGATCCAGCGGGTGAGCCAATGCTGAACTTCCCAATTCCAATAGATCGAATTCTGCGGCGTGAGAATCCAATGGTTCTCGTTGGGAAACACGACCAGCCGCGCCGGGAGGTTCATGGCCTTGTAGATGCCGTAGAGCGCGGTGGCGTGGGCGTAGGGCACGCGATAATCGAGCTGCCCGTGGATAATGAGCATCGGCGTCTTAAAGTGTTTCGCGTAGGTCATAGGGTTGTTGCGCTGCATGCCTTCCGGGTTGTCCCACGGCGCGCCGCCCAGGATTTTCGCAAACGCGAAGCTCGTGGTGTCCGCGCCGTACTGAGTGATGAAATCGTTCACGCCGGCGTGATTGATCAGGCAGGCGAAGCGATCGGTATGTCCCGCAACCCACGCTGCCATATAACCACCGTAGCTGCCTCCAGCCGCGGCCAGGCGCTTCGGATCGAGATTGCGGAACCGCGCCAGGAGATAGTCGGTGCTCTTCAGAATGTCTTCAAGCGGCTTGTCGCCCCATTCGTTGAGGATGCTTTGGCTGAACTTTTCGCCGAACCCGGTCGAACCATGGCGGTTGACCCAGGTCACGACGTACCCGGCTGCAGCGAACACGTGCGCGTTCCACCGGTAACTCCAAGCGTCGCCGGCCATAGTGTGCGGACCGCCATGCATGAGTTGCACCAACGGATAAGGCTTCGCCGTGTCAAATCCCGGCGGGAAAAAGAGAAGGCCATGTATCGGGTCGCCCGCTGCGCCGTCGAACCAATATTCCTCCATTCTGCCCAGGTTGAGCTTCGACAGCAGCGCCTCGTTAAAGCGCGTTAGTTGGCGCGCCTTGCCGGTCGCGAGATCGAGCGCGAACAACTCATCGGGCCGTTCAGCGCGATTGTTCAGAAACACGGCGGCGTTTCCCGCCACATCAAAGCCGCCGCTCGAGCCGGTTTTGAAGACGGCAGAAAAGTTCGATCCGTCCGCGTTGATTTTGAAGATGGGCGCCACGCCTCGTTCCTCGGCGGTGAGCCACAAACTGCGCCCGTCCGGAGAAAACGCGGCGCTGCCGATCGCATAATCGAGCGATTCGGTGAGCGGCGTGTTCGTCTTCGCCTCCAAGTCGTGCCGCCAAAGCTTGGCAAACTCGCCGGTGTAGTATGGCATTTCTGTGCGGAGATAGACCAGGGAACGGCTGTCGGGCGCAAAAAGCGGCTTGTCGTCGTGGCCTTTGTTTTCGGCGGTCAAATTGGTCAATTTGCCGGAGCCATCGGTTGGCAGGAGGTAAATGTCGTTGTTCAAGAAGTCCTGATAAGGCGGCGGTGTCGAGTTAATCGTCACGGCAATGTGCCGGCCATCCGGCGCGAGATCGAAAATTGCCTCGGGCGCGGTTTGTCCAGTGGTGACGAAGAGGCGGTCGAACCCTGGCGTAAGGTCGATGAATGTTTGCGTTGCCACCTCGACCAGCAGAAGCCGGTGCGCCAGTCCGTCCGTCAGCCACTGGTCCCAAAACCGAAATTGACGATCCTCCGTGACCTTGGCCGTGAGCTTCGATTCTTTGCGCCGTTTGATCTCCTTGCGCATGGCGGCGAGTTCGGCTTTGCCCAGCTTGCCTGCCAGTTCGGGAATCACGCGCGTCGCGACGACAATCCTTTGCCCGTCCGGCAGCCACTTCGGCGACGAAATGAAATAGGGCAGTTCGAGGATTTTCTCCGGCTCGCCTCCGTCAACGCGCATGACATAGAGCGCCGCCGCCTCGTCCTCGCCGCGTTTTGATGTGAACGCGATCCGCTTTCCATCCGGGCTCCATTGCGGCGACGCATCCGCAGCGTTCGGCGCGGAAGTCAGGCGCCGGGGTGCGCCGCCTGCCAGATCGGCCAGCCACAGGTGCGTCGTGCTTTTGTTTTTCTCGATCGACCACTCGGTCACGGTGAATACAACCAGCTTGCCATCTGTCGACAACGCGGGGCTGCCGAGCCGTTTCATGGCCCAAAGGTCATGCGGCGTAATGAGGCGCTTGTGCCCTGAACTGTCGGCGCCGGTTGGGAGGCATGCGCTGGCAAATAAGATCAACCAAAACGGGATTCTATTCATGAATGGCAGCATTTGTTTTCGGTCGCGATTCTGGGCTCCAATCGGCTGTCAGCAGCCAGAAACCCCTCGCACCCGCGTTCTCCGCCAAAGAGCGACACAACCTGAAATGAGCCGATACTCTGTCCGGGATTCAATGTGTGTGCGATTCAACCAAACCCGATCCCATCTTTCAATGTTGGGTTTGAGGGGTCGGGTCTTTCCACCGTTCGCTTACAAACTTGTAATTTTCCAGAAAGATTCCAGTCAGCATCGGGTGGCAACGTCTCTTCAGAAAACGGGTTCAGGACGGATGAACCCTGACAACGAACACTGAGACCTAACTATGAAAGATAAATTCAAACAACTCTGTTCCCGGACGCGCGCTGCGTTCTTGGGAGGAATACTCATCATTGCCGGGTCGACCCTGGCATTCACTCAGTTGGACGAGGCCCAGGAGGCGGCCAAAGCTCCTTCTGTTCGCCTGATCTCGAATGATGCGCCGATCAAACGCGATGGCCGGTTCGCGACGAGCTTTGCTCCTGTCGTGAAGAAAGTTGCCCCAAGTGTGGTCAAAGTCTTCACCACGACCAAGGCCAAACAGACTGGGTTTTCGCAGGTCAATCCTTTCGATGACCCGTTCTTCCGCCGGTTCTTTGGCGATGACTTTGGCGGGGAACGATCCCAGCGGGGGCTTCGTATTCCGAAACAACACGGTTTGGGCTCCGGTGTCATTGTCACGCAGGATGGTTACATTCTGACGAACAATCACGTGGTTGAAAACGCGGACGAAGTCAAAGTCGCCGCGACGGATGGGCGCGAATTCACCGCCAAGGTGGTGGGCAAAGATCCGAAGACCGACATCGCGGTGTTGAAGATTGACGCGAAGGATCTGCCTTACCTGCAGGTCACTGACAGCGACAAAATCGAAGTCGGCGATCTCGTGCTCGCCGTCGGGAACCCGTTTGGCATTGGCCAAACCGTGACGATGGGTATGGTCAGCGCGACGAGCCGAGGGGCGAATGTTGGGCTTGATTACGAGGACTTCATTCAAACCGATGCTGCGATCAATCCGGGCAATTCCGGCGGCGCGTTGGTTGACACCGAGGGGCGGCTTGTAGGCATCAACACCGCCATCCTAAGCCGAACAGGCGGCAACCAAGGAATTGGTTTCGCGGTGCCGATCAACCTCGCTAAGAGCGTGATGGAAAGCTTGGTGGAGCATGGCCGTGTCATTCGCGGTTTCTTAGGCGTGAGGCTGCAGGACGTGTCACCGGGATTGGCGAAGGAATTCAATCTCGACGAATCGACCGGGGCGCTCATTGCCGACGTGACTGAGAAGAGTCCAGCGGAGAAAGCTGGGTTGCAAACGGGTGATGTCATCACCGAATTCAAAGGCAAACCGGTGCGCGACAGCCGTCACTTGAAATTGCAAGTCGGCCAGACTGCGCCGGGCGAGAAGGTGCCACTGAAAGTTCTGCGCGATGGGAAAACTAAATCCTTTGAGGTGACCTTGAAGGAGCTTCCGCAGACCGAGTTGGCTTCGAAAACGGACGAAAACGAAGCGAGAACGGATGAATCACTCCGCGGTGTAACAGTCGGCGACATCGATGACGCTGCGCGACGACAACTGAGTCTGCCCCGCGACCTCAAAGGTGCGTTGGTGATGAAGGTAGATGAAGATTCTGCGGCCTACGAGGCCGGGTTGCGTCAAGGCGATGTGATCATCGAAATCAATCGCAAGCGCGTGCAAAACGCGGAACAAGCCGTCGAGTTAAGCGACAAGATCAAAGACAAGACGATCTTGCTGCGAGTTTGGGGACGAGGTGGAACGCGGTTCCTCGTCGTGGATGAAAGTCAATCTGGTTAAAGCAGGATAACCAGCGTCGCCCTCCTTCGCTTGCGAGACAGGTGTTGGAGGGCGATTCGCTTTTGAAATGACGAGGCCCCTCTCCATGAACCTAAAGGCAGGGCGGCGTTGCTGCGCCGCCTGGCAAACCCACGATGTTGGCGGCGCAGCAACGCCGCCCTACCGACGCAGTGGTTCATGGGTGCAATGAGCGAAATCCTGTTTCGGAGAAATCTCTCCCCATCCGATGGGGCAAGGGAAAAGATTTCCCTACGGACCAGTCGTGACCCGATGGGAATGTTCCTTCCATTTCGATTCCCTCGCGCCATCGGATGGGGAGAGGGCTAGGGAGAGGGGCCTCGTCATTTCCAGAGGTTGTCTTTGACTGTTCTTGCCCTATCTTTCAGCTATGCGTGTTCTGGTTGTTGAAGATGACAAGAAGATTGCCTCGTTCGTGGTGAACGGACTGAAGCAAAGCGGCTTCGCGGTCGATCATTCCGGCGACGGCGAACAGGGGCTCGTCCTCGCTCGCACGACGAACTACGACGCCGCCGTGATCGACATCATGCTGCCAAAACTGGATGGGCTGAGTCTCGTCCAGCGGCTTCGCAAAGAGAATATTCGCACGCCGGTGATTATCCTGAGCGCCAAAGCGTCGGTGGATGATCGAGTCAAAGGCTTGCAAGCGGGGGGCGACGATTATCTCACGAAGCCCTTTGCTTTTTCCGAATTGCTGGCGCGCGTGCAAGCTCTCATTCGTCGCGCGACGAATGCCGGCGAGCCCACGCGGCTGAGCGTCGGCGACCTTTCACTCGATTTGTTGAGCCGTGAGGTGACTCGCGCCGGCCAAAAGATCGAGCTGCAAGCGCGCGAGTTCTCATTGCTTGATTACTTGATGCGCCACACAGGCCGCGTCGTGACGAAGACCATGATTCTCGAACATGTTTGGGATTATAGCTTTGATCCGCAAACCAACGTTGTCGATGTGCTCGTGCATCGATTGCGCTCGAAGATCGACAAAGATTTTCCCAAGAAGATGATTCAAACGCTGCGAGGCGTTGGTTATGTCCTTAAAGCTCCTTAGGAGAATTGTAAACACGTTCAGCTTTCGGTTGAACCTCTGGTATGCGCTGATCTTCACGGCGAGTGCGTCGGTTCTTTTCGTGGTCTTTTACCTGCTGCTGATCATTGGGCTGGGCAGGAAGGATCAAGAGTTCATTGATGATCGGCTGAAGGAATACGCAGACATTTACCGAAGCGGCGGCCCGCGCGCTTTGGGTCTTTGGGTTTCGAGCCCAAACGAAAAACAGAAATCACTCTTCGTCCGAATCATTTATCCTCAGGGCAACGACCGGCTTCTGAGTGTGCCCGAGACATGGATCGAGGTGGATCCGACGAAATATCGCGTGGGCTGGCTTCGGCTTCAGCAAGGTGTTTTGCGGATTCCAAAAGATGAGGAGCAGGAATTGGTGCTCGGCTCCATTCCCCTTCATGACGGCTCGATGCTGCAGGTGGGGCGAAGCACGAACAATCGCGAAACCTTGCTCCAACCGTTTCGCCGGATCGTGATCGGAGTCCTTACTCCGATTATCCTCATCGGAGTGTTCGGTGGCGCTTTGTTTGTCTACCGCGCATTGCGGCCCGTCCAGCAGATTGTCGCGACAGCCCGCTCGATCATCGAAACCGGCGACTTGAACGCTCGCGTTCCGGCGCGCGATTCCGACGATGAACTGGACGAGTTGGCCCGCCTCTTCAACCTGATGCTCGACAAGAACCAAGCCTTGATCAAAAGCATGCGCGAGTCGCTGGACAACGTTGCCCACGACTTGCGAACGCCGATGACACGGCTGCGGGGCATCGCTGAAATGGCTTTGCGCGGGAAGCCGGACCAGCGGTCGTCGCAAGAGGCACTGGCTGATTGTGTCGAAGAATCAGATCGCGTGCTGACGATGCTCAAAACCTTGATGGACGTCGCTGAGGCTGAGGCGGGCGTCATGAAGCTTGTGCGCGAATCAACGGATGTTGCCTCGCTTCTGCAAGACGTGGTCGAGTTGTATCAATACGTTGCCGAGGAGAAGAAGGTTTCAGTTAGCCTGGATGCGCCGGAAAAATGCGAAGCGGTCCTGGACGCGAGTCGAATGCGTCAAGTGTTTGCCAATCTCCTCGACAACGCGATAAAGTATACTCCGGAAGGTGGCGAGGTGAGAATTCATGCCCGCCGTGCTCCTTCCGCTATCGCCGTTCAATTCCACGACAACGGCATTGGCATTCCACCGGAAGAGCAGGGGAGGATTTGGGACCGCCTCTATCGGGGCGACAAAAGCCGTTCGCAACGCGGGCTGGGCCTGGGATTGAGTCTAGTGAAGGCAATCGTTCAGGCGCACAAGGGAAAGGTGGAAGTCCAAAGCGAGCCCGGACAGGGCTCGGTGTTCACGGTGACCATTCCCGCGGAAGCTCGAGCCACGTAACTGCCGGTGCGCTCCAGGCGTGCTGGCGAAAAGGACGCTTTGGTCGCAGCGCAGCAAGGACGCCCTTGACAATTCCCTGCGTTTCCAAAGACTCCGTGCTCGATGTCATCAACACCACAACAGTTTGCCGGAGTTGCGGCTGTCGCGAAGGCCAACGTCTATTTTGACGGCAAGGTCGTCAGTCACACCATTGTGTTCCCTGATGGGAGCAAGAAAACCTTGGGCCTGATTTATCCGGGCAAGTTTCACTTCGGGACAGACAAAGCGGAGCGCATGGAAATTGTCGCCGGACATTGCACTGTGAAACTCGATGGGCAAGCGAGCAGCGTCAATTATTCAGCCGGCCAATTGTTTGAAGTTCCCGCCAAGTCCGGTTTCGACATCGAAGTGAAACAAGGCATCTGCGAGTACGTCTGCTCGTTTCTATCGTAGCTGTCGCGGTCATGCGAGTCCGGCGGGCACTTGCTTCATCTCTCGGCGTCGCAGCTTTGATCTCCTCTGTTTCAGGTCAAACCACGCTACAACCGAATGCACCGGCGCTCAGCTTGCGGACAAGCCAGTGCGCCGCGCATTGATCAATGCGATCCTCGAACGAACCCCCACTGGCCCAGGTCGAGGCCAGCGTTCTGTGCGCAAAGCGCGCAAAGCTGACGAACAACTCGGGGTTAAAGTCGCGGCCGACGGTGCTTCGGCTGAAGTCTGCCACGCTCTCGGCATTCCATTTGGTTCACGCGGATTTGGTCACGCATTGATGCTGCCGCGCTTTTTGATCCAGGCCCAAATGCATGAGAATCGTATTCCACTCATCGTGTTTTGAGTCTATGACTGGATTCGTTGGCTCGTGGAGATTCTTTCAAGAATTTGGACTCCTTTGCGGCTGACCAAGAAATCGACTCAAAGAGAGAAACACACAAAAGATCGCGAAGGCCGCAAAGAGATTTGCGTCCTTGGCGATCTCCTGTTAAAATGACAGGCCTTGCTCCATCACAACAGCTGAAGCAGCTTGTCCGCCAACTGGACAACGGGATCGTGCTTGGCCAGACATCGGCTCCAGGATCCAGGAAAGCACTTGAATTCTCCTCTGTTTCGAATCGTCGTTCAGAATGGCGTGCATACGCTCCCCCGAAGGCCAAAAACTAACTTTGCCAACCTTCTGCTCATCAAACTGAAGTTGGTAACGGATTCGGCCAGTTTGCACATCCCAAATCTTTCCCGACTCCGTAGCGGCGAAAGGACCGTAGGGTGTAAACTTGATATGGCTTACGGGCGCGCTAAACTGCCTTTCGAAAACTGGCTTGGCGAATCGGCGCTGATTCAGAATCGAAACAGGCCGGTGGGAAAGCCTCCAGTCGTTCGTGTTCCGCCTTACGGCGTTGGCCAAGACCGCTACCGCGTCGCCTGCATTATCCGTTTCGTTGATGCGTTGAAGCTCAATTTGAGTAAGCGCGTCAGATCAAGTGCAAGCATTCTTCCACCGGCAGACGCCCCCGGTTGTGCAGCTCCTTAGCAACCGTTTTGGGAACGTAGGTTTCGGGATTGGAGTGTTGGAGTAATGGAGTAGTGGGTGGAGGGACATTCATGGCAAGGCCTTGTGGTTCAGACTTTGAACTTTGAACATCGAACCTCGAACCATTTCCCGCATCTTCTTGGCAATCGAGATAATGGCATCCTGAACAACATCCGGTGCTTCCGCATCGGTTAGGCCCGACTTGATCGCGACACCGTAAATAAGCTTCCAATAGGTGTTGAAGAATTCCTTCCAACTCTCCTGATCATCCCAGTCCTTCAATCGGCTTAACAAACTGCGGCGCGTGGGGATGAATTCGTCAGGGTTTTCGGCCATAAAATACAGGCTAGTGCGACCTGGGTTTGCATCATTACCCTTAAGTTCGCTCAGCGGCGAGCGATCTTTCAAAAAAGCGGAAAAGCGGATGAACCCCGTTCCCCTCGATCAGCTGGGTTGCAGAACGTGAGGTGGTGTTACACGAGCCACCTATTGGAGTGGCGGAGAGGGTACGAATCGAACATACCTCGACTCGTTAAACGAGCCGACAACGGTTTTGAAGACCGCGAGGGCCACCAGGCACCAATCACTCTCCAATATGCTCTAAGTAGACACTTTACGAATCTAACTGCCGGACCTTTTCAAGCCTGCTATTGAGATTCGCCGACACTTGACGGCATGAAACGAAAGGACCGTCCGAAGCATGAAACCGTGAGTGTTTGCAATGTCACGGTGAAGATTTACAGGCGCCAGCGCCGCAGGACAACCGGAAAATCTCGCACGATCTATGAGCTTGCCGACTACACCACGGGCATTCGCCGGTTGCGTGGGTTCAGCGACCACGGCGATGCACGGAAAGAGGCTGAAAAAATTGCTCGTTCGATTTCCGCTGGCGAGGCAACAGTGGCAACAATGCGCAACCCTGAGGCTGCCAGTTACGGCCGGGCGGTGGAACTGCTACGACCGACCCGTACGCCGATTGAAATCGCGGCAGGCGCCTACGCCAACGCATTTGAGATTCTGGGCGGCGACTACATCGTGGAAGCTGCGAAGTTTTACGCACGGCACAGGGTTGACCAAATCGAACGGCGGCCAGTGGCGGACGTAGTCTCGGAAATGATTTCGCTGAAAGAGACACAAGGCAAAGCCGCGCGATACCTGGACGATCTTCGCGCACGGCTGAACCGCTTCGCCGAAGCCTTCGCCGTTGACATCTCAACCGTAACAACGGCCGACCTGCAACGATGGATTGACGGCCTGAAGGTTGCACCCCAGACAAGTAAAGACTTCCGGACGGTTCTGCACACGCTTTTCTCGTTCGCTGAATCGCGCGGTTACATTTTCAAGGGCGGCAATCCGGTTGCTGGAACAGAGAAGATTTCATCCAACGGCGGCACAATCCAAATCTTCACGCTCGGGGAAATCATCGCACTGTTGAACGCTGCGCCAAAAGAGTTTGTGCCAGTGATCGCTATTGGAGGATTCGCGGGTTTGCGGACCGCCGAGATTCAGCGCATTGAGTGGCGGGACGTGGACCTAAGCGGCGGATTCATTCACGTCGGCAGTGACAAGGCCAAAACTCGTTCGCGTCGTCTCGTTCCAATCCTGCCAAACCTCGCGCAATGGCTCGCACCTTATGCCAAGCAGACCGGCAAAGTGTGGAAGGGAACCACAACTGATTTGCGCGATATCCGGGCCGCGACCGTGGAAACATCCGGGGTTACTTGGAAAGACAATGGCTTGCGCCACTCGTTTTGTTCTTACCGCCTCGCCGACATTCAGAACGCCGTACAAGTCGCCTTGGAAGCTGGCAACAGTCCAGCAATGGTTTTCAAACACTACCGCGAGCTTGTGAAGCCGAGCGAAGCCAAGGCTTGGTTCGCGATCGTACCGAAAGCGCCGGCAAACGTTGTCGCGGTCAACCTCGGAGCCGTATGAATGCTGGCGAGGTTCAGACAACCGTACGGCGTCAATATGTTCGCTATGCCGATACCTTTGCAGTTCGCCTGTTTGCACCAGCAAGGACAAGCATCGAGGCGGGAAAGGAGATCCGGCCATTGCCCGACCTCGGGGCAATCGCGATCGATTTCGAGTCGTATGACGGCTGCCGAGTGTTCGGTTTTAAGCTGAGGAAACCAGAATCGGTTCACGGAATTAAGGCGACTGTCCGGGCCGAAGTCTGGAACACTCGCGCCGGCGAACTAAAGCGGCTTGCGGAGAGATGGTACGCGAGGCGCACGCCGAAGGGCTTCGAATCGTTCGCGCACTTCGTAAAAGCTTTCCTTGAGAGCGAGCAAAAGCAGAGGCAAAACGAACTTGTCGCGAAGATGCCGAACACCACGCCGGAAACGATTTCCACAAAGCCTCTTCGGCGTGGCGAGCAAGAGACGCGAATCGATCACCGGGAAAACGCCATGGGAGTGACGCTCGACCTCCTCAAGCGCGAGTATCCAAACTTCTTCAACGCCCGTGAAAAGCACTTGTCGGACGAAGAGCAACGCAAGGCCTATGTCGCCGATCTGCGAGCGATCCACGGAGTTTTTCCCGACGTCGAAGGTTGCGCTTCGCTCTGGTCGGACACGCGCTTCAATGAATGGCTCGAAAAGGCGATGACGACGCCGGGACACAAAGTGACGCGCGAAGAGTGGGCACTGGCGCAAGGATGGATTCCACGCGGATACTACCGCATGACAGACGCCGAGTTGAAGAAGGCGTTGAATGAACGCACAGGGTTGAACCTTAAAGGCGGTTCATGGCGGCGCAAAGCGCAGCGTATGGGCTTGGTCAACGCTCTCAGACATGGCCGCTCAGAAAACCCAAACGAACTCCCTTCGCCCCGATAATTCGGACAACTTGAAAATCCTTGTCCGAATTTCGGACTGATTCGGCAGATGGCGGCACAGTGCCCCATGCCGAAATATAAAACACCAGATGGCGCGCCGTCCAACGTCAGCACCGGCGCAATCCTCACCGCCCTTTTGACCGAAGCGCAAGCCGCGGCATTCTTAACTGTCAAACCTCGCACGCTACGTCTTTGGCGGCACACTCGCGGCCTGCCTCACATTCGCATCACCGCCAAAGAAATTCGTTACCGGGCGAGCGACCTGGAGGAATGGCTCGCGCGTCGACGGACTGTCATCGGAGCGTAAAGATATGCCCGCGAACCAAAGCCCGGCGCTGGCAGGCGCGCGGGGATCAACTACCCAGGCGAGTGGAGGATACGTCCGGCATCCAGTTGGGTCAACTGCCCTTGAGGCGAGCGAGCGCGGGGTCCTGGCCACCCTGATCGAGGGGCCCAATGGCGACCTGCCGCCGACAATTGCGAGGTTGCTCGATGAATTGACCGCACTCCGCAGTCAGCCAAGCTCAGCGGCTGTCATCGCGCAGGGCATCATCAGGTCACTTGAGCGTGTCGCAACGAATGGCAATGGCAACGGCCAGTCTGGCGAATGGTCCGCTCTGGTCGAGGACGGTGCCGACATCATGGCCGAGGACCTGCCGACCGTTGTCGAGCTTGTCGAAGGGATCGTGGCCGAGCAGTGTAAGCTCGTCATCGGGAGCGGCTCAAAGAGTTTCAAGACATGGCTCACAATTGACTTGTGGGGCGTCGGAATGGGTTACGGGTCCTTCCCCGGCGAGGTAGGAGACTGCCCGCGACCGTTGCTGAGATTGCGCAAAAGCTCGACGCGGAACTTTGTTTAATCCTTGAAGACCTTTCAAAGGCTGACGTGGACGAAATCACATCCCGAATCTTGCAGGCGCGAAAACCAGCAAAGAGCACCGAAAAAAAGTGAGACAATGAGAGCCAGGATCTTTCTTCGGCGCAGTGGCGCAATGATGCCGCTGAAAACAGGCGTCACAATCGTTGCGCACCGCCAGGATAGGGGCAGCGCAACGTTGTACGTCACTACCGACGACAATAACTTGGCGATGGCAATTGACTTGGACCGGCGAGGCATTGATCGATTGCTCTTACACCTGCGCACGATAGGCAAAGTCACGGCAGCCGACATTGCCTCTGACGTGTTGCGCCGCGTGTTTCGTCCTGCCCGTGAAATGCTTCACACGCCGTTGTCCCTTTCGGCCCGGCAGCGGGAAGTTCTGGGGCTGCTAAGCCGTGGGCTTGCAGACAAGCAAATCGGCGAAATGCTGCACATCTCGGAACATTCGGTTAACGCACATCTCCGGCGCATCTTCAGGAGGCTCGAAGTGCGTAGTCGAGCGGCAGCCGTGGCTCGGTTTGTCCGACTATCACCCGAACGGGTGACTAGCGAAGTCGCAGCCAATGCGCGAAATATCTTCTTATGATCGGCGAACAAGAAATCTTGAACCGCTCGCTGAGCGGCGGGAAAGTCTTTTTAAATCGCTTTCACGTTGCCACGCAATGTGGAACGAGCGTCGGAAGAATCAAGCGAGCTTTGCTGAGCGGACGGTTGACCGCCGATGCGAGCGATTACAAGCGGGCGCCTCTGTTCGCCGTTGAGAGATTGCCCGAACTAAAACGCCTTTTTTCGCAGCGACTTTCTTTCGAATGAGCGACCTCCACTACCGGACCTTCTCTTTACAGCGCGGCAAATTCGACGCCGGCAAGCGCGAGGTCGAGATTTCGTTTTCCAGTGAGTTTCCCGTGATGCGCGGTGGTGTACGCGAGGTGCTTCACCATGAGCTCGGGGCGGCGGACTTCAGCCGACTGAATGCCGGTGCCGCAGTTCTTTTGAATCACGACCATGAGCGCTTGGTGGGTGCGGTCGTTCCTGGCACAGCCCGAATCGACGGCGACAGAATTGGCCGCGCAATCATACGGTTTTCACAGAGCGCCGCAGCAATCATTAACGACGTGGCGGACGGGATTCGCAATGCCGTTTCGATAGGATACCGGCTGACACGCATCGTTTCGAGGGAGACCCAAGACGGCGTTGAGACCATCCGTTATGCGTTTGAGCCGTACGAAACCTCATTGGTGAGCGTCGCGGCGGATCCCCGCATAGGCGTCGGACGCTCGGCAGACTTTTCAGCAACAAAAACTCAACAAAAGGACAGCAAGTTATGGTCACCGAAGGAGCAGAATTTAACAAAGACGCCGCAGAAGTTCTCGGAAGATGAGGCCTCCTTCCGGCAGACGCCGACTGTCTATTGGACGTGGGCGCGGCGCGGCCAGCAACCGCAGATTCCCACCCGCGGCCAACGGAACACGCAAAAGATTCTGGGAGCGGTGGGCGTGCCCAAAGGGGACTTTGTGTGGCGGCACCAAACCGAATACTTCAACGGCCAAACGTAATTGTCTTTCATCGAGGAAGAGATGCTGCCGCACTATTATCGCCGCAGGCATCGCGTCTATTTGATTCAGGACAACGCTTCTTATCACAAGAAGCCCGAAGTATTGGAGTTTTTCGCCAAGGATGAGCGCCACCTCCAAGTGTTTCTACTTCCTGTCTATGCCCCCGATTTCAACGCGACGGAGCGGCTGTGGCACTACACCCGCAAAGAAAGCACGCACAACCGGCACTTCGATACCCCGGCGGCGCTCTGCCAGTCGTTATTCATCACGATCGCTGACATCCAGAAACATCCCGAAAAGATCCAAGGGCTCCTCACGCCATGTTTTTAGGCTGGTTTGTTGTTTTATCTATACGCATCTATGTAGTGTAATGTGTCATAGATAACCAGACATGCATTTCAGGCGTGATATGATTTGTGTCATGCCGAAAACGAGCCCTGCCGTCCTGTTGGAACCTCACCATCAATCCCAATTGGTAGCTTGGGAGTCAGCCCACGGGACTCCCCAACAAGTGGCCTTGCGGTGCCGGATCATTCTGGGTGCCGCGGCAGGCGAGCCCAATGCAGCCATTGCCGATCGGCTCGGCGTCAACCGGCATACGGTGGAACTGTGGCGCGAGCGGGTGC
>VHDE01000034.1 GCA_016871515.1 Verrucomicrobiota bacterium
CTCAATTGAATCCGCGTTACGTGGACTTCGCCGGCCATTACGGCTTCGAACCCATCGCCTGCGCCGTGGGCCAAGCCAATCAAAAAGGCCGCGTGGAAAACGGCGTCGGTTACGTGAAAAAGAATTTTCTGGCTGGCCTGGAAATCCCTTCTTTCAGCGCCATTAATCCCGGCGCCGAGCAATGGCTCACTCAGACCGCCAACGTGCGCATTCACGGTGAAACGCATCGCTCTTCGACTTTCACACCATCGATTTCGATGCTGATCATGGCTTCGTCCAACTCTGCAAGTGAAGTCGCCAGCCCCCTTTTCTTAACTGCTTGAACAAATCCTGCGTGCATGGCGTTCCCATTCGCCTAGGTTCTCGGCATACTCAGCTGTGCCTATGATGGAACGAACCTGAACCCGTCCATCGGCCGCTTCCACGGGCACGATGACGAGCAGAACAAGCGCGGTGGAAATCGAACGGAGCAATAATCGGAAACATCTGCGAGTATGCATGAACTTGATAATGACTCTCAAAATTATCGCGGCTCGTGCGGCAAAACTCAAGGCAGCGGTAGCATCCCAGAGTTTTACTCTGCTGTATCGCGGACTTTACTCTGCGGCGCTTCTGTAATTCGTCCGCGCCCGATCCGCCAAATGCGTTGCCGACTACAAATCGGAGATACCGCAGAGTGCAACTCCGCATTACGAAAGAAGCACCATGAAAATCGTTCGACTCCTGGCCTCACCGTTCTTAGTCAGTATTCTGAGCTGGTCCCTGACAGGGGCCGCCGAAGATTTGGCCGCGCACCTGGCGGGCGTCGATGCGACTGTCTTATCGGCTGACGAGCGAGCGGCTGCGACGCGAATGGTTCTGGACGACATCCAACAGCGATTGCGACATTCGAATGAACAGAGCAGCGCCGATTGGAGAAGGATCGAGAATCGTGCGGATTGGGAGCGATTCCGGGCTGCGAAACTGACCGTTCTACGCAATTCGCTTGGCCAATCCTCAACACCACCGCCGCTGCAATCGCGCGTTACTGGGACGTTGAACGGTGATGGATACAGAATTGAAAACTTTCTCTTTCAAAGCCGGCCGGGGCTGTGGGTGACGGCTAACTTGTACAGGCCAGAAAAGCCGGGTGTTGCCATGCCAGGCATCCTCATTTGCCACGCGCATCACACGCCGAAAGAACACGGCGAACTGCAAGACATGGGTGTCACATGGGCGCGCGCCGGCTGTCTCGTGCTCGTGATGGATCAACTCGGGCATGGTGAACGGCGCCAGCATCCCTTTCGTTCGGCGGCCGATTACGCCCGGCCATTTCAGGTCAATCGCCAGGATTATTACTTTCGTTACGATCTCGGGATTCAACTGCATTTGGCAGGCGAGAGTCTAATCGGCTGGATGGCGTGGGACTTAATGCGCGGAGTCGATTTTCTCTTAGCCCAGGAGCATATCGATCCGAAGCGAATCGTTCTCTTGGGTGCTGTTGCCGGCGGGGGCGATCCAGCGGCCGTGACAGCGGCGCTTGACGAACGGATCACCGCAGCCGTGCCGTTCAATTTCGGCGGTCCGCAACCGGAAACTCGTTATCCGTTGCCGGAGGACGCCGAAACGTCGTTCCATTACGCCGGCAGCGGCAGTTGGGAATCGACGCGCAATTTGCGTCGCTCAGCCGCGCACGGATTTCTTCCGTGGGTCATCGTCGGCAGCATTGCGCCGCGTCGCTTGGTCTACGCGCATGAATTCAATTGGAATCGCGAGCGCGATCCGGTTTGGAAACGGCTGCAAACCATCTACGGATTCTTTGGCGCTCCAGAGCATTTGGCCTGCACGCACGGCCGCGGTGAGTTGCGAGGGCAACCACCCGAAGCCACGCATTGCACGCATATCGGGCCGCCGCATCGGCGTTTGATTCATTCGGCGTTCAAACAATGGTTCGATATCGACGTGACTAATGAAGCAAGTGACCGGCATTCGACGGAAATGTTGCGCGTCCTCACACCCGATGCCGAACGTGAACGCAAGCCCAAGAAAGTCCACGAGATACTCAGCAGCTCAGCCTCTGAACAACTCGAACGAACCCGGCGTCGGTTGGCCGAACTATCGCCCGAGGAACGCCGCCGCCAACTTAGACGCGATTGGGAAAGGCTGTTAGGCAACATTCAACCGAACGCAGAGGTCAAGGCACGGCAGATCGGCGAACCTCCGAGCGTTGCCAACGCCGATACGAGCGATCGCAAATCACCCCAACGGCCGCGAGTCGAAAGAATCGTGCTCACATTCGAGCGTGGAATCGTCGTGCCGGTCGGGTTGTTTCTTCCGCCGAGCATCAACGACGGCAAAACACGACCGCCTATTACTGTTGGCGTCGCGCAGGCAGGAAAACAAAACTTATTGCGTGACCGTGCCGCAGACGTCGCTTCAATGCTTGAGCGCGGCGTCGCCGTGTGCATGCCGGACGTCCGCGGAACGGGCGAGACGAATCCAGGCGGCAGCCGCGGTCGGCGGAGTTCCGCGACTTCCTTGTCTTCTAGCGAACTCATGCTTGGTGGCACGATGCTCGGCGCGCAATTGCGAGACTTTCGGGCCGTGCTGGCTTGGCTTCGCACACGCACGGACCTGGATGCCCGGCAATTTTATCTCTGGGGAGATTCAGTGGTCGTGCCCAACTCGAACCAGACAAACTTCCAGATCCCGCGCGATGACGATCAGGCGCTTCCCTCTTCGCCGGAACCGCTGGGTGGATTGCTCGTTTTGCTGGCGGCGCTTTTTGAAGATGATGTCCAAGGGGTGCATGTGCATGGCGGGCTCGTCAGTTTTCAATCCATTCTGCGCGACTATCTCGTATTGCTACCGCACGATGTCGCCGTGCCGGGCGTATTGGCCGCAGGTGACTTGGGCAGCTTAGCCAGCGCCCTTGCTCCACGAGCTGTTCGGCTGGAAGGCCTGGTGGATGGTTGGAACCGCGCGGCAGAGCTTTCGGAGATTAGCGCGGTCTATCGACCGGCTCAGACCGCGTATGTGGACGCCGCGGCAGAAGCTCGGTTTTCCCTCGGAACGCGACGAACATCCCCAAGCCGCTGGCTTGCGCCCAAGGCACTGCGTCAGTGAAGGACATTTTCACTGGCCGTGTGTTGTAACGCTTTAGCCATCTTCGATGCGCCGGAGCGCCATGCGCGCCTGACGGCGCACAGAATCGTAATCGTCATTTAGACTCTTCTGCAGGGCTGGAACAGCCTCTTTGGCCTCGGAACCGAGGCGCGCCAGAGATTCACAAGCGAACGATCGTACGGCAGGATCCCGGTGAGCCAGCGCTTCAATTAACAACGGAACGGACTTCACTTTGATCTGCCGCAGGGATTCCAAAACCACGAGCCGATCGTCATCCACTTTCAGCATCGAGAAAAGCGCGGGCACTGCCTCCTGGGCCTGGCTCCCGAGTTTGCCCAAAGCAACGGCAGCCGGCTTCCGCACATCGCTCGCTTCGTCATTCAGGGCTTCAAGCAGAATGGAAAAGATCGCTTTGGGATCTGATTCGATCCGGCCCAACGCAGCAATAGCGCTGGCGCGAATTTCGCGTTCGGGATCTTTGGAAGACTTCGTAAGAGCGGGCGCCGCGGCTTTCGCGCTGGGTCCTATTTGGCCGAGCGTCACGAACACTTGAGCGCGAATATCTTTCCGGGAACCTTCGATCAGATCAATAAGCCTGGGGACGGCGGGCTCTGAAGCCGAACCTATTTTTCCCAGAGTTCTAATGATGTCTAACTGTGCCCGCCCATTGCCGTTGAGCAATTCAACGAGCGTTCCCACTGCGTTAGCAGCGTCGGCGCCCATCGCCCCAAGGGCCCGAACGGCTTCAGCTTGGACTGAGGCGTCGGTGTCTTTGCATGCTTGAACCAAGAGTGGCAAAGTTTGTTTGGCCTCGGCGCCGATGTGATAGGCCGCAGTCGCGGCAGCCTTTCGCACTTCTGGCGATGAATCTTTGAGCGCTTTCTCGAGTTGGGAAAAGTACGAAGCGGGCTTTGCGCCGACACGGTGAAGGCTAACGAGAACTTCGGATCGAAGCTTTGCGTCCGAGTCTTCGAGCAGGCGCACTAGCGCGGCTTCGGCGCCTTTGGCATCGGGGCCAAGGCCGGACAATACTTGCACAGCAGCGATGCGCAGGCGCTTCCTGTTGCCTCCGAGAACTTCAATCAATCCGGGCAAAGCTGGTTGTCCGATGGCTCTTAGACAGCGGATCGGCCAATCCTCCTCTTTCGTTTCGAGTTCATGAATCAAGGCGGGCACGGCCCGCGTTCCGATTTGAACGATTGCGTCGGAAAATGGGAAGAAGGGTGGTTCTTCGCCAACGGTGCGAAGCGTGTTAATTAGATGAGGAACGGCCACACTAGCCTTCGGCCCAATTCGGCCCAGGATGTGGGCAGCGCGTTCTTGCCGATCTAACGGTCCTGTTTGCAACCGCTCAATCAACAGCGGAACGGTAATTTGAGCATCGACCGTCAGCAAGCCATTGACCGCCGAGAGCCGAACCTTTTCGTGTTCGTGGTTGATCGCGTTCAAGAACAGGCGCGCCATCTTGTCGGGTTCGAAGCCAACTTTGCTCAAAGCATTCATCGCGGAAGCGCGAGCGTCGGGATCGCTCTCCTTTTCGACAAGTTGCGCGAGGTTGGGCGCGGCATCTTTCGCCTTCACGCCAATCCACCCCAATGCAAACGCAGCGCTAGATCGTGACGGGGCCTCCGCCGCGGCTAGGGCTTCAATCAATTTAGGCTTGGCGTCCTCGCCAATTTCGCCAAGCGCTTCAGCGGATTGTTGGCGGACATCGGAGTTCGTATCGGACAAATGCTGAATCAATCGAGGAATCGTCTCGCTGGCTTTAGGGCCAATCCAGCCGAGCGCCTTGGCCGCGCCTGCCCGAACCACCGACTCGCGATTTTCCAATGCTTCCAGCAATGCCGGGATGGCTTCGGGACCAATGCGTCCCAACGCGTAGGCAGACCGATACCAAACCTGGCGCCGATACGCCCGCCGTTCGCCGCGTCCCTTGCTGCTGTCGAGACCGCGGATCAACGCGGGAATGGCCTCTTTCGCATCCGGCCCAATCTTGGCCAGAGCCATGACTGAGTTGAACCAAACTTGCTGGTCTGAGTCTTCCTCGGAAACACGAGCTAAGGCTGGCACCGCGGCTTTGGCGCGTGAGCCAAGTTCTCCCAAATGCTGCGCCGCGTCACGCCGGACAAATTTGTCGCTGTGTTCAAGCTCTTTGATCAGTTCGTCAACGGATTTTAGTTTTGGCTGCGCGAAAGAATCGGGCTGTCCGACGGCAGCCAGAGCAAGTGCCAGAAGAAGTAAAAGCGGTTTGAATGCGTTCATTGTGTAAACTCCGAAACTACGATTTGGCCGCCTCGTAGCGCAGAGTTTCACTCTGCTGTATCGCCGAGTTGCAATCGCCAGTTGTGCGCAGTGTTCAGCGCTTCCAATCCTGGCGGGAGCCCTGCAGATTGAAAATCTGCGCTGCACGCATTGCGGATCTGCCAGCCTCGCTGCTACCAGAATTCCGTTCCACCGCTAGAACTAAGCTTCCAAGCCGTGCAGGGGACCGGTGCTATCACCAAAGGCAGCTGTTGACGCCCCGACGCGTTCGAGCATCGAAAGGAAAAGATTGCACATCGGCGTTTCGTATTCGTAGCGAAGATGACGTCCGCTCAAAATCGTTCCGCCGCCCCGGCCAGCGAGAAGGACCGGCAGGTTCTCGCTGTTGTGCGCGTTGCCATCGCTCAGCGCGCTGCCATACACGAGCATGCAATTGTCCAGCAACGAACCATCGCCTTCCGGAATCGATTTTAGCCTTTGGAGAATGTGTGCGAACTGCGTGATGTGGAACTTATTGATTTCTCGAATCTGCGCGTGCTTTTTCGCGTCGCCTTGATGATGCGACAGCGTGTGGTGTCCTTCGTTCACGCCGATGAAAGGATAGCTCTTGTTGCTGCCTTCATTGGCGATCATGAACGTGCAGACGCGCGTCACGTCGGTTTGGAAAGCCAACACCATCATGTCGCCCATCAACCGAATATGCTCTCCGAACGAATCAGGAACGCCGGTTGGCTTTTCGGCATCGGCGGGCAGAATGATGCCCTGTCCGCTGGCGCGCTCGGCTTTCTCCAAGCGGACTTCGATTTCGCGCACGGCCGTCAGGTATTCGTCGAGCTTCTGCCGGTCGTTGCCGCCGACTTTGCTGCTGAGCCGTTTGGCGTCGTCGAGAACGAAATCCAAAATGCTCTTCTTGTACCGCTCACGTCGGACGCGGTTCTCATCGACTTCTTTCTTTGAATCGCTTCCGAACAGGCGTTCGAACACTTCGCGCGGGTTCGTTTCCTTGGCCATCGGAGTCGATTCGTCTCGCCAGGAAATGTTATTGGAATAAGCGCAGCTATAGCCGGAATCGCACTTGCCCGCTTGGCGGCCGCGTTCTGTGCCCAATTCGAGCGAAGCAAAACGCGTTTGTTTTCCGATAACAGAAGCGGCAACTTGGTCCGCCGAGACGCCGGCGCGAATATC
The DNA here is from genome assembly GCA_016871515.1 of Verrucomicrobiota bacterium. Classification (GTDB taxonomy): domain Bacteria; phylum Verrucomicrobiota; class Verrucomicrobiia; order Limisphaerales; family SIBE01; genus SIBE01. Next base: position 6,553 of record VHDE01000034.1, read on the forward strand.
GGCGCCTTCACTCTTGAGGGCCTGAGTGCCGGTCAAGAATACGGTCGCACCGCGAGCGTGATGCCCGGCGTTGTCGCTATTGGTCCGGCCCTTGTCATGAGTCAATCCGCTCAGGACGGTGAGGTGGCTCTTAACCGGCGCCAACGGCCGAAGGATGTAAGGCAGATCGAAATCCAATCCTTGAGTCAGCGGCGTCCAATCCTGCATGTGCGCGCCGTTCGGCACGTACACAAAGGCCATTCGAACGGGTGGCTTCGCTTTTGCGCCAATACTCGCAAACGTTTTGACCGGAGCCATCGCGTCGAGCATCGGCAAGGCGACAACAGTGCCGAGGCCTTTAAGGAAAGTGCGTCTGGGAATCTGCCAACTCTTGTTCATGGTGTGTCTCCTTCTTTTTTGCGCATCAGAAACGGTTCACTTGTGACAATCTCGCTGACCAAAGTTGAAAATTTGTAGTCGTTTTTCACCAGCGTTTTGACGATCTCATCCACCGCGCACTTGTCATAGTATTCTAATCCCCGGCCCAAGGCAAAGGTTAACATTTTCTCGCTCAACGACCGGACGAATGTCTCTTGAGACTTTAAAATTGCTTTGAGTTCGTCCGGGCCATTGAACGACTGGCCGCTCGGCAACGTGCCGGAAGGATCGACCGGAAACTTGCCATCCAACGAACGCCATCTCCCAATCGCATCGAAGTTTTCAAAAGCAAAGCCGATGGGATCCATTTTGCTGTGGCACACAGCGCATTCGGGTTTGGCGCGGTGCATTTCCACCCGCTGCCGAAGCGACGCCGAATCCAAGGCTTGCTGGCTCTCCTCGAGTTCGCCCGCGTCGGGCGGAGGCGGAGGCGGAGGTGTGCCGAGGATTTGCTCGAGAATCCATTTGCCGCGGCTGACTGGAGAGGTGCGCGTCGGGTTCGATGTGATGGTGAGGATGCTCGCTTGAGTCAGAATCCCACCGCGTCCGCTGCCTTTGTTCAAGCTCACGCGCTGGAATTGCTCGCCCTTGATGCCTTCGATTTCGTAGTGGCGGGCCAGGCGTTCGTTCAGAAAAGTAAAATTTGCATCCAGAAACTCGAGAACACTCCGGTCCTCTCGCATGACCGCTTCAAAGAACAGCTCCGTTTCCTTGCGCATAGCTGTCTTGAGATTTTCGTCAAACTCCGGAAACAGATCGGGATCAGGCTGCGCGATCTCCAGATTGCGAATCGTGAGCCATTGGCTGGCGAAACTTTCGACCAACGCTTTGGCGTTCGGGTCTTGCAACATCCGCTTGATCTGCGCTTCCAAAGTTTCCTGCTGAGTCAAGAGCTTCTGTTCCGCGAGTGAAAACAGTTCGTCATCGGGCATGCTGCTCCACAGAAAATAAGAGAGGCGCGAAGCAATTTCGTGATTGGTGAGTGTGCGAGCGGTTCCGGATTTCTCTGGGGTCGGGTCCAATTCCCAGCGAAAGAGGAAATGCGGCGAAGTCAGGATCGCTTGGATGGCCAATTGGATTCCTTCTTCGAATGTTCCCTTGTCCATCTTCACGATCTCGATAAAGCGCAGCAAACGCTCGATCTCTTCGTCGAGCACCGGACGCCGATAAGCGCGCTTGGCAAACTTCTGCAAGATCTCTTTCGCATATTCGTGCTGCGTCGCTGGCACTGGTTTTCGCGGAATGACTCGCGTGTGCGTTTCAGGCAACGGCGGCGGTTCCGCGCCGAGCGGACCCTCAACTTCGATGTAATCGACGACCAGATTCCGGTCGCCGCGCAGTTTCGGGTCCGGATGATCGGAGACATTGTAATTATTGATGTAAGCGACCGCTAACCGCTGTTTGCCCAATTCGAGCGGGGCGCGCACTTCGTAAATCCCGGGAGCGCTCTCGATGGCTGGAACGTCAATCACGCTCAATTCTTTGCCGGCAACCCGGACCGACATTCGCGCCGGGTCCGGACCGGCCTGCTGGCCGAAAGCGCGGGCGCGAATGATGTACTCACCCTTCTGAGGAAACTCGAATTCCGTGTAAGCTTCGCCCTCCGTATCCAACGAGAGAGCGCGATCTTCGAATGTGCTTCCATTGGCCGTGGACGGAAGTGTTTCAGCTTCGATCCGCTTGATTAGAGTTTGCGCGGCAGGATTCGCGACAATCGCCTTGGTCACGATCTGTTCCGCGGCGGCCAAATATTTTTCCATCAAAATCGGCGGCAACGAAAGGACGTCTCCGATATTATCGAATCCGTAGCCAACTTCATCGGATGGGAAATCGGCGGCTGGTTTGAAATTGATCCCGAGGAGGTCGCGGATGGTGTTGTTGTATTCGGTGCGGTTCAACCGGCGCAGAGTCACTTTGCCAGGATTGACTGGACCGTTGCAGTCAAGCTTGGCCAGCTCAGCCTCGATAAAATGAATCATTGATTGCCGTTGTTCTTCAGTTGGTTTCGGCTTCTTTTCGGGCGGCATCTCGCGCGACTCGATCATCTCCATCACCATTTGCCAGGTCTTGCGATCTTGCATGATGATCGTGTCGTCTTTGAAGCGTTCGAGATTTAAGCCTGCTTTCGGTTTCTCTTTACTGTGGCAATTGAAGCAGTATTCGGACAGAAGCGGCTTAAGATCCTTGGCAAATGTGAGCGGATCAGAGGCTTTAATTTCGGTTTTGGCAGTTTGAGAGGCGACATCAGCTGCGCCAATCGCGCGCGGCGAGAGTCCAAACCAACACTCGAAAACGAGCCCCGCCAGGAGTTGCCAGAACCGATTCATTCTCAAAAACATATTATAGCATGACAAGACGGCTTAGACGCCGCGAAGGTTAAGAAAATTCGACGCAAAATGCGAGGCCAAATGCTTGGCCGGGCGTTCGGCAATTTCATGATTTTGTCCTCTATGATTTTGTCCCACTTACCGCTTCCCCGCAACGATGTTCTGCGCTCGAGGCCGCTCATCCCGAAGGCAAGGAGGCGCTGGACAAAATCATGGAGGGCAAAATCATGACTTTTGAATGTCGGCGCCCACTGCTATGGCGCCGTTAGGACGACAGTGTCGTCCCAGCGGCCGCATCGCGAGCCATACCCACAACAGCGCAACCCGGCAGGCGCTCACTCCAGGCGAGGAATAGACTGAGCGCTCGCCAACACCTTCGGCAGCGTGGCGGCAAAAATTGCCGCGATTTCTGGCGCATCAGGCACGCGCGCGCTAGCGAAGGCAGACCTTAACTCAGTTTGTGAGAACGGCTCCTGACTCAGCATAAATCGAATGTCAGCGAGGTCTGCTTCGTCTCCGCGCATCATTTTGGTTAGGATCAGGTCGAGTGTGGCTGGACGGAACACCACCAGGCGCGATAATCGCAAGTCGATCAGCACGCGCTTGGTCAACCAATCCGGTGTCAAGATGATGTCCAGTTCGCGAAAGAGGTGCGTGATGTACAAGCCGTCTGGTTCCAGTTCCTCGTTGGTTTGTTGCTGAGCCTGCCAGAAATCGAGATTCTGATCTTCGGCGTTAAGCCAGGAGAGCGGCAGAATGGCATCCACATCATGAGTGGCTTCAAACGAAGCCGATTGGGACGCGAAACCCAGCGCCAACGCTGCCCGTCCGAAGATTGTCATTTGGCAAGGCGCGGTCAGATGCCGGTCGAGGGTCTGCAGGATGTGGAGAGGATTATTCACTGCGAGCGAGCCAATCGATGCGCGGTGGACCACCGAAGGCGGTCACACCGGTATGGCTGACCAGACGGCTCCAATGCGGTAAAGCATCGGTCCGAGGAACCGGGCGTGGCGCAAGGTGACCGCGCAGATAAGACCAAGGTTCCAAGTCAGGACCGAAACGTGCGGCCACCTCGGCGATATGAAGCATCACCGGTTCGCAACGCTCCAGCACGGCCAACCAACCCAAACGTTTCGGGCTAACACGCGGCGAACTAAGCAACTGCGCGGCGGCTCGCAGATGGTCGAGGTTATACGGATGCTGGCCTAGACAGAGTGCGACGCCAATTTCCTCATCGGTGATGGTTGGATTATCCGGTGGCAGTGTTGAATCGAATGGACGCTGGTAGTGTTTAGCACCGCGCTCAACCGCAACTTTGAGCAGCCAGTCTGGCAACCGACCACCGGCACGGCTCGCTTGCGCCAGTCGGATTGCCAAGCCTGACACTTGGGCAACATCTCCCAACTTATCGGCAAGCGTGGGCGCAATCGAACGGCCCTTAGATTCCAAAGTGGACCGATCAAACGAGGTCCTTCGCGGTTGACGGGGCCTATTCCGGCGCAAGTGTGGCGGCAGGTTCGCTTCCGCCCAAGTGATCGTTTGCTGAATGTGAATCCAACGCTGCGCTGGGTCGGAGGCAGCGTCGCGCTTGCGCTCTTCTTCGCGCTTTAGGTGATCCCAGTTCATCGCAGTTGCTCTTTCGCTTTCGCGATCGCCGCGCGCAAGACTTCCATGCGTGTCTGTTTTTGTTCCGCTGCTGGCAAGGCTTCCTGACAGGTGAGCATATCTTCGTCGGACAGCCCGGTGAATTTGACTCCTGTTCCCGTCGAACTAGTCAAACCGCGCTTTTGGCATTCAAAGTAACGGCCTTCCAGCCCTCGCACATCGCGGAACACATCGAGCGCTCCGTGTTTTGTGGTCAGACAAAAGAGGCCTTGGCTTTGCAGCCAATGCCAGTCATCGGGAACAGGCCGCCATTCTGCTTCCGTCCGTCCCCATTCCGCGCCAAGCTTTCGGAGAGCGCGATTGAGCCGCTCAAGATTAGCTGCCTCATCGCGCACCCAAACATCCACATCGAAGGTCAATTCGGGCAGATGTCGCAAAAGGAAATTCATCCCGCCGATTAGCAAGTAATCGACCTGTTCGTTATTCAGTGCTGAAAGGATTTCATCGACGTTCATGAAAGCAGATCGATTTCATGCAACACGCATGATGCTGGTGAAGGTGGGGCGGCGCGTCCCGCCTGTCCGAGGCGCACCGCAACGTTTGGACAGGTGGGACGCGCTGTCCTACCACCAGATGCATGGCCAGTGTTTACTCGATCCTCCCGTCAGTCACAAGAGTTCCGAGAGACTTCAGATTGAAACTCGTGATCCAAGTCTCTTTTTTGACTTGTCACAACCACAGCGCTTACCGAAAGGTATTGCGTGAATTCCGTGCGCCGAACATTTGGCCTAGGCCAATCGCTCGCCGTTTTCCTGTCGCTCGCCCCAGGCTGGCTAGCTTCAGCCGAACCGAATCTCACGTTCGAAAAACATATCCGCCCGATTTTGAAGGCGAATTGCTTGGATTGTCATGGCGAAGGCGAGAAACCCAAGGGCGGCTTGGACCTGCGGCTCCGGCGTTTGATAGTGCAAGGCGGTGAATCAGGTCCAGCCATCAAACCTGGCGCCCCGGCGGACAGTTTGCTGTTAGAAAAAATTCGCTCCGGTGAAATGCCGAAGAGAGAAAAGAAGCTTTCTGCATCCGAAATCACACTGATCGAGTCTTGGATTCGCAGCGGAGCTCCGACCGCGCGCGAAGAACCGAAGGAATTGGCCGATGCAGTGCCTGGCATTACCGCCGAAGAACGAGCCTTCTGGTCCTTTCAACCGATCCGCAAACCAGCTGTCCCGAAGTCACGCAGCCACGATCGCATTCGAACATCAATCGACGCGTTCCTCTCAGCGGCGCTCGAGAACAAAGAGCTTTCGTTTTCACCAGACGCCGGCAAAGTCACCCTGCTTCGCCGCGCCCACTACGATCTAATCGGTCTCCCACCGCAACCGGAAGAAGCCGCCCGTTTTCTCGCGGATCCTTCACCAAACGCTTACGAGCGTCTCATCGACGATCTCCTGGCGTCACCCCATTACGGCGAACGCTGGGGCCGTCATTGGCTCGACGTCGCCGGTTACGCGGATTCGGATGGTTACACCGACGACGACACGGTCCGCGATTACGCGTATAAGTATCGCGACTACGTCATTCGATCGTTCAATTCCGACAAGCCATTCGACCAATTCATTCGCGAACAACTGGCGGGCGACGAAATGATTGGTTGGCCGCGGAAGGAACTCACGCCAGAGGATCAGGAGAAATTGATTGCAACCGGCTTTCTCCGCATGGGCGCCGACGGCACAGCGGCAGGCGGCATCGACCGTGATTTGGCCCGGAATCAGGTGATTGCCGAAACGATCAAGATTGTCTCGTCTTCGCTGATGGGGCTTTCAGTGGGGTGCGCGCAATGTCACGACCATCGCTACGATCCCATTCCGCAAACTGATTACTACCGGCTCCGCGCCATTATCGAACCGGCCTATGATTGGAAGAACTGGCGAACGCCAGCGCAACGATTGATTTCTCTGTACACGGACGCCGACCGGGCGAAGGCTGCGGAGGTTGAAGCAGAAGCCGGGAAGGCAACTGCCGAGAAAGAAGAGAAACAGAAGAATTACCTTGCCGCCGCGCTCGAAAAGGAGTTGGAGAAACATCCGGAAACGCTGCGCGATCTGCTGCGCAGCGCTTACCAAACCCCGAGCGACAAACGCACCGCCGAACAAAAGAAACTGCTCGACGAACGTCCCAGCGTGAACATCACCCCGGGCGTGCTTTACCAGTATAACCCGAAGGCGGCCGACGACTTGAAAGCTATGGATGCGAAGATTGCCCAAATTCGCACGCGCAAACCGCCTGAAGATTTCATCCAGCCGCTCACCGAGGTTCCGGGTTCGAGTCCGGTGACCTACCTCTTTCATCGCGGCGACCATCAGCAGCCAAAGGCCGCCGTTGGCCCAGGCGCCTTGACGGTTTTGGCAGCGCCGGGAAAGCCGGTCGAATTTGCGGACAAGGATTGGAAGCTCGCCACGAGCGGCCGCCGGCTCGCTTTCGCGCGATGGCTGACGAGCGCCGGGCATCCGCTGGTTTCGCGCGTGATCGTCAATCGCGTTTGGATGCATCATTTCGGCCGCGGTCTGGTGGGCACGCCTTCGGACTTTGGCGTCATGGGCGAGCAACCGACGCATCCCGAGTTGCTCGATTGGCTCGCGACCGAATTCATGGCCGATGGTTGGAGCCTCAAGCGACTGCACAAGCTGATCATGCTTTCAACCGCGTATCGGCAGTCATCCTCGATCGATCTTAAGAAGAACGAGATCGATCCGGACAACCGGCTCTATTGGCGCAAGCCAGCGCAGCGCTTGGATGCCGAAGTCATTCGAGATTCCGTTTTGGCGGCGAGCGGCGCCTTGAACAAGAAAATGTTCGGTCCGCCTGTGCCGGTGCGCGAAGATATCGTCGGACAAATTGTGGTGGGCATCGACAAAAAGGAAGGCGACAACAAAATGCCCGTCGATGTGCCGATGGATGGCGAAGAATTTCGACGCAGCGTTTATGTCCAAGTCCGGCGCAGCAAGCCGCTCGCTATCCTGAACGCCTTCGATGCTCCCATCATGGAAACCAATTGTGACCGCCGGCGGGGCTCCACGGTGGCCACGCAAGCGCTCATGCTGATGAACAGCGATTTCATTCTCAAGGAAGCGGAACGATTTGCCGAACGCCTGCGCAAGGAATGTGGCAAGGATGCGCGCCGCCAAATTACCCGCGCATGGGAACTCGCTTTTGCGCGAACCGCGACGGAACACGAAACAGAACGCTCGGTTGAATTCCTCACTTCGCAGGTCAAACACCTCACACAAAAGGAAGCGAGCGAAACTCAAGCCAGCGACGGAAATAATACCAAAGCTCAACCTGCTGCGTCCGATAACAAAAAAGCTGGCAAGGCGCCGACGCGAAAACTCGATCCCGAAACCCAAGCACTGGCCAATCTCTGCCAAGCATTGCTCGGCGCAAGCGAGTTTTTATACGTGGACTGAGCATGCTGTTCATGGGCAGCCTCCACGCAAATGTTGCGAGCGGTAGGACAGCGCGTCTCGCCTCTCCTGCTTTTGGTGTACGCAGATGCTGGACAGGCGGGACGCCTCTCCTACGACCAGGCAATCTTCCTTGAAAGTGACTCAGCGGTGTGGCAAAGACGAAGCATGAAATCGGACGACCTTCGGGAACTCTTACGAGCAACGCCCTTCCAGCCGTTCACAATCCGGATGGGAAGCAATAAGAGTTATCGGATTCCGCACTCAGAGTTTGCCGCTCTCTCGCCTGACGGTGAAATGCTGGTTGTGTTCTTACCCAAGGGCGGCGGATTCAACGCAGTCGATGTGCGTTTGATCGAAACTTTAGAAGTTCGAAAACAGCCGATGAAGCGATCCTAGATAAATCGCTTCAAAAGCAGAAACATTCTTCCAAGAGCATGAGGACCACGGCAACCATGCTTTGGTGGAGCGTAGCCGGCTTAGCAATAGCCAAGACCATTCGCCTCCTGTTTGACCTTCGTTTCGCGCAACGCCTGCCGCGTCTTGAGAATTCGACGCCCAACCCAGCGCACCCCAAAGTCTCGGTCGGGCTGCCAGCTCGCAATGAGGAAGCGTGCATCGAAACAAGCGTGCGCAAGCTGCTTGCGCAGGAGAATGTCGATCTCGAAATCATCGCCGTGAACGATCGTTCAAGCGATCAGACGGCGGAGATACTCAACCGCTTAGCGCAAGAAGATGCGCGCCTCGTGGTCATTCACGTCGAGGAATTGCCTTTAGGCTGGCTAGGCAAATGGCACGCCTGCGATGCCGGCGCCGCCTTGGTCACCGGCGACTGGATCCTGTTCACGGATGCCGACGTTTGGCTCAAGCCGGATGTGATCGCGCGCGCGATCCTCGTGGCAGATCGCGATAATGCCGACCATATCTGCCTCACGCCGGGTGTTGCGCCCGGAACCGCATCGGGACAAGCTTGGCACCCCGCCTTTCTTTTGGGCCTGGTCGATTGGTTCAAGCGCGTCAATCAGGACAAGCCCAAAGGCTATCTCGGCATGGGAGCGCTCAATCTCGTTCGCACCGCGGCGTATCGCGCCTCCGGAGGTTACAAGAAACTTCGACTGACCGTCGTGGATGACGTTAAACTCGGACTTCTCTTGCGTCGCGCTGGCAAACGCACGCGTGGGTTCATTGGCGGTGACGACGCCGAATGCCACTGGCCCGCACATGCTTTCGGCATGATCAAGATCATGGAGAAGAACTATTTCGCGATTCTGGATTATCGCGTGTCGGTGGCCGTCGGCCTGGCAATTGCGCTCTGCTTGTTTTGGCTCGCTGGCCTGTTTGGTCCATTTACTGGTTCGCTCGATGGGACGGCGGCAGGTGTAGGTCTTGTCTCATTTGCCATTCCATCCGCGCTGATCGCTCGGAAAATTCGCTGGTCCGTCGGTTCAGCGCTGCTCGTGCCGCTGATTATTCCGCTGGGCGCCGTGGCTGTGCTCAATTCGGCAATCGTAACTCTGCGGCAGGGCGGGGTCATTTGGCGGGAAAGCTTTTATCCGCTGGACCTTTTGCGCAGATGGAATGTGCGGTAACGAAGGTGCAAGCACCAAGCATCTGTCGTAGGACAGGCGTCTCGCCTGTTCAGCCTCCCCATGAACCGTTGGTATTCGTCCTCGTCCTCATCCTTCATCCGCGAAACTGCAGCGAGGACGACGACGAGCGGTTCATGGTCTATGATTGCAGTGCGACCCGCCCCGGCTAAAGTCTCACCATGAGCATCACGGCTGAACATGGAAATGTCATTATGGCGAAAGCGGCGCCGAGTCCGAAATACCTTCCGTTGAATGACCGGCTCTACAGTTATCTTTGCGCGCAACGTTCGCATGCATCCGATCCAGTTCTCGACGCTCTGCGAAAGGAGACCGAAGCCCTGGGCGATCCGGCTCGCATGCAGATCAGCCGCGAGCAAGGGACCCTCATGACATTGCTTGTGGCAGCTATCGGCGCGAAAACGGCAATCGAGGTTGGGACGTTTACGGGTTATAGCTCAGTCTGCATTGCGCGAGGCTTGCCGGAGGGCGGACGCCTGATTTGCATCGATGAGAGCGTGGAATGGACTTCGATTGCTCGAAAACATTGGGCGCAGGCCGGTGTGCAAAACAAGATCGATCTGCGCCTCGGCTCGGCTGTCCCGCTATTGCAAACCTTGGAATCGAACCTGGTCTTTGACTTTGCCTTCATTGACGCGGACAAAACGGAATACGACGCTTATTACGAATCGATTTTGCCGCGCCTGAAACCGAATGGATTGATGCTATTCGATAACATGCTCTGGGGAGGCGGACTCGGTGCAGCCGCGATCGATCATCCGTCCGGACGCGCGATTGACGCGTTAAATCGGAAACTGGCGCAAGACACGCGCGTCGAGACAGTGCTGCTGCCCATCGCCGACGGCATTCAGCTTTGCCGGAAACGGGGGTAGCACTGGGTGTTTTTTCCGGCGGAAGGATCTCAACGTTGCGTCCTTGAAGCACTGGCTCGGTAGCCCGCGTATTTCACAAGCTCCGCAACGTCTTGCTCCAAGCCTCTCATTAATACCCTGCTTTAGCTGGGTATGTGCGCAAGTTGCTGCACTGTGCAACCGATCGAGCATCATCTGCTTGTTTGGCTCAAGTTCGCACGGAATGTGCCGATATTGATCGTCAGCAGGCGACAGGCTGCTGTCGGACAGGCTCTAAGGAGGCGATTGAAGCGTTGGCGAAATTACGCGCTCAGGTTGGAGCCAACATTGCCCGGCTCAACATGACCAATGAAACGCTCGCTGTCCTCAACGAAAACCTCGGCGCAGCGAACAGCCGGTTTGTCGACGCCGATGTGGCCGAAGAATCCACAACAGTGGCCCGATCCAATATTCTGACTCAGTCCGGCACCGCGATGCTCGCCCAAGCGAACTTGCTACCTCAATCCGTATTAAAGCTTCTCGGCTAGGCGTTGCCGGAGCCATGAGCATATTGATTCATCGCGAACAGCGCCGGCCGTAACGCGGAGTTTCACTTTGCCGTACCGCTGACTTTTCGGTCGGCAGCGCCTTGGCCTTGTCCAGCGCGTTCGATTGGCCGGAAACGCCGCGGATTGAAAAGCCGCGATACAGCAGAGTGAAACTCTGCGTTACGGCTAAGGCCGATTCGGCGCAAAATGATGGTCGGCTGACGGCGGATGCTTCTGTTCCCAAGCGCGCTCATTTCCGTATTCCCATGTCGATTCGTTTAGTGCATTCTGCCGGCTAACTGACATGAAATCCTTCGAACTTCTGACGCGGCGCCGGTTTCTGACGCGCAATGCGATGGGGATCGGCAGTGTTGCTTTGGCGTGGTTGCTGCGCCAAGAGAATCTCCTCGCAACGCCTCCGAGCATCCCGCGAAATCCGCCCGTGTTCGATCTCAAACCGAAATCAGCCCTTGCCCAGCCTCAAGCCAGGGCGATGATTTCATTGTTCATGCACGGCGGACCAAGTCACATCGATCTTTTCGATCCGAAACCCGAATTGACCAAGCGCAGCGGCGAAGAGTACCAAGGCGAAATCAAGTACAGTTTCATCGATCGCGCGAGCAAGAAACTCTTTGGCAGTCCGTGGAAATTCCAACGGCGCGGCCAGTCAGGCGTGGAAGTATCCGAGTTGCTCCCGCATTTTGCGGAGATTGTCGATGACGTTTGTGTGATTCGTTCGATGCACACAGACATCAACGGGCACGAGCCATCGATTTGGTACATGCAAACCGGCAAATCCCAACCGGGCCGGCCGGTGCTCGGTTCCTGGCTTACCTATGGCCTCGGGACAGAGAGCCAGGACTTGCCCGCCTACGTGGTCTTGACTGATCCCGGCGGGCACCCGGTCGATGGCGTGCGCAACTGGTCGAATGGCTGGATGCCCCCGCTCTATCAGGGCACGGTGGTGCGATCGACCGAGCCGCGCATTCTCAATCTCGAGCCGCCCGCGCATTTGCGCGGCACGTTACAGGAGCAAAATCTCGCCTTCCTGGCACAATTGAATCGGGACCACCTCGCGCGGCATCCAGGCGAAGCGGACCTCGAAGCGCGCATTGCCAGTTACGAATTGGCGGCGCGGATGCAAACTGCCGCCAAGGAGGCATTGGATATTTCCGGCGAGAGTGAAGCCACAAAGAAGCTCTACGGCCTCGACGAACCAGTCACCCGTGAGTACGGAACGCGCTGCTTGATCGCGCGCCGCTTGGTCGAGCGCGGTGTGCGTTTTGTGCAATTGTTTGTCGCCGGCCAAATTTGGGACAACCACCAGAGCATTCAAAAGACGCTGACCGATTGTTGCCGCAAGACCGACAAACCTTCCGCAGCACTCGTCAAAGATCTCAAAGCACGCGGTCTATTGGAAACGACTATCGTTCATTGGGGCGGTGAAATCGGGCGATTGCCGGTCACCGAAAACCATGGCGCCGCCGAGAAGGCCGGACGCGATCACAACGGACAGGGCTTCAGCGCTTGGCTGGCTGGCGGCGGCATCAAAGGCGGAACGACGTACGGCGCAACCGACGACTTTGGCCATCGCGCCGTCGTGAATCCTGTCAGTCCAAACGATTACCACGCGACGTTGCTGCACCTTTTCGGCATGGACCACGCGAAGCTGGCTTATCTGTATAACGGCGTCCAGCAAACCTTAACCGACGCGAAGTCCTGCCGCGTCGTGCGAGAGATTCTGCGGCATGGCTGAACTGACTTATTTCACAAGGGTACCTGTCACGTTGGTCCGATGGTTGAATATCGCATCCTCGCAGGCGCACCTCGGATTCTCGGTCAATCAACCTGCTTACGAAGCGATAACAACTCGCAATTTCGCCAACTCCGGTTGCAGGCCGTCGATGACATCTTTATCGTGCACTACACTGATTGCCCAAACTGCAACCGCATGGAACGAGCATGGCTGTGACCGCGTCTGACCAGACTGGATTGAAACGTCTCCTCCCGCCTATCGGCTCCACCGCATACTACATCTTGCTTGCGGCAGTGGCTATTTTCATTTTGGGACCGCTCGGCGGCATTTCCGCCGCTTACATGAATTTTTCGCTCGGCTTCTTTGTGGGCGGTCAGGTCCTCGCCGGCATTCTCGGCAGCGCGGTGACTTATGGTTACGGTCCTGAAGGAAAGCACGGCGCGAATTACATGCAAACGATGGCAGCGTCGGTCGCGATGATGTCTGGCATGGCCGTGTTGATCCAAGCGATGGTCTGGTTGGGTTTGCCCGAACCGCCCACATGGCAATTGGTCCTTTATTTCACTTGCATCGGCATGTTCGGCGTCGGCGTCGGGATGCTCTACACACCCATTCTAGTGGATCGCATGCAATTGGTTTATCCGTCGGGTTTCGCGGTCGCGAATATTCTGCGGGCGCTGACCGACAAACAATTGTTGAAGCGTTCGATTGCCAAGCTGGGTGGCGGAACGTTGGGCGGATTTCTTGGCGGGCTGGCAGCGATGAAGGTGGCCCGGATCGAGGCTTTGGGGATTTCGACTTCGACGGTCGGCGCTGGAATGGTGGTAGGCGCGCGAATTGCCATTCCTGGACTTCTCGTCGGCGTGATCGGTTATTACATGACGCCCTGGCTGCGCACAATCGGGTGGCTCGGACCAAATGATCCATTCCGAAAGATCGGCTTCGTCCTCGCTCTGGGAACCATTCTCGGCGCCGCAATTGTTGATCTCACGCTGATCGGCTTCGAAGCGATGCGACGCTTTCGTCAGAAGCAGCAGGAAGTCGTGCCGCCGTCTGAAGACTGGAAACGGGTCAACACTACGCGCCTGATCATGTGGGTGACCTTTTGGGGGATAGCGCTCGTGCTGGTGGCGAGCAGTGTGCTGCAACAGCCTTTGCTTTTCGTTATCACGGCCGTGGTCCTGGTATTTGTCTTTGTTTTGATCAACGGCATTTCCACAGGCATTTCAGACAGCAACCCGATTTCGAGCGCCTTTGTAGTTGCAGTCTTCCTGCTGACGACACTCGGACTGAGAGATCCAGCGGTCGGTTTGATGTGCGCATCCATTTTGCTCATCTCATGCGGTGTGGGCGTGGATATGCAACAAGACCGTTCAACCGGCTGGCGGCTCGGCACAAATCGAGTCATTCAATTTCGTTATCAAGTGATCGGCATTGTCATGGGATCAATCATGGCCGTCGTGTTAGCCAAGTTATTCATGAATGCTTATCCCGTCCTGAAGATCGACAGCTTCAGCAATCCCAACGTCGAGGGAGCGCAACAATGGCAATCGGCCATGACCTACAAATTTGTCGGCGCGCTGAAAGGGCTGACCAATCCGCAGCCGCACATTATGAAGGCGCTCTTTATCGGCATTGGCCTCGGGTTCGTAACGGAAGCATTGCGGAAGTGGATCAAGCGCCGCCCGGCCTATCAAGAGTTCGTTCGCGGAAACCCCTCCGGCCCGACAGCAGATTTCGCGCTGGATGCATTTTTGTTGCCGAGTCCCTATGCGTCGTCGTTCGGTGGTTTTGTGAGTTTGCTGACGAGCTTTTGGTACGCGTTTGGAGGGGTCGTTGCGTCGTCGATTGAGACTCTCGCAAAGAAGAAGAATGTTCAGCCCGCGGAAGGAGAAGTGCCCGCCGATATGAGCACGACGTCGCTGGTCGGCGGAGGATTGATCGCGGGCGATTCATTGGCGGCATTGAGCCTTGGGATTTACGGGCTGTTGCGAACGGTATTGTAGCGGCGGTTTGCGAGCGCGCCCTCAGTCTGCGCTACGCCAAATACGCGCCGTCTTGCGCGCTTAGGCCGCGCGTCGTAAAACCGCGAGTTTGGCGCTTTCCGAAGCCCGCCAGAGAAACTAGATTGCCGTGAATGCCAGAGACATTGGTTGTCAATGAAATCTATTTGAGTTTGCAAGGCGAAAGCACTTTCGCTGGATTGCCCTGTGTCTTTGTGCGTTTGACCGCCTGCGATCTCCGCTGCTCGTACTGCGACACAGCCTATGCATTTGCCGAAGGAAAGAAGACCAGCTTGGAGGAGGTCGAAAGGCGAATTGCGAATTTGGCTTTGCCTTTTCGCGAGGCCCCGAGCTTGATGCGTTTGCCATTGGTTGAATTGACGGGAGGCGAACCGTTGTTGCAGGAAAATGCTTTGCCGTTGATGCAGCGGTTGTGTGATGCGGGGTTCGTTGTTTTAATCGAGACGAGCGGAGCGCACGATATTTCGCCGGTGGATGCGCGAGTTCATCGCATTATGGATTTGAAGTGCCCCAGCAGCGGTGAAGTTGAAAAGAATCTTTGGAGAAACCTGAAACACCTGAAGAGCAGCGACGAGATCAAGTTCGTCATTGGCACTCACGAAGATTACGAATGGGCAAAGCATCAGCTTAACGAGCATCACCTTTCATCGATTTGTCCGGTATTATTCTCATGGGTTTCACCACTCACGCCGGAGCAGCAGCACAAGTCACTCAAGAGAGTGCCCGCAGGTCAAACTCCGATTTCGCGAAAGGAGCTCGCGGAATGGATCATGGCCGACGCGCTGCCGGTGCGATTTCAAGTTCAAATGCATAAAGTCATTTGGGCGCCGGATGCGCGCGGGGTTTAAACTCGTTATGCGGAGGTCATCGCCCTTAACACCAGCCGGAGCGCGGACATTCCTGTACGCAGCAACGATCTGCTGCTCGGAACCGTTGGCCGTTCTAAAGCTGCATGCATTCACATGAGTCACCACTTCGACTTAGGTTGTCTTGCCAGGTGTCTCGGATATTGCTGCGGACAGGAATGCCCGCGCTCCGGTCGTTTTTGTCTGTGAACCTTCGCGCAAGAACAGTTCTTCGCCTCTTGCGCCAGTACGAATCGCGGAACATTACATTCATTTCGCGGGACGGTTCATGGCCGATTGTGTGGGAGAAAGCCAAAGGGGTGTTTGTATGGGATGCGAATGGAAAGAAGTACTTGGATTTGACCGCGGCCTTTGCTGTCGCGGCAACGGGACATGCCAATCCACGGGTCGTTGCAGCCGGCCAGCGGCAAATGTCCAGATTGCTGCACGCGATGGGCGACGTCCATCCGCACGCGCTCAAAGCTCGATTGGCGCAAGAACTCAGCCGTTTGACGTTCGAGCGCTGGAGCCGTTTCACGCCTAACGGACCACGCCTCACGGCCAAAACCATCTTTTGCAATTCGGGTTTTGAAGCCGTCGAAGCCGCACTCAAGACCGCGCTGCTGGCTACGGAAAAACCAGGAGTCATCGCTTTTAGCGGCGCTTATCATGGGCTTGGATATGGAGCGCTGAATGCGACGCATCGAGGTCACTTCCGCGCGCGCTTTGAACCGCAGCTCGGACGCTTCGGGCATTTTGTGGCTTTCCCGACTCGGCCGGACCAATTGGACGACCTTGCCGTTTGCGTCCGCCGTTTGTTCAAGCGAAAGCGGATCGGTGCGATGCTCGTCGAACCGATTCAAGGCCGCGGCGGGATTAACATGCCGCCAGCTGATTTTCTGCCGTTGTTGCGCAAGCTATGCGATGAAGAGCAAGCGCTCTTGATTGCGGACGAGGTCTTCACCGGTTTCGGCCGGACCGGAAAGTGGTTTGCGTGCGAACATAGCCGAACTATTCCAGACGTGATTTGCCTGGGAAAGGCGATCACCGGAGGGTTCCCTCTGTCCGCGTGCGCAGGCCGGGCCGCCCTTATGGATGAAGCTTGGCCGGCATCGGCGGGTGAAGCGATTCACACGAGCACTTATCTTGGGCATCCGGTTGGCTGTGCGATGGCTCTGGCCCAAATTGAGGAGATCAGAAAACAGCGGTTGGTTGATCGCAGTTTCTCGCTCAGCAAGATGCTCGTGAGCGCGTTGGAACACTTGAAGGCGCCGACGGGACTAAAACTCGCGGCGCGTGGCTTGGGTCTCATGGCCGGACTCGAACTGCGGCACTCCGACGATGAGCCTGCAACGAATAGCGCACTGCAAATCGTCAAGAAAATGCTGCATCGCGGATACATCCTTTTGCCGGAGGGGGAGCACTCGAATGTCATCGCGTTAACTCCGCCGCTGACGATTTCGAGAAGCCAGCTGGAAACGTCTGTTAATGCACTCCAGGAAACACTTGCCGAGTGCGAGCAGGGGATTGAGCAGACCCGCAGCCGATAGCGTGGCTATCGTGTGTAAACGTGTGGTTTGCGTTAGCTACCCGATCAGCGATGGTTTATCGCGCAAGGACCGATGCTTCAGTTCCGTCCGCAGCAGGATAAGATAGTAGCCGGGCCTTTTTTGATTGAGATGATTTGAAACGTGACGAAAGTCCAAACGGCTCCCTGCCGATTCACCGGCTAACCTTCGGACAGCGCAAGAAGTCACTTCCCTGATACGATTCTCATTCCCGAGTGTCATAGATTTCATTTGGACGAAAGCAGGTTTTAGGCCGAGTGCCGGAGCGCGGACATTCTTGTCTGCTTCGTGCTCCGAAGGTTGATCATGAGACGAAGCTAATTTAATAGGAAATTGTGGCTCTTGAATGGCAGGCCAGTTAAGTTTGAGAAAACTCTGATGAACGGCTCCTCAGAATGAAGCTGACCGAGATGAAGCAAGCCTTGGAAGCTGATCGCATCCAGCTTACTAAGTCGCTGGGCCAGAATTTCCTCCATGATGCCAATCAGCTCCATAAGATCGTCAGGGCGGCTGAGATTTGGCCTGGCGGTTCGGTATTGGAAGTCGGTCCTGGGCTGGGTCCATTGACTGAATTGCTGTTGGACCAAGGAGCAAAAGTCTTGGCCATCGAGAAGGACCGGCGTCTTTATGAGTTCCTTCGCCGGCGCTTGGCGAAGAGGAAGACGCTGACTCTGCTGCACGCGGACGCCTTGGATTATTTGCGAGAGAATCGCTCGGATTGGTCTAACTGGAAACTGGTCTCGAATCTGCCTTATTCGGTGGCTTCACCGATTTTGGTCGAATTGGCCCACGCCACTGGTGGCCCGGAACGGATGGTGGCAACGCTGCAGCTGGAAGTAGCGCAACGTCTTATGGCTTCAGCGGGAGACGACGCTTATGGTGTGCTGACACTCTTGGTTCAACTCCATTATCAACCGAAAGAGCTATTTCGAATTCCAGCTGGATGTTTCTTCCCGGTTCCCAACGTCGATTCGGCTTGTGTAACATTGGTTCGTTGGCCGACACGGCGACTCACAGATCGGCAAGCTCGCGTATTTGAGAAAATTGTGAAACGGAGTTTCTCTCAACGGCGAAAAATGATGATTAAGCTGCTTAAAGAGGATTGGCCGGTGGAAGAACTCGATCGAGCTTTTCAAGCGACCGGGCTTTCTTCCACGATCCGGGCCGAGAAGGTCACGTTAGAACAGTTCGTGATACTGGCGCGCGCTTTAAGTAACGAGGGGGTATCTCATGACAAATGAAGAGGTGTTTGACGTGGTTAACGAATGTGACGAGGTGATCGGCCAGCGCTTGCGTCGCGAGGTGCACCAACTTGGCCTCCGGCATCGAGCCGTGCATGTGCTCGTTTTCAACGGGCGCGGCCAGATATTTCTTCAGAAACGCTCGCTCAAGAAGGATTGCTCGCCCGGCCTGTGGGATTCTTCGGCGTCGGGCCATCTCGATGTTGGCGAGAGTTACGACGCCTGTGCGATTCGGGAAGTGCGCGAGGAGCTGGGGCTCGAGCTGTCATGTGTGCCGACGCGTTTGTTTAAGATTGATGCGTGTGCTGAAACTGGCCAGGAATTTGTCTGGGTTTACCGTTGCCAAGCCGAAGGGCCTTTCAATCTTCACCCCGATGAAATCGAACGAGGGGATTGGTTTACGCCGGCTGAACTGAATCGCTGGATCGCGGAACGACCTGAGGATTTCGCCGGCGCTCTGCGGCTTATTTGGGAAAAGATCAAGTGATTCAGGAGCGCAGTGCAAGGGTTCGCGTCGACAACCGCGCCACCCTGAAAGGGAAGGCCTGCGCTGCTGCCCGCCAACGCGTTCTGCCCCCCGGGATAGAACAGCGAGGCCCAGAGTTCATTCCAGCTCGACAATCCACAGAGCGCATTCGAAAGTGTGCTCGAACATGGCGCGGATCGTACTCGAAAACCTTTCCAAAAAATTCGTCCGAGCCATTCAAGGCGAAAATCGACGTCCAAAAGCTGACGGCGAAATGCGCGGCGCCAGTCCTTTCGCCGTCAGCGCCGTTAACTTGACGGTCGAGGATAAGGAATTGCTCGTTCTCGTTGGCCCGTCCGGTTCCGGAAAAACAACGCTGTTGCGAATGATCGCCGGACTTGAAGATGTTACAAGCGGAGCAATATACATTGATGGCGCGCGTGCGAACGAGGTTCCACCGAAAGACCGCGACATCGCCATGGTTTTTCAGAACTACGCGCTTTATCCCCACATGACCGCTTATGAGAACATGGCGCTCGGATTGAAATTGCGGAAGTTCGCCCGGCCTGAAATTGAGCGGCGCGTCCGGTCAGCCGCCGAAATGCTCGGGCTGCTTTCGATTCTTGACCGGCGTCCCAGCGAGCTGTCCGGCGGGGAACGGCAACGCGTTGCGGTCGCCCGTGCGATCGTTCGACAACCGAAAGCATTCCTGTTCGACGAACCGTTTTCAAATTTGGACGCGCAGATGCGGGGCCAAATGCGGCTCGAACTTTCGAAACTGCACAAACGGCTCGGTGCAACGATGCTGTTTGTGACGCACGACCAGGTCGAAGCCATGACACTGGGTAACCGTGTGGCCGTCATGCGGGATGGAACTATCCAGCAGGTGGCCGATCCGCTGACGCTCTATCAACGGCCGGCGAATATGTTCGTCGCGGGATTCATCGGGTCTCCGGCGATGAATTTATGGCGAGGTAAGCTCTGGCGTGAAAGTGCAAACGTTTGCTTTCATGGGAAGGCCGGTAACGGAGATGCGATCTGCCCCATCCGATTGGACGATGGTATCACCGCGGCCTTGCAGAATTATGTCGAAAAAGAAGTGGTCCTCGGAATTCGACCCGAGAATATTTCTGTGGATGCGACACCGCCCGAGCCGGCGAGCCGCGTTGCAACCGGAACAATTGATGCCTCTATTGAAGTCATCGAACTCACCGGCCCGGAAATTTATCTCGGTCTGAAAACAGCTGCTGCACAGATGCTGACCGCGCGAGTTGACAGCTCCTTCACAGCAGCGCTCAACCAGAAAGTCACACTGTTTCTAGATATGCAGAGAGCGCACTTCTTCGATCCGGTTACCGAGAAGTTGATTACTCACCCATTGCCACCATGAATGTGCCAACAGCCATTGGAATCAACCGTGAGACAACAGAGGGAACGGAGAGGAAAGAACGTTGCAGGAGCCTCGTTTTCTCCGTTTTCTTCGTTACCTCCTGTTAACATATCTGCCGTTCGGATGAACCCCCTCAAATTACATGATCTCCACCGCCGGCTAAACGCCAGCTTTGCCGATGTGAATGGCCAAGAAGTTGTCAGCCATTATGGCCATCCACTCGATGAGCATTCGGCTGTGCGCGACACGGCCGGCGTCATTGATCTTAGTTTTCGAGGGCGACTCTGCCTTGCCGGAACAGATCGCCGCCGTTTTCTGCATGGCCAGGTCACGAACGAAGTCAACGGATTAAAAGTCGGCGAAGGATGTTACGCCGCTCTCACCAATCACAAAGCCAAGATGATTTGCGACCTCAACATCCACATTCTCGAAAACGAAATCCTCCTCGATTTCGAGCCTGGCTTGAGTGAAACGGTCGCGGCCCATCTCGACAAATATATCATCGCAGACGATGTCCAGGTCGTGCGCGTCGCGCCGCATTACGGGTTGTTCAGCATCCAGGGACCGAAGGCCGAGGCGGCGGTGCGCCAATTGGAGTTAGGAGTTGATCTGCCACAAGAACCGATGGGCCACGTGAAGGCGGACCACCATCAATTCGGCGAGGTTTATCTGATGAATCAACCCCGTGTCGGGACGAGTGGGTTTGACATTTTCATGCCAGTGGCCGCTGCGGAGGCCGTTGCCGAAAGACTCGTGGGTGCAGCCAAAGCAACGGGAGGCCGGCCGGCCGGCTGGCAAGCGTTGGAGATCGCGAGAATTGAAGCGGGCCTTCCGAGGTTCGGAGTGGACATGGACGAAACGAACTTGCCTCCGGAAGCGGGACTGGAAGCGGGCGCGATCAGCTACACCAAAGGTTGCTACATCGGCCAGGAAGTCATTGCGCGCATTCGCACGTACGGACAAGTGGCGAAGGCTTTGCGGAGTTTGCGCTTGGCGGATGACTTGAAGCAACTGCCGGTCAAAGGCGATAAACTATTTCTCGGCGACAAAGAGGCCGGCTACATAACGAGCGCCGTCGCCTCCTCTGCCCTGCGCGCGAATATCGCGCTCGGATACGTGCGGCGCGAAGCGAATCAAATCGGCGCCGAGCTGACTCTGCGAACAGCTTCCGGCGAAAGCAAAGCGACGATTATCGCTCCTCACCGGCGCGAAAGTGCTGCGTCGTAGGATAGGCGTCTCGCTTGTCCAGCATTTGCGTGCACCAAAACACGTGCTCTTGCGACAGCTAACTAAATCGAGGACTTGCGCCATTGGTATATTTCGCCTTTAGATTGAACGAGGCAATTTTAAGGCAGGGCGAACCTGCCGGGGAGCCGACAGAAGCAGTTCGCCACTACCATTTGTCGGCTCACCAGCAGGTACGCCCCCTGAGCCGCGAAGCGCCTTGAATTCCCATCCCAGCATCCAGCTTGACCGTCCAAACAATTGCTGCCACAGATATGCATTATGACCAAGTTCCCCGCCACTTTATCGATTCTCTTTTCAAGCGCGCTATTGGCTTCAGCCAAGGATTACGTGCTCCATTCGTTTCAGAAGATTCGAGTCACCGACCAGTTTTGGGCCGAAGGCGCTAACTTCGGAGATTTCAACCACGATGGCAAAAATGATGTTGTTTCGGGCCCTTATTGGTACGAAGGGCCCGACTTCAAAAAGAAACATGAATACGCTCCGGCGACGCAGACGTTCAAGCTGAAGAAGGGCGATGGCACTGAAGCAACCATTCCCGGATTCGAGGGGCTCCTGGGAGTGAACAATGCTTACTCGAGGAATTTCTTTGCCTTTGCCCACGATATCAACGGCGATCAGTGGACGGACATTTTGATTCTAGGTTTCCCCGGCGAAGACTCTTCCTGGTACGAGAATCCGAAAGGCCGCGAAGGGCACTGGAAACGGCACGTTGCCCTCAATGTCACCGACAATGAATCTCCAACATTCGCTGATCTTACCGGCGACGGAAAGCCCGAGATCGTTTGCAGTTCGCATGGCTTTTACGGTTATGCCGCGCCCAATTGGAAATGGGCTGATCTGTCCCGGCCATGGACGTTCCATGCCATTTCATCAAAAGGTCCTTGGCAGCGCTTTACCCACGGGCTCGGCCTCGGCGACATCAACGGCGACGGCCGGCTGGATATTCTGGAAAAAGATGGTTGGTGGGAACAGCCATCGTCCCTCGCGGACGATCCCGTTTGGACGAATCACAAATTCCAATTTTCTCCGGCCGGCAGCGCGCAGATGTTTGCTTATGACGTGGATGGCGACGGTGACAACGACGTGATTACGAGTCTCGCCGCGCATGGCTATGGATTAGCTTGGTACGAACAGGTTAAAGAAGGGGGCAAAATCACGTTCAAGAATCACACGTTCATGAACAAGGAGCCAAAGGAAAACAAGTACGGCGTCAAGTTTTCACAACTCCACGCGGTCGATCTGGTGGATATGGACGGCGATGGCCTCAAGGACATCATTACGGGGAAACGGATCTGGGCGCACGGCCCAAACGGCGATGCCGAACCGAATGCGCCAGCGGTCCTCTATTGGTTTAAGCTCGTGCGCGGCGCGGACAAGAGCGTCGATTTCGTGCCTTACCTCATCGACAGTGACTCGGGCATTGGGACGCAGGTTGTGGCCGGGGATGTTAATGGCGACAAGCTTGCTGACATCGTCGTCGGCAACAAGAAGGGCGTCTTCGTGTTCCTGCACGAAACGAAACCGGTCAGCCAAAGCGAATGGGAAAGGGCGCAACCGAAGCCGTACGGAACCGCGAACTGACGCATGGCGGCGGCCGTAGCGCAGAAATTCCTGTCTGCGGTTGCGGGACTTTCTAGTCCCGCAGCGAACGGCACAAACCCAACCACGGGTGGCTGGAAAGTCACCCGAACGCGCAGACACGAATGTCTGCGAATGTCTGCGCTACCGGCGGCGTTCGAATCTTCGAGCTCACACAGGCGAGAAATGTCGTCAACTAGAGAATTTGTTTTGGCTCCAGTTGCGTTTTGGTTATCTTCCTCGCCTGAATCCTATGACTCAACGAACGCGTTTTCTGGATCGAGCAGTTAGATTGTTTCTAGTTTCTGTCACTTCCGTCTTTGCGGCGCAACCGCCCACGGGCATCAAACCATCCGGCAGCGATGGCAAACCTCTCAACCTCGATTTTGAAGAGGGCACCTTGAACCACTGGAAAGCCGAAGGCCGCGCGTTCGAGAAACAACCGATCCAAGACGATACAGTCGTGCGTCGGCGAAGCGACATGAAGAGCGATCACACCGGCAGTTATTGGGTCGGCACGTACGAGATCGGCGGCGATGATCTCACGGGGACATTGACTTCGGTGGCATTCAAAATCAGCCAACCCTTCGCGAGTTTTCTGGTCGCGGGCGGCTCGACAGAACTCAATCGAGTCGAATTGGTGCGCGCAGATACGGGACAGGCTTTCTTCAAAATCTCCGGCTTCGATACAGAAAATCTTCGGCCCGTCGTGGTGGATTTGCAGCCCCATTTGGGCAAAGAGATTTTCATTCGAGTGATCGATCATCAAATTGGCGGCTGGGGCCATATCAATTTCGACGATTTCAAATTCCATGCGGCGAAGCCCGTTTTCGCCAATGTCATCGATCCCGCCCAAATCGCCAAACAGGCCGAAATGCCATCCATGGACTCCGTCAAGTTTGCCGGACTCACGCCCGAGGATGCGGCGAAAGCAATCACGCTGCCACCGAACTTCTCGGCCAAACTTTTCGCCGCCGAGCCCAACGTGCAGCAACCTATCGCTTTCGCTATCGACGATCGCGGCCGTTTATGGGTCGCCGAAGGCTTCACCTATCCGCGGCGTGCCCCAGAAGGCCAAGGCAAGGATCGCATTTTGATTCTCGAAGACACCGATGGCGACCATAAATTCGATAAGCGAACCGTGTTCATGGAGAAGCTGAATCTGATCAGCGGATTGGAGGTTGGTTTTGGCGGTGTTTGGATCGGCGCCGCGCCGCACTTGTTGTTTATCCCGGATAAGGACCGCGACGACAAACCGGACAGCGAACCGCAAATTCTGCTCGATGGTTGGGATTTCAGAGCCGACACGCACGAAACGTTGAATACATTCACGTGGGGTCCGGACGGTTGGCTTTACGGTTGTCACGGCGTTTTTTGTCCGTCGAACGTTGGAAAACCTGGCGCGCCGGAAAGTGAACGACAATGGGTCGATGCGGCCGTTTGGCGGTATCATCCCCTTAAACATCGTTTCGAAGTTTTCGCCGAAGGGACGAGCAACCCCTGGGGCGTCGATTTCGACGAGTATGGGCAATGTTTTATCGAAGCGTGCGTCATCCCACATCTCTGGCACATGATCCAAGGCGCGCGCTACGAACGCCAAGGCGGACTGCATTACAGCATCAGTTTGGACGAAATCCGACGCAATGAAAGCCACCGCGATCCAAGATCGAAGAAGCCGGTCTATCCCCATTATTATGCGGACATCAAAACGATCGGCGACCACGTCCATTACGCCGGCAACAAAGGGCCGCACGCGGCAAATGATCGCTCAGATTCGGCCGGCGGCGGTCATGCGCATGCTGGCATGATGGTTTATTTGGGTGACAGTTGGCCGTCCGAATACCGCGGAAAGCTTTTCATGAATAACATCCACGGGCAGCGCCTGAACATGGACGCCCCCGAACGCCGCGGCTCCGGTTACGTGGGGAAACACGGGGCAGATTTCCTGAATTTCAACGACCGATGGTCGCAAGCGCTCAACATGCTCTACGATCAAGATGGTTCGGTCTATATCATCGATTGGTATGACAAGAACCAATGCCACCACAACAACGTTGATGGACATGACCGTTCGAACGGACGCATTTTCAAAGTGGTTTACGGCCAGGCCAAGTTCACGCCGGTGGATTTGCAAAAACGCACGGATGAAGAACTGGTCCAGTTGCAATTGCACAAGAACGATTGGTACGTGCGGCACGCCCGGCGAATCTTGCAGGAGCGCGGATCGAACACGAAAGTCCACGAGTCGCTGACTCGGATGCTAAGCCAGAATTTGGATGTGACTCGCAAGCTGCGCGCGCTTTGGGCACTTCACGTCACTGGTGGATTAACTGAACAAATCGCGCTCGAACAACTGCGCGACACGAGCGAGTACATTCGAGCTTGGGCAATTCAATTCCTGGCCGAGGACCGGAACGCGTCCGAAGCAGCCCGGCTCGAATTCGCCCGATTCGCTAAGCGCGATCCTTCCCCGTTCGTTCGACTTTATTTGGCGGCTGCTTTGCAGCGCATGCCCGTTGAACAACGCCCGCCGATTTTAGAGGGCCTGCTCGCTCACGCAGAAGATGCGCAGGACCACAACCTGCCGCTTATGTACTGGTACGCGACGGAACCGGTCGCAGCGCAAAGCCCGCCACTGGGCATCACGTTGATGACCAAATCCAAAATCCCACTCGTCCGGCAATTTATCGCGCGGCGGATGGCATCAGTTGATCAAGTGGCAGCAGCGGCAAAATGAGGCGTGGCGAAGACGTTTATGCCGCTTTGGGGCAAACTGAAGCGGGTCGTTATTTGATCGTTTTTTTATTGTGAAAGCTCGGCACCATGCCCTCGTGTTGTCAGCCAGGGATATGACCCAGAGCGAAAGAAGAAGATATGAAAGAAGGTAAGAGTTCTATTTCGAAAGCCAAAAGTTACATCAAAATCGGAGGGTTTTGGGATAATCACGACTTGGCGGATTACTGGGTTCAGACCAAGGCTGTCCAATTGACCGTAGCACTTGAATCGGAGGCAATATACTACGGCGTTGAAAAGCAGCTCTCCAAGAACCTCGCTGGCATTGCCAAGCAACGCGGAGTCTCATCTCACACACTGGTCAATCTCTGGCTGCAGCAAAAGCTTGATGAAGCAATGGCGACTTAACGTACGCCGCAACATGACATTCTTTAGAAGGGGTCAATAGGGCCGCTCGACATTTTGGTTTTGAACGTTACTGTCTTTTTATGAACACGACCGGCAGCGTAATTGAACCTCCTGTATCCGCTTTGAGCCTGGTGGAGAATTTACAGCAACGTCTCTTACGACAATTCAGACTCCAGGTTGCCGACTGGCAGGACATATGCCGCGAGCTAGCCACTTGGGAAGACGTTTACTTGGTGGACGCGCCGTCGGACGAAAAACTATCTCAGCATCGCACAAATCTGAACGAGCTCGAGCGCTTAGGTCACTGGCTCGCTGCTACGAGCAATCAGCCAACTTTTCCGGACAGCGAGATTAAAGAACAGATTCGGCTGACGCTTCAGGACCTCCAGGACACTCGCGCGATGTGGCGCCAAAGATTGTCGAACGACCATAAGGACGACATTTTGGCGGCCATATTCCCATGAACCCGGACCTGGAACGGCTTCTCGAAGCGTATTACGAAAAGCGGACGTGTCCTGCCGGTGAGAAATTACAGCGCTCGGCCACATTTGAGGGGTTGCATCACTGATGCCCTCGCAAAGAAGCCTGGCGTTAGCCGCGAACAATTGTTAAATGCGCTTGCCGAGCGGTACGCCGAATTCCGGCGTAAACGTGCCTGCGCAGAAGGCCAGCGACTATCACGGTTGCGTTGATGCCGCTAGAGCTTAATGATCATGAGACTGATTACATGCCAATGCCTGTTGATTCTGATGACATCGTTCCTGCCGCAGGGAGAGTGCCGCGCTCAAGAAACCGATAACCTCGCGTTGTTGCTCGAGGTTTTGCAGGGAACCGAAGACCAACAATTTCAACTCGATGTCTTGCGCGGCTTGAGCGAAGGACTGCGCGGACGGCGCCAAGCGTCGATGCCGAAGGGATGGGAGTCAATTGAATCCAAACTCGGCCAAAGCGCCAACACTGAGATTCGCTCGCTAACGCAATCGCTTTCGTTGACATTTGGAAGCACACGGGCACTCAGTGCGCTTCGGAGTACGTTGATGGATACTGCGGCCGAGCTTGCCGCGCGTCGCACGGCGCTGGACGCGCTTCTTGGAGTGAAAGACTCTGGCCTTGCACCATTCCTGCAGATACTTCTGAACGATGCCGGTCTGCGCGGCGCCGCTCTGCGAGGCTTGGCCGCTTACGACGATGCACAGACCCCGTCCGCGATTCTGGCTGCGTACCGCATGTTGAATGGCGCTGAAAAACGAGACGCGCTGAACACGCTAGCCTCGCGCGCCGCTTTTGCGAAACCGTTGTTGGCCGCCGTTGGGAACGGTTCGGTGCCGGCCAGGGACCTCACCGCCGATGTACTCCGGCAACTCAGAAGTTTGAAGAACATCGAGATTGATCAGGAATTGCAAAAGGTTTGGGGCGTGGCCCGGGAAAGCGCGGCTGACCAGCAGAAAGAAATCGCCAAGTATCGCGCGATTTATCGGGCGGGCGGTTCGCAACCAGGCGATGCCTCGCGAGGCCGGGTTGTCTTCGCCCGCATTTGCGCGCAGTGCCATACCCTGTTTGAGGCCGGCGGCAAGGTTGGCCCCGATTTGACCGGCTCGAACCGCGGTGATTTGGAATACATTCTGCAAAATATGGTGGATCCCAATGCAGTCATCCCGAACGAGTATCGCACGTCCACAGTTGAAACCAAGGATGACCGGATTATCACAGGCCTCGTGAGCAAGCAGGACGAAAAGGCGTTGACGATTCTGACTGCGAACGAGACGTTGGTCGTCCCGCGCCCTGAAGTAAAGTCGGTGCATCAAGGAGAGGTTTCGATGATGCCGGAAGGATTGCTGCAACCGCTGAGCGATCAGGAGGTCCGCGATTTGATCTATTATTTAGGGCGCCCCGGTCAAGTGCCGCTCACCGCCACGGCGGATACGCTCAGCCTGTTCTTTAACGAAAAGGATTTGACCAACTGGGATGGAAACACCGAGCTGTGGAAGGTTGAGAATGGTGAGATTGTGGGCCGTTCCGCTGGCCTCAAACACAATGAGTTTTTGAAAAGCCAGATGATCTTTTCGGACTTCCGGCTGATTGCCAAGGTGAAGTTGACTCCAAACCGAGAGAATAGCGGCATTCAATTCCGTAGTGAAGCTTTGCCCAATGGCGAAGTTAAAGGCTACCAAGCCGACATGGGCGCGGGATGGTGGGGGAAACTTTACGAGGAGAATGGCCGGGGCGTCTTATGGAATCTGTCGGGAGAAAACCACATCAAACCAGACGAATGGAACACGTATGAAATAGTCGCTGTCGGAGAGCAAATCCTCTCCGCACTCAATGGCAAATCATGCGTCAACGTCTTGGATGGCCTCGGCGCCAAGCAAGGAATCATTGCGTTCCAAATCCACTCCGGGGGACCGCTTGAAGTCCGGTTCAAGGAACTCCAAATCGAACTCAATCCGAAGCCTGAATTAAAAACGCTTCGCTGAGGTTGCTCGATCTGCTTCCGTTACGGCGTCGGTCTTGTTTCAGACGCCCTCGGCTTTAGAGGCTGTCCCTCCAAAACAAGGATCACATCCGAGATGTCATTGTAAACCGCCAGTGGGTACTTGTCAGGATTCTGAGAGGCAATCGTCTGCATTTCGACGACCACACCGGAAATGGCGCTCTTCTGTTCCTCAGACAGGTTTCCAGCTTTAGCCACTATCTTCAATGCTGCAGCGGCAGCGGCGAAATTTCCGGAATCGATGGCCGAAGCAGCTTTATCAGCTTCTGCTTTTGCCGGAGCTCCGGCGGATTGGAAGCTCGTTTTCAATTTCGAGGTATCTACCTTGGCTTGTTTGGCGCAACCAGCGCCCGCTAGCGCGAACATTGACATCGCAATTGGAATGATCATTACGAAGAGTCGTTTCATAGATTTGAACTGATTGTTTAGGTCGGCTCCCATCGGTGCCAGATCAATCTCGCGAATGACCGCCCGAAAATAAAGCGCAAAGTCGCAACAACTTATTGCTCCGCTTCCCGTTTCAGATTATTCAGTTC
This sequence comes from Verrucomicrobiota bacterium, assembly GCA_016871515.1. Lineage (GTDB taxonomy): Bacteria > Verrucomicrobiota > Verrucomicrobiia > Limisphaerales > SIBE01 > SIBE01. The sequence continues at coordinate 35,632 of VHDE01000034.1, forward strand.
CGCGTGAACGTCCGATTCTGGCCATTCCATCTCAACCTAGCCCGCAAGTGGACCATCGCGAGCAATTACGGTCCGGGGGGCGCTGGTGGCACCGAAGCGTGTGGCGTTGTATTCGTCGAATTGCGTGACAAGGACGGCGTGGTTGGATTGGGGGAGTCCGCTCCATCCAATCGCTATCACGAGACCGTCCCATCCACGGTGGCCTTTCTCGAAAAGATCGATCCTGCGCGCCTATCGTTTTCCGATGTGATGGGGAGTATGAGCTACCTCGATTCGGTCGCTCAGGACAACTTCGCTCCCAAAGGGGCGGTGAATATCGCTTTGTTGGACGGCGCCGCGCGGCAGGCGGGAAAGCCACTCTACGATTATCTCGGCCTCGGTTTCACTGAAGGGAAGCACATTACTTCGTTCAGCATCGGGATCGATCGTCCCCAGATCATCCAAGAGAAAGTTCTCGAGGCGTCGTCGTATCCCATTCTCAAATTGAAGGTCGGCAGTGCGGACGATACGAATAACTTGGCGGCGCTCCGGCAAGCTGCGCCTACGAAACTGGTTCGCGTGGATGCCAATGAAGCTTGGAAAACGAAAGAGGAAGCTCTAGAACGACTCGAATGGTTGGCTTCGGACAAACACATACAGTTCGTGGAACAGCCTATGCCTGCGACTACGAGCGACAACGATCTCATCTGGCTGAAAAACCGGAGTCCCTTGCCCATTATGGCGGACGAATCTTATCGTTCGATCGCTGATGTCGAGCGCTGCGCGGAATGTTATCACGCCGTAAATGTTAAGCTGATGAAAGCTGGCGGGGGCAGCAGTGGTTTCCGCGCTTTGCAAGCCGCCCGCAAAGCCGGACTCAAGACCATGCTCGGATGCATGATTGAATCCAGCATTCTGATCACGGCGGCGGCGCATCTGGCGGAACTCGCCGATTATCTCGACATCGATGGCAATCTTCTTATCACAAACGACCCATACATCGGAGCAACGGCGCAGAACGGCGTTATTTCCTTTGCGGGCGCTTCGGAGAGGTTCGGCTTGCGCGTGCGAGCACGAAGCGAAGACAAAAAAGAGTAACCGGTGTTACGGAATGGTCTTACACCGCCGATCATCACCACTTGGCTATGGCAAAAAAAATCCTCATCATTACCGACGACTCAGGCGAATCCTTTGAAATCCTCTATGCCCAACATAGATTTCGTGAAGCCGGTTATCAGCCAGTTATCGCGGCCACGAAGAAAAAGCGGCTTCAGGCGGTCATTCATGATTTCGATCCCGAATGGAACACGTATGTCGAGAAACCGGGCTATTATATCCGAGCGGATGTGGCTGTTGCGAAGGTCAGGCCGGCGGACTACCACGCTGTTCTGCTGATTGGCGGGCGCGCCCCAGAGTTTCTGCGACACGATCCCAAAGTGATCAAGATCGTACAGGAATTCCATCGCCGGCAAAAATGGATTTTCTCGATCTGCCATGGCATTCAGATTCTTTTGGCCGCCGGAATTGGAACGGGAAAGAAGATGACCTGTTACCGAAATGTTCGCTTTGAAGTTCAGCAATGCGGCGGCGTTTGGATCGACCGCCAGAGTGTCGTCGATGGCAAGCTTGTCACGTCGCAGACTTGGGAGAGCCATCCCGAATTCTTCCGCGATATTTTTCGCTGTCTGACATCCAATTCCTAGGTCGTTCGCTTGAATAAACAGGACTGAATGCACTAAACCGTGCTTCGTTCGGAACACGGTTTTGTGCCGCCAACTCTGGATTTCGCATCACCTTTTCGCCAAGTCACGCGCGGCCGCAAGCGTATCGATCTCGGTTGCGGACTTATCCTTGCGAATGCGCACGATCCGCGGGAAACGCATCGCGAGTCCGCTCGAATGGCGAGCGCTCGATTGGATAGCATCAAACGCAATCTCCAAAACTGTGTCCGGTTCGACCTGGAAATAACGCCCTTGCTGGCGAATAGCTTTGCTCAGGAAATGTTTCGTCAGTTCCGCAATCTCCTCGTCAGTCAGTCCGGTGTATGCTTTGCCAATGGTCTTGAGTTGCCCCGTACTTTCGTCACGCACGGCAAACGTATAATCGCTCAGGACATCCTTTCGTTTGCCATGGCCGTACTCAGCGCCAACGACTACGCAATCGAGAGTCGCGTACGCCTTTTTCAATTTCAACCAGGCCAATCCGCGCCGCCCCGGCGTGTAAACACTGCCCGGATCCTTGATCATCAAACCTTCGTTGCCTCGGGCCCGGGCGGCGGCAAAAGCTGCATCAATTTCCTCGGCGGAACCGACCGGTGTTATCCACGACAAATGCAGGCCCGTTAATGTCTCCAATATCCGTCGCCGGGATTCCAGAGGCTTGTTCAGGCAGCTTTCCCCATTAAACCAAAGCAGATCGAAGGCGATGAATTGAACGGGGATTTCCGTGCTGAGAAACAAATCGCCTTCACGCCTCCCTAAACGCCTTTGCAGCTCGGCAAAAGGCAACGCTCGGTCGTCGCGCATCGCCAGAATCTCGCCATCAATGACGAAGTCCACGGGAAATGCACGCACAGCGTCCACCAATTCCAGGAACGTTGTCGTGATCTCTTTCAGGTCCCGCGAATAAAGCGCGACGCGATGACCAACCTTGTGAAATTGAGCGCGGATACCATCGTATTTGTCCTCGATCCAGACGGATGAAGGGGAACGATGTGGCGTCAACGAAGCAATTTGAGCCTGCGCCGCAGCCCATGGAGCAGCGCTCTCTTTCGTGGCCAGCTTGGCGGGCTGGAAGTTCGGCCATTCTTGGATGCGGCGCCAGATGTCCTCTGCCGTTTCTTCAGGAGACGCCAGCATGTACTTGACGGGCCGAAACGGAACCAGTGTAGCCGAACCAAGCTCTCGACGTTGCGCAAGTTGCGCCGTTTCGCCGATGTTCCCAAGCAGCAGATTCGTATTTTTGATCGCGTCGAGCGGAGATTCGAACGCTCGGGCAATCGCTTCCTCGACCAATCCCTCCTTCAATCCGATTCTCAAATCTCCGGTCAAGATTTTGATCAGATACTTGCCTTCTAACGCCGTGCACTGGCGCAAGACGCGCCGGAGTAGCGGCAATTTGCCAAGCGGCCCGCGTGCCCCATAGAGTTGTTCGAAAAGCGTTTCAATGTCCCTTAAGGCCAGCGTCGACGCGGATGGTGATATCTTCAGCAGAACCTCGAATGCGGTTTCGCCCAAGTCACTGTGCTTGAGATAAACTTGGCCAAAACCGCCCTGGTCAATGTCACCCGCTGCGCAAAGGGCATCGCGAATAATTGCCCAACCGAGGTTTAACACTTTGTTGGAATTCGGCGAAAACGGATGCCCGGTAAACCAAGTGCTCGCCGGTCCAAGCGAGGCTGCCTCTAATGTCTTCAAGTAATCCGCCAGCAATTGAATCTTTTCCAACTTTTTGGTTGTGCCGCCAATCGTTGAACACGTCGACGCGAAGGTATGGAACGAAGCGGACGGACTGGCGATGTCGGGCTGGTCCGGGGTGATCGCGGGAGCCTCGTGAGGCGTGAGGCGTGAGGCGTGATCCGTGAGGCGTGACTCTTGATCTGTGGGGAATCGGTTGCTGTCCTCGAATTTCGGATGCGTATCCCCTGGTCGGTCTTTGCCTTGGAAGGCCAGTGGCTCGGAAACCAATGACAACGACAACTGTTCTTCCTCGCTCAGTGCTTGCGCATCGAAGCCCAGCTCTCGCAGCGTTTGAGCGAAATCAGCTGCGAACCCGTGCAAGGTGTAAATCTTCTTTGGATTCACGCGGCGCACCATTTCTATGAGGTCGGCGAAATCCGCATGGTCACTTAAGGGAAATGCCGCGTCGGTTTGATAACGATAGCGGCAGTTTGAATCGATCGCCCAGCCGGTGAGAACTGCCGTTCGCACCCGGCCGAGGTTGCGCAGCATCGCCGAATTCGCAACACTCGGTGGACAGAGCAGCACTTTGCCTTTGGCCGAAGCGCTCTCGTGCTTTTCATACGGCGGAAAGCATTGGCCGAACTGCTTGTAAATCTCCGTCAGCTTGTGGACTTGACCGTGCAACATAATCGGCAATCTGGCATCGCCCAACCCGCACAAAAGCTCCTGGCTTTTTCCCAGCGAATAGCCCAGCAAGACCGGTGTTTCGTCATTGTCCAAGGCCTCGCGGCAAAAACGGATGACACCTTGCAAAACGTCAGCGGCGGACGGGAACCGATAGCCGGGACGTCCGTAAGTTGTCTCCATGATTAGGATATCAGCCGGTCGCGGATCGCAACGTTCGGCGGACAAACCTGGCCGCAACTTGAAATCGCCGGTGTACAGCAGCGAAGCGCCTTCTGCTTCGATGAGTGCCATTGCACTGCCGAAGATGTGGCCGGCCGCGACCAAAGTTAATCTGTAGGAAAGGTCCATGCCCTCGAATTGCCGGGGCTGGCCGAAGGCAAGCATATGCTCCAACCATTCGCCCGTCATCCGGGCGTGCATCAGTTTGGAAGTTGGTTCGCTTAAGATAATCTCGCGATGGAGAGCCGTGTGGTCGGAATGCGCGTGGCTGACAAAAACCTTGTCCGAGCCTAATTGCGGCTCGTGTGGATCCAGCCACAAGCCGAGCCTCGGCAAATAAACTCCGCCACGATGGAAACGAATTGTCAGCGCTGACATTGAACCGAGATTTAGGCATCCTCTCGCTCAAGTCAAACACTGTGCTGGTCGCCCGGACACAGTCATGCGCGAAGGACACGGCGCAGCGGAGACTGCAAGTCTGCGCTGCGCCAAAGGCGTCCTGGGTGCAAACGAGTGGTGCTTACGAGGTGCCGCTCGCGGCGGTCTTTTCTGACGGTTGATCCTACAGGCGGTTCCAAACGGGTGCGCCAAAACGAGAGCTGCCAAAACAGAACGGCCCGACTTGAAACAAGCCGGGCCGCTGTTGCAATCCGCGCACGGACGCGCCAGCCACTACTTAATCGTCATCGTCACCCTCCGGGGCTTCGACAACGCGATAGTACCGGCGGCCATGACGCTTCGAGTCCGTGTCCAGGAAATGCACGTCCACCTCAGCAGCCGGGCTTGTTTCCACAACTTCCCAATGCACCAGATCAGCGGAAGCTTCGACGCGGAACTTCTGTCCTTTGAACCACGGCATGCAAACCATAAAATTGCCGTCAGCCAACTTCACACACGGACGCGATCCGCGCATCTCGCTATCTTTGATGACAGCCCCTGCCTTCCCCGGCCTGCCAATCGTGTCAGACGCAGCAAGCGGAGACGCCGTCGGAGGCAACATCAGGGTCAGAATGCCGAGACTGTTCGTGCCGGAAAAGTACTCGACCGAGACGACTGTACTGTCAGGGTCCCAAGCCTCGACCATCATTCTGATGTTCACCGGAGCGACGAATGTCGCGCCATCCGGCGGGCTGAGAAGCTTGCAGACTGGAGGTTGTAATGCAGCAGAAGCCTCTGCTGCTCGAATGACACTGAGATTCAGTGCGAATAGAATGACCGCTGCGATTTTGACCATAAGCATCCTTGTGCGTTTCATATGCCTTGCCCGTGTTGATGGGCTGTAAGTCGCGATGCTACTGCCATGCCACGGAGCGTTCTCCCGCCGTAAAGGCCCTAGCCATCGCATGATCCGCGGGAAAATGGCGCTTTTCAGATCCGCATTTCGCGGGGAACTGGGAAGCCTTCCCCAGGAAATCTGGGGAAATGGGCGAAGGCGCCACTGGCAGCAGGCGCGGACTAGGCTGTCCGCGCTTCGTGCTGTTTACTGACTCACTTCAATCCAGCGGATATCGTACGGCGCGAGTTCGAAACGGAGAGGGTTCGTTTGCAAGTCCTGAACTCGACCGCGCCTGATGATTTCAAGATTGTTAAAACTGCGCGTCGAATTGAGTTGGACCAAGCGAAACGTTCCCTTGTCTATGGCCGGGAACCGCATTGTCACTTCGTTCGTCTCGCCTGGTCCGCTGCGTGGAAAATTCCAAACCACCGCGTGAGTCCATTTCGACTGCTCCGCCGCAAAGCCTCTAATGCTATCGGTGGTTCCTTTGACAAGCCGCTTGTCCCCCTCGATCAAGCTCAGAAGCTTAAATGCGTAATAAGCGGGCCGGACCTGGCCTTGATGATCGTAGAGCCCGTCATACTGCGGCGTGACATTCCACCAATGGGCCATGAACTCCCGGCCTTTTCTCGACATGAAATAAAAGTAACGAGGATCAACGAAGTAATCGCGGATATGGTAGTACGCAGAGCGCGTTAAACCCTCCTCGTAAAATGCAGCGGTCGTCTCGAGAATGAACGCCGGCTGGAAGGCCGGGTTCAACACCGGGCTTTCCAAGGACATGTTCCATTCGTCCAGAATGGTCTCAACGTTCTTAAGCTTTGGATAGCGTGCGATTTTCTCTTTGATGTCGCGGATGCTTTGGCGCAGCGCGTTGGGATCGTTGTTATAAACGTGCCAGGAAAAGAAATGCAAAGGCGCTTTGCCGGCATTGCAATGTTCGAGCAGCGCATCGCCGATGGGGTTTTTATAATTGGCAAGCGCAGGGCCGCCAATTTTCGCCGTGCGATCGGCGCGTCGAATCGCTTCCGCAGTGCGCGTGTAATAAATCAAATAATCTTTCGGCTGAAATCGATAAGGACAACCGCCGTCTTCGCCGATGTCCGGTTCATTCCCAATTTCCCAATACTCGACCCCGAAGTTCCGTTCCTCGTTGCAATGCTTGACCAATTGATAGATCAGTTCGCCCCATTCCTTATAGCTGTTGGGATGGACGTTATCCTGATCGATTTTCGGGAAGAGCGTATAAGGCTTGAAACAGAGCGCTAGAATTGGCTTAGCCTTGGTGGCTCGAATGACCTCGATGGCTTTGTCCAGCGTGCTCCAATGATTGGTGTGATGGTCGGGATAAATGTCGAAATACTCCTGAACGAACAAGCGGATTGTTTGAGGCTTCAGCTGAATCAATTGTTCGACGTGCTGCTCGAACATCGGGGTTTGCGAAAGCCCTCCTTGGCCCAGGCTATAACGCGTTAGATCGATGGCTTCGTAACTTTCGGGGGGTTCGACGACCAATTCGAGTTGTGCGGCCGGCGCGTTCAGCATTACTCCAGTCAACAGGAGCCTCGCCAAGTAACAGCCGAGAAGCAGGAAAGGTCTTCGAATCATAAATAGAATCGTAGTTAGTTAAACACGCCAGCGCGCCAAGAAACTTCACTGCTTGGCCTGCACATTATGATACTGGTTCAGCGCAGGCTGGTGTAATTGCTTCGTTGCTCCATTCAACCAGCGAATTTCGATTCGCTCCGCCTGGGCGATCTTTCCAAGACCGAAATGCGCCGTATTGGATTGTTGAGAACGGAACGAGTCTCCGGCGATAATTTCCTTGGTCATGCTCCCACCGGCATGCTGCAAAGTAATCCGCGCTCCGACTGGTGACGTGGCGCCACCGTGATCGCGAAGCCGCACCCCGATCCAGTTGCCGCTCTCCTCGATCACATTCCGAAAAACTTTGATTGTCTGTTGCACGCGCGGCCACACTTCAAAGGTCGTGACCAATAAATCAAGCCGTCCGTCGCCGTCGAGGTCATCGGCAACCGCGTTGCGTGAGTCCTGTTCCAAAGCCACGCCCATAAAATGGCCGATCTCAACGAAGGATTTTCCACTCTGGTTCAGATAAAAACGATTTTTCTCATATCCGCCGTAGGAATGGCCTCGGCCCCGAGTTCGCGTCGCTTTGCTGCCGAAGTATGCAGATGGGACAATGCCTTCCTTGGAATTGCCGACGTAAATGTCATGCAGCCAAAACTCCGGTTCATACTCCCGCACGGACGGTTTTGTCTCGTGGCCGTTTGCGACATAGATATCTGCAAACCCGTCATTGTCGAAGTCCGCCGCGCTGCATCCCCATGACCAACCCGAACGCGCGATCGAATCATTCAACGATGTTTGCTGAAAGAACGGTTTCCCTTCGTGCGTGAGATAAAGGCGGTTGCCAAAGGCCATCGCTGCGTTCGCTGCGGCATATTCGGTTCGAGCCGGCCTGATTAATCCCAAATGCCGCAACCGATCGGCCGTCGGCGAATTCATCCCGATCATCAGGAAATCAAGCCGGCCATCCGCATCGAAATCTGCCACGGCGTGTGACATGCCAAAACCGCGCGTCTCTGCGGCCCAATCGCGAGTCACATCCTTGAAGTGGCCGCGGCCATCATTGGCATAGAAGTCAGCGCCCGCAAAGTCACTAACCACGGCCAAGTCCAAATCCCGATCGTTGTCGAGATCAACGAAAGAAGCGCTGTAACACCGTCGCCAGCGCTTTTCTCCCAACCCGGAAGCAATCGTCGCGTCCGAGAAGTTTCCTTGGCCGTCGTTCAAGAGCAGATAAGCGGGATGTCCGTCATTGGCGTCGTAGTAAGGTGTCGGCATTTGGCCGCGTTCGTAAGGAACTTTGTACTGGCCGAGCCAAACATCCAGATCACCGTCGCGATCGATATCACCGCACGTCAATGCTTGGCCGTACTTCAGGTGCGGACGTGCCATCCAAACAAAACGGCCCGGCTGATCGAACACACCTTGGGGCGCCCCTTTGAGCAGCATCAACCCTTCGAACTTTGCGCAAAGGAAATCGGCCGAGCCGTCGCCATCGAAGTCCGCAATCAATCCTGTGAAGGTTAAGCCGGGAAAGTGCCGCGAAAGCGGTTCTGATTCGAAGCGATCACCCGCCCGCCGTCTTAAGATGAGATTCTTGGCGGCCAGAATGATTTCCGAGAAACCATCACCATCCAGGTCAGACAGGATCAGCGGATCGATGAAGTAGGATTGGTCCGGCGGGACAATTTGTTCGGACAAGATTGGACGAAAACCCGGCGGGCCTTGTCGCATTTTCAGCGTCAATGCGCTGGCATCGATTTCCTTCACGACGGCGACGTTGTCTTGCGTTCGCTCAGAATCCCAAGTCACGGCGAGGTCGCCTTCCAGCGCTGCACGCATTGGACGGAGTGAATTGGTTAAGTGAGCCGAAAAGTAGAATTGGCTTTTGGCCGCGCGGCCAGCGGTGTTGGTTTCGAAACGATTGTGACGAAACTCAACTTGCGCGAGTTGCCAGCCACCGCGCTGTTGGCCCGACAAGAACGTTCGCCACTCGTCACTCGACCATGCAGGAGCACGCCCGGAGGATGTCCTAAGATCGATGCCATGTGGAAGTCGCTGCGACGGCCCAAGGCGGGCCGGAATGATTTGGCCGGCGGGAAAAGCAGCTAACACATCGAGTTTGTTGGTGCTGATGTTGAGCAAATCCCAAAGCGAATCGAAGAGTTGCCCGCATTGCTCCGCCAAGCGTTCCGGAGCCCAAATCGTCTGGTCCAATTGGTTTTCCTGTGCTTCCAACGCTTCCAACTCGCCGGCCAAACGCCGGGCTTCCGCTGGAGAAATCGTTGTCGCACTGCTCGATTCGTTTGCCACACGCCTTACTCGAATCCAGAGCGCAACGGAGCCCGCAATCAACAAAATGATCACTCCGAACGTCAAACGCCTGACGCGCGCATGCTTAGGCATAACGGTGCGATCCGCCACAATGTGGAGCGCGGACTGGAGCATTCGTCGTCGCGACAGCGTCTTGGGCTGCGGCAGTCCTCTGCCGTTTTGGACGGGCGCGACCCAAAAGCGCCAGAGGACTGGCGCACTCCAAAACCTGGCGGACCTTCGACGTTCCGGCTCCTGAAAAAAGCTGCCTGCGCATCGTTGGTTGATGGAGAGCATCCCTTCGCTTTGCCCACGCATCGTAATCATGAACCCCGCAGGACAGCGCGTCCCGCCTGTCTTGCTTTTGGTGTACGCAAATGCTTGGACAGGCGAGACGCACTGTCCTGCCAGACGGTTCATGGGGAGAACTGCTGAGACCATCCCCAACCGGTTTGACAAGGCGTTCACGGGGATTACAGTTTGCCCGGAATTTCCCTATGACAACTGGTGCCCGATGATAAACTTCGGGCCCGACTCGGTACGTTTTCCGTCTCTGGGCGTTCACATTAATCGAACTGTTGGTCGTCATCGCGATCATTGCCATTCTCGCCGGCATGTTGCTTCCGGCTTCGTCGAAGGCGAAAGACAAAGCCAATCAAACCATAGACCTAAACAACAACAAGCAAATCATGTTGGCGATGCATCTCTACACGACCGACAACAGCGACTTCATGCCTGCGCCGGGCTGGGGCATCGGCGACCGTTGCTGGCTGCACGGCGCTGGGTTTCCGGGCGGCGGAAGCCGGATGTCGCCGGTGATTCTGTCGAACCAACTCGAGAGCGTGAAGAAGGGCCAGCTTTGGCAGTATCTATCCACGCCCAAGGTATTCATGTGCCCGGGCGACAAGACCGCCACCAGCAAACAAAGACGCGAATTCGATCAACGCGTCGTTTATGTCAGCAGTTACGTCTGGAATGGCGCGGTCATCAGTTACGGCCAATTGACCGGAGGCAAAACCTACAAGGTAACCGCGTTCAGTCCCACGGCTGTCCTGCAATTCGAAGCTGATGAAACCAAGCCGTTCTTCTTTAACGACGTCTCGAGTTTTCCGGACGAAGGCATTTCACAACGCCATGGTGGCGGCAATCCCGTCAACGAGAGGATCGATGTCAAAGGCGGCGCGAGCGTGGGACTTTTCGGTGGCAGCGCGTCTTACATGAAGTACCGCAAATATTATGAACTGGCCGGTCGTGTGGACGCACGCGGCGCCGGCCTCAAGAATGTTCCGAACGAAATGTGGTGCGATCCGCTCAGCCGCCGCGGAGGCGCACAGTAAAGACGGCCATGAATCTCGTAAAGTTAGGCAATATTCTCCTGGCGCTGCCAGTGCTCGCGCTTTGTTTTTCTTTTGGCTGCGGCAAAACCAGCGAAAATGCCACAGCACCCGCCGAGTCCGCAGCAACGCAACCCGCGACGGCGACGGTTGCGCCCGAGGTGACCGAAAGCCTTCGCGAGACTGATGCTGCGTTGAAAGCTAAAGAATATGAGAAGGCTGCGGCGGCGCTGATGCGGATGCAAATGTCTGGCCGTGCCATGACTGCCGACGAAAGCACCGCCTACAGCGGCAAGATGCGCGATTTGCAAAGCCAATTGGCTGAAGCCGCTTCGCGTGGCGACGCGCAAGCGCAAGCGCAAGCCGCCATTCAAATGCTCCGGCAATCCAGGAGCCAGCGATAACCTCTCATGACCGACCGGTAGCGCAGACTTTCCAGTCTGCGGGTTCGGGTGACTTTCCAGTCACCCGTGTAAGCTTCATACTGTCGCTTGCGGGACAGGAATGTCCCGCGACCCGCAGACTGGAAAGTCTGCGCTACGGGCGCTAGGTTCACGGTCTCGATGCGCGTTCTTGGATGTGAAGGCTCCGGATAAACCCGCGTCGGCGCGAGTTCATAATCAATCGCGGTCGATGCGCTGGCTCTTCGGCAGAATCGCCCAACTTGGATAAGGAGCTGAACTTCCTTTCTGCGCATGCCAAATAATACGATTGAGCAGGTCTTCGGGACATTTGTCGATCTCATCGAGCGGCAGGCGCGCTGATTGGATCGCATAATGCCTTTGCACTGGATCGTGAATCGCCCGCGGGTCCGGATTCAGTTGATCGAGTGGAATGTTGTTCGCCACGGCTTTGAAGGGTGCGAAGTTCGGCTGGATCGTGAAGCAATCGAACATTGGTGTCGCAGCGGCATCCATTTGATTCATAGGCGGCAAACCGAGGATCAATTCAATCGTCCGCAGCATAGCGGGCTGGTTGTACTGCGTGCTGACGACCGCGCCCCGTTTCGTGTAAGGACTGACGACGTAGGCCGTCGTGCGATAGCCGCTCACGTGATCCCAGCCATCCTGTGGATCATCCTCAATGGCAAAAATGCAGGTCTCCTTCCAAAACTTGCTGTGGCTAATCGCTTCAACGATCTGGCCAAACGCCAAATCGTTGTCAGCCACGTGAGCAGCGGGCGTCGGCATCCCGGCCTTCGTTCCGGATGTGTGATCGTTCGGCAGACAGATGATGATTAGATTTGGAAAATTTCCCGTGCGTTCGAACTCTTTCAAATCTTTAATGAATTGCGCCGCGCGAAAAACGTCGGGCACATCCATGCTCCAGCCAATCGTATTCGTGTTCATGTGCGGCCGGAGCGATTCGATGGCGGGGCGGCTTCCGATGACCGTCAACCCGGTTTGATTCACGAAGTCGCGGTAAAAATCGATGAACTTGGGCTCCGGCTTCCGTTTCGCGTCCTTCCAACCGGTGATGCCAATGGCAAACTCGCCGTAATTGCGGAGCGTTTTCCCGTGTTCGAGCGCATTGTCCCAAATGAAACCGCCCGGTGAATACGCCAGCGCGTCGACATCATCATCATCCATCCCATCCGGATAACTCCGAGGAAATCCGGCGAACGATTTTTCCATGTAATCGGTCGCAAAAGCAGTGGTGGACCATTGATGCCCGTCGGCACTAAGAATCCCGGAACAATAGGTATTATCGAGCAACACAAATTCGCGAACCATCTTGTGCTGATTAGGCGTGAATTGCTCGCCAAAGACGCAAAGCTTTGGATCGCCATTGCCTTCCTTGATGTCGCCAAAGACCTGATCGTAAGTCCGGTTTTCTTTGATGATATAGACCACATGTTTGAAAACGGATGGCTCACCGACGCGTTCAGGGACGGGGCGCGGCGGTTGGTTCCGGCGCGGACGAAGTTGAGCCGCTTCGATCATCTCGCGACGACAATTGGCCAGCACCGTCCGGGTGTGTTGCACGAGCTGGTCTTTCTTCGGCAATGGAACCGATGAGAGCGTGCCAAGGTGCTGATGTGAATTAAATTTCTGCGGATCAGCCGGAACGATTCGTCGGCCGGACCCGATGCCTTTGATATTGGCTACGTGGAGCAATTGGCGTTGGGCGTCGAAGACGATAGCACCGGGAAACCAGCCCACTGGGATGAGGCCGCGCAACTTCGACCGCCGCGGCGCAAAGGAAACGACCGCTATCGCATTGTGAGAGCCGTTGCAAACATAGAGTGTTTTGCCGGATGGATGAAACGCGAGCGCGTTCGGGCTGGCGCCAAAATAATCCTTTGGCTGCCAGCGCAACGAAATTGTATCAATGACCCGATCGTTCCGAGTATCAATCACGCTGACGGAATCGCTCGCGGCATTGGCGACAAGGAGCTGGCGTCCGTTCGGAGAAAGAGCGAGGGCGGACGAATGCAGTCCGACCAGAATCTCTGTTACCGCCACTCCGCGTTCGAGATCGATTACCGAAACGGAGCCTTCATTGGCAATGTACCGCACCGGGTCCACGCGGACCAAAGTTCCTCGCCCCGCTGGGCCGGTAACGCTATTGGTGTGAGGGCGACGCCCGCCCCAATTGCTGACGTAGGCTTTGCGGCCAACCAGAACGACGTCGTAAGGCGCAACGCCGACATCGAACAGGCGAAGTTGCTGTCCAGTCTTGGCGTCCAATTCGAGAAGTCGATTCGACAGGTTCAAAACGACAAAGAGCCGCTGACCGTCCGGTGAGAGTGCGAGGCCGGAGGGGATTTCGTTCTGACGCCGCGGCAAGCCGGTTTGCGGAAGCGAGATCGAGAAGAGCCCAGTTACTTTGCCATCCTTTTCTACGCCAAAAACTTTGATGCTGCCATTGACGTTGGAAAGGTAAATCCGAGAGCCATCGGGCGAGAAGATGAGCCCGGTAAAACTGACTTGGCCTTCTTTGTCCGGTTCGAGAATGTGTGTCGACACTGTTTCGGGCTGAGGCTCGTTGGTCTTGTCAGAAGGCAGAGGAACCCGTTGGAGAATCGTGCCGTTTCCGGGATCGACCACCACAATCTCGTGAGTTTTACCGGAAGTGATGAGTAAACGCCCGTCCGGGCTGAGCGCCAAGGCCTGCGGACGCAATCCCGGCAGTTCGACTTGCCTTCCCGCTGGCGTGAGAATTTGGCTGACTGGGAGAACAGTCCGATTCGAACTCGAGTAACCAACACGCTCTGAGAGGTCCAGCGGTTGCGCGGGTGCGCCGTCGGTCCGTACTGCGTCCAGTCCGGCTAGACTGAGAACTAGGGCAAGCGCCGGAAATGCGAAGCGGGCTTGATTCGCCCAGTTGCCGGCGCGCGTTTCAACAGATTTCATAAATGAGCTCATTAGTTCGAAAATTCAGGCTGTAATTTATCGGAACTGTGTTATGGTGAGCGACGAAAAAGTTGAACTAACATATTAATAACGTGAGAATTTCACTGTTTCTACTGGCACTGAACCTGACCGTTGTCCTGTACCTCCGAGCGGACGAAGCTGGCAAGGCGCTAACGGAAAGCCAGCCGCTGACTTTTGCGGCAACCAACAATCAGGTCATCCTGGACGTTCGGGCCAAAAAGACGAAACCCCTCGAACCCGGGCGAAACGATGCCAACATCGCTCGATACACTGCGCTTCTGTTGGAACACAAACATTTCCTCCAACAGCCGTTTAACGACTCGATATCAAGCAAGTTCCTCGATCGTTACCTCGAAACGCTCGATTACATGCACATGCATTTCCTCCAGTCCGATTTGGATGATTTCGAGAGCTATCGGACAATCCTGGATGAGCTGGTCGAAAAGCGCGGCGATTTGACTCCGGCGCATCACATGTTTTCAGTTTTCCTAAGACGGCTTGAACAGCGCGTCGCTTATGTCGGTGAATTGTTGACGACCGAGAAGTTCGAATTCAAGGGAAACGATCGCTACAGCTACGATCGCCGCAAATCAGCTCCGCCAAAGAGCCTCGACGAGGCGAAGGAACTGTGGCGGCAACATCTGCGTTATGAAATTCTCCAGGAGAAGCTGAACAAGGAAAAGCCCGAAGAAATTGGCGCCAAGATCAGCCGCCGTTACGCTCGATTGCTTCGCATGTTCAAGGAGTACGACAGTGACGACGTCATCGAGCTTTATCTCTCGTCGCTCGCTCGTGTTTACGATCCGCATTCCGATTACATGGGCAAATCACAGTTCGAAAACTTCAATGTCAGCATGAGCCTCAAGCTCTATGGCATCGGCGCCTTGCTGCAATCGGAAGACGGTTATTGCCGAATCAAATCGCTTGTTCCAAACGGCCCAGCCGCCAAGAGCAAACAGATCAAAGAGAACGATCGCATCATCGCGGTGGCTCAAGGAGACGATAATGAGCCTGTGGATGTCGTCGAGATGAAGCTCAATAAAGTCGTAGAGATGATTCGTGGAGTGAAGGGGACAAAAGTCCGCTTAACGATCATTCCGGCCGACGCCCCGGATCCGTCGGTGCGAAAGACCGTTGCACTCATCCGGGATGAAATCAAACTGGAGGACCAGGAAGCCAAGGCGAAACTCATCGAATTGCCAGGCGAAAAAACGCTGCGTTTGGGGGTCATCGATCTGCCATCGTTTTACGCCGAATTTGAATTGGGCGGCAAGAAAACCGATGGCCAGCCTAAGAGCACCACTGTGGATGTGAGGAAATTGATCACGAAACTGAACCACGAAAAAGTGGATGGCATCATTCTTGACCTCCGGCGCAATGGGGGAGGCTCTTTGGAAGAAGCAATTAATTTGACCGGCTTGTTCATCAAGGAGGGACCGGTTGTCCAGGTAAAAGACCATGACGGAAAGCAAATGGTCGAGAGGGACACCGATCCTTCGGTGGTTTATGACGGGCCATTGATTGTTTTGACGAGCCGCCATAGCGCGTCGGCTTCGGAAATCCTCGCCGGTGCATTGCAGGATTACGGACGCGCATTGATCGTCGGCGACGACTCGACGCACGGGAAAGGAACGGTGCAAGCGCTCGATCAGTTGGACAAATACATCCGGCAATCCGGGCTGCCTCCGAGCAATCCCGGAGCTTTGAAAGTAACCATTCGGAAATTCTATCGGGCGAGCGGTTCCTCGACGCAACTCAAAGGCGTCACGCCCGACATCATTCTGCCTTCACTGAACAACTATGGCGAAGTCGGTGAAGCAGCTTTGGATAATCCCCTGCCCTGGGACGCAATCCCGAGCGCGAAATACGAAAAGCTGAATCGCATTCAACCTTTCCTGGCTGAACTCCAAAAACGGTCGGCTAAGCGCGTGACCGAAGACAAAGACTTCAGTTATCTCCGCGAGGATATCGAGCAGTACAAAAAGACATTGGCGGACAAATCGGTTTCGCTCAATGAAGCACAACGATTGAAGGAGAAACAAGAGGCGGAAACACGCTTCAAGACGCGTCAGGATGAACTGAAGACAAGGCCATCCCTAGACGAAAAAGTTTACGAGATTACTCTGAAACTGGCTGATCTGCCGGGATTGCCGCCACCAGTCGAAAAATCAAACACGGTCGCGAAAGCCGAAAGCCCAAAACCAATAGATGCCGACAGCGACAGTGCTGAGGATTCGACGGAGTCAAAAGCTCTGGCAATTGACATTCGAATGAAGGAAGCAAAACGCATCTTGGCAGATATGATCTCTCTCTCGGGCAACGGCGCGGCTGTTGCCTCGGCAAATACCAAGACCGAACTCGACACCAAGGCGGGCGGAAATCTGACAACCGGCGCTAAGCCGTAAGCCGTAGGACAGGCTTCCGGCTGTCCCTCGAGTTTGGACGTTTTGATCGGGCAATCCCAACGGGATTGCAATCATTTCAGGCCAGGGTTGCGCGAGACACGCTACCCTGGGTCTTCGACCAAACCAATTCATCAAGCCAGGGTTGGCGCGGTTACGGAAGCAGCAAACCCAGGGTAGCCGCACAGCGGCAACCCTGGGCTGAATGATTTCATCGCGTTGGGATGTCAGTGTGTTCGCCGAGGATATCCTGAATCTAGTTGAAAATCGAAGAGTGGCTCTTGGCGTGGTACCAACCACGCAAACAAAGAAACCAAAACAAGAGCCACGCATGAAAGTCGAAACCAAGAATCGAAAAAAAGCAATGGCGGGATTCCGCCAAATGAGCAGCGAGCAACAACAGCGTCAGCAAGTGCATGAGATCATCCAGAACGGCGCTCAG
>VHDE01000035.1 GCA_016871515.1 Verrucomicrobiota bacterium
AGCCGCTACACCCAACCGGAAGTCGATCAGAAGCTGTTGTTGGAGCAATTGAAGTTGAGCTTACCGAGCCAGCCGCCGCCGAAAATCACCGCGCCGAAAACCAAGGAGAAGTAACCGGTCTGTAGTGCAGACCTTTCAGGTGCTTGCCTTCGTTTCCAATGGCTTACAAATTTCAGAACCGCGAATCCGCGAAGTTCGGCTAAGGAAGCGGACATCCTGACGTTGCAAGAGAGCATCAATCGGGCGCGCCGGAAGGTGTGGCAGGTGCAGCCGGAGGGATTTTTGCAAGAAGCATACCTGGATGTCGATGGGACCATTGCCGAGACCTACGGCGAGTGCAAAGAAGGGATGGGGCTGTCGGATCCAGCGGAACCTCCGGGCCAAAGGACCTGCGCGTATTTTATAACGAACGGCTTCTGGAGAGTCGAACCTAATTCAAGCGAGTCCGGCATCGCAGCATGAGCTGCGCAGGCCCGCACGTCTCGCCTGTTCCGGCGCACCTAACCCCCCTTTCGGAAGAGGTCAGCAAAAGTGATTTGTCGAAGCCTTCGGCTTCTGATGCACTCTCGCCATGCCACGCACCAAACCAGGCACTTGGACTCACGCGGTCGAGATCAGTTCTCTTTCCGTGGCTTTGCTCTTTCTGATCGAGCTGGTTGATTATTTGGCGCCATGGACGCCTGACATATTCGGCATCATTCCTCGAACGCTGCGTGGTTTGATCGGAATCATCTTCAGCCCGCTTTTGCATTACAACTTTGCGCATCTGACAGCGAATGCAGCTCCGCTCTTCGTTTTGCTTGTCTTGCTCTTTTGGGACCGTCGTTATGATCCGGAGCGCGCCATTATTTCGATTTGGCTGGCCAGTGGTTTCGGCACTTGGCTGATTGGACGCGGTTACGCCATTCACATTGGCGCCAGCGGGATCATTTACGGCTTGGTCGTCTATTTGATTGCCGCCGGTTGGTGGATGCGCAATTGGCGCGCGGCGACGGTCGCAATCTTGGTGTTGGTTTTCTACGGAGGCATTTTCTACGGAGTGTTGCCCCATCAGGGCCACGTGTCGTGGGAAGGGCATCTGGCAGGGGCGGTTGCTGGCTGGTGGGTCGCGCGAAGGCATCACGGGAATTGACGGCGGATGCGAAATCGCCGGTGTGCCGGCCCAATTGTTAAATCTGAAATCCGAATCTCGATTCGGATTTGACTCGCGGGGGTGCCAAGCTTCGGGACAACGTTCAGGCCCTGGTAATTCGCTTGCATTGCAGACCGGAACTTGGGACCTTCGACGCACAGTCAAGGCGTTCCAATGAGATCCTTACTCCGGTGCGGGCTGCTGCCATTTTGCACCGAGGAATAATTATGTCCCAGCCAAACCCCAGGCGTGATCCTGACTCTGCTTTAGAAAAGGGACTTCCTTCTTCCGACGGTCTCGCTGACGAAGCAGTGGCCGCCGCGGACACTTCATTTGCACACCAATTGAAAGGCGTGGTGGTCAGTCGTCGCCGTCAGCGCGAACGCGGAACGAAATATCAGCCTCGCCAACGCGTTCATCCGCGGAGGCGTGACCAGCTTTCTCGGCACGTACTGGCCGGTCGGCGATGCTCCGGCGTTGAAATTCAGCAAAACGTTCTATCCCTTGCTGATCCAGGGCAAGACCATCGGCGACGCCGTTCTGGCGGGCCGTCGCGCGGTGAATGAAGGCCGGTCCGTAGATTGGGCTGACTACGTGCTCTTTGGCAGCCCCGATTTCGTTTTGAAGCGTAGCGCATGAAAGCAACCCTCGCCGCGCTTTGCGCCGGTGCACGTGGTAGGACAGCGCGTCTCGCCTGTCCAGGTGCACCTCGACGTTTCGAACATACGGGACGCCTGTCTCACTCTATGAAAACCTCCCAGTTCAAGTTGCAAAACGTTTCGCACTCTATTTGGTCGCTTGTCCTGTCCGCGCTGGTTTTGTCCGGCATTGGATGCCGAACGCACACGCCAAGCGGCCAACTGGCGCGTGTCGCCAAAGATTGGTGTTTGATAATCCGTGCCAGCCAAGTCTTGCCGGTCTATCCGCTCATGGAAGATTTAGTTCCCGGCGATCTGTTCCTTGTCCAGTGGCCAATCGAAGAACAAGTCGCCATCTATGAACGCGATGGCTTCCTGCCGCTCGATCATCATTTGAAGCGGACGCGGCCTGCCGATTACGCGAATCTTTACCTGAGTTCGCACGGCATTGGCGACGGCAAAGCTCTCCCTTATGTCTGGCTGTTTCCCAATGATGGCGAATTGAACAACTCGCTGCTGCGAATGCCGCTCGCCGCTTTCCCCAGCTACACATTCGATGTCAAACGTGGCGGCGGACTCAACCTGGCATTGCCGATCCAAGGCGTGCCGATTGCGCTCAGCTTTCTTCAAGCGAAGTCCGCGAAAGGCAGCGTCATTCTAAAAGATGCGCGCACGCACGGGATCGATGAAGAATCGCTGTTCGATCTGGTTTGCGAGTGGGGACGCGGTCAGAAGGACTTGCTCGCCCAATACGCGCCGCGGCCCGACGCCCGGCAACCGGGACGCACGAACCACACATTTCTGCGCGTCGTCAACCGCGTTTTTCTCGTTCGTCAGGTCAGCGTCAGCATCACCGCCGATGCATCGGTCGGAGGTAAATTGACCGGCGGCGCGGACAAGGATTTCGTTCTCCCATCGTTGACCGAAACAAACTCCGCCGCGAACTACGGCAACTTTCTGAATAACTTGAATGCCAGTGTCGCCCAGGCCGCCATGCCCGGTGGAACGGTGAAGTTCTCGGCGGCATCGAGCCATGCCGTCGCGATGGAAGAACAATTCCCGCGCCCGTTGGTCATCGGTTATTTGGCATTCGATATTCCAATCCTAGCCAATGGCGAGTTGGGCGGAGCAGCCAGCACACTTCGGCGCTTGGAAAGCCCCAATGTCCGCCCGGGGCTAATGCCAGTGACATTTGGCGCAGACGAGAATACGAAGAAGATCCAGGATTGGCGCAGTGTCAATCCCGCGGCCCGACGAACTGAGCTTCTCACTTGGGCGCGGGCAAAAGGCTATCCGTATTCGATTACGACTTACCTGGAATTTGGGGCGCCTTGGCGGCGTCTTCGGAAAGAATTTGTGATGACCGTTCTGGAGAACCATTAACCTCGCTTCGCTATGCCAACAAAACGAACCAAGCGCAAGACCCGCAAAGCCACCACCGCGCGACGCTCATCTCGGACCGCCGCGCCGGCAGTTCGATCTCTTCCACCAGTGACTAACGTTCCGGCCGCCAGCGCCGGCGCCGTTGTCCAAAGTTTCATCGATAATGGCGTTCAGCGCATTCACGTTTTTCCCGATGGGCCGGAAACTTTCACGGTGCAACCGGAATAACGCAAGGATTTCGCTGCTGCCACGATTTGAGTCCCGCCGAAGCCAAGCGGCTTCGGGAAGGAAACTTCGTTCGCTTGCATTCGCGCGATGCGCAAAGACAAGTTCACGTTGAGTGATTGGCGTAAGATGGAGTCAAGCGAAAAACAGCACTTGATTAACCACAAAGACCTCACCGCGTTAAGCCGTTAAATCGTTCAAAGGTTAAATCGCGAGCACGAAGAAGAAACACACCAAGGTCGCGAAGATCGCAAAGAGATTTGGGGATTGTCGAATCTTCGCGTCCTTGGCGGTCTTCTGTTCAAGCACAGGCCAAAAATCTTCGCGAAAATGCAGTGCTTTCACCTATTGCATTGCACAAGATCGCAGAGAAAAAACGTTGAGACAGGAACAACTTCTCGAATGCGCCCAGCTAGCTAACCATCTATAACCATCATAACCATCTCGAACGCATTTGTTTTTCTTCATTTCTTCGTAATTTGTGGCTACAAGTGACGAGTTTTTATGAGCCCCTGTTGCGGACCTAACGGACCTGACACGCGGCCGGCTTCGCGCCGGGATTTCTTGCGTCGCGCGGGCGGCGGATTCGGTATGCTGGCGCTGGCCAGTTTGCTCCATCGCGACGGTTCCTTAATCAGCAGCGTCGGAGGCCGCGGAATTGCCCCATCTGCAAATCCGTTGCTTCCTAAGGCTCCGCATTTTTCGGTCAAAGCCAGGCGAGTCATTTTTCTTTTCATGTCCGGCGGGCCGAGCCATGTGGATTTGTTCGACCCGAAGCCTGACTTGTACCGTCTGGCGGGCCAGCCGATTCCGGAATCATTCGGCACGTTCAAGACGCGCCGCGCCGTTGCGAAAAACAAGTTGCTTGCGCCCGTGCGAGCATTCCGAAAGTACGGCCAGTCCGGGATTGAAGTTTCGGATTTTCTTCCGCACATCGCGACTTGCGCGGATGACATTTGTGTCTTGCGCGGTTGCTACGCTGACAGCGTCACCCATCCTGAATCGGTCTATCAGATGAACACGGGCTCGATCCTGATGGGGCGGCCTAGCCTCGGCGCGTGGGCGACTTACGGTCTCGGGACGGAGAATCAAGACATGCCGGCGTTCGTCGTGATGCCCGATCCGGCCGGCTGGGTCAAAGGCGGCGCGCCGGCCTGGGGCAACGGATACATGCCGGCCGTTTATCAAGGCACGATTCTGCGCGGCGGTGAGTCTCCAATTCTGCATCTCAACACGCCCAAGGACGTAAGCGAAGCGCAGCAACGTTCCACGGTCGAACTGATCAACAAACTGAACCGCGAGGATTTGCGGCCGGGCGAGGAAGATTCGGAACTCGCGGCGCGCATCGCGGCTTATGAATTGGCGTTCCGGATGCAATCTCACGCGCCGGAAGCGGTAGATATTTCTAGAGAGACCGACGCGACCCGGAAACTCTACGGCTTGGACAACAAGACCACGGCTGAGTTTGGACTGCGCTGTTTGCTCGCGCGGCGGTTGATCGAACGCGGAGTCCGCTTCGTTCAGCTGTACTGCGGTGACACGAACGGCTGGGACGGGCATTCGGATGTGGAAGGCAACCACGCCAAACTTTGTGCGCAAAGCGATTTGCCCGTGGCGGGCCTCTTGCGAGATTTGAAATCACGCGGGTTGCTCGATTCGACGCTGGTGATTTGGGGCGGCGAATTTGGCCGGATGCCCATGAGCGAAGGGACGAATGGTCGCGATCACAACCCGCACGGCTTTTGCATGTGGCTCGCGGGCGGCGGCGTCAAAGGAGGCCAAACGATTGGCGGGACGGATGCAGTCGGCCTGCGCGCCGAACATGAGAAAGCGCACGTGCACGATATTCACGCCACGATTCTTCATTTGCTCGGACTCGATCACACGCGGCTCACGTATCGGCATAACGGACGAAACGAACGGCTGACGGACGTCGCCGGAAATGTGATCAAAAAAGCGATCGCGTAAGCAGTCTGGCCGCATTGCACCACGAACCGGAGCGCGGCGTTTACGCCGCTTCTGTGTTCGAAGTTCCTGCGACATTGGCACGACCGCGGTTGGCCGGGCGTGTCACTCCGTGCGCGCAGTCATGCGCCGAATACGCTGCGTTCAGTTCAGTGCAGTTGCGGCGCGCACTGAGTGACGCGCCCGGCCCGAACGACGGCAAAGTGTGCCCATCTCGTGTGTCTCGATTTAGAAGCTGATTCTCGTGCCGGCCGGCAGTGTGGAGCAGCGCACGCGAGCGACGGGACATCCTTGGCGCGTGTCTTAGGAAACGGTTCCTGTTTGCAGTTGTCGGATACGAACGCGCCAGCGCGACAACGCTTTTTTATCGCATCCGAAAACGCGAAATCGCTAGCTCTTATTGACGGACCTGTTGCACGATCAGGTAATCACCGCTCTGCGTGCGGACCCAAGTCCCGCTGAACTGAAAGCCGTTGCCGTTCCAGCTCATTGAGAACGCTGCTTGAGGATTCTCGATCTTCGCGCCGTTGATCTTCGACTCGACGAGTTGGACTGCGTCCGGCAGCGAAAGCGCCGACACTCCCGGATCTCCGATTTGACGACCGCCCGGCAACGCCAGTGGGGCGGGCGAAACGACCACCCATTCGTAAAAGCCAACACTCGGATCAGGAACACCACCATCGCTGTAACTCATCACTTTGGTGTCTGCCGCGAAAGCAAGGCCCGAGTTCGCCGTGAGTTTTTGCAACGCCGCTTCGGGTGTTTTGACCGGCGGCTCGGGGGGAATGGCACGGGCTGCTGGAGCGCTGGACGGACTTTGTTTTGGGGCGGCAGCGGCTGGTTCCTTCTGAGGTGGGGGCACGTCTGGGGCCCGTTTTTGTGCCGTTTCAGCAAACGTCGCTGGCTTCTCTCCTTCCGAGGACGCCTTTTTTTGACAGCCAGCCACAGTCGTGAGGATCACAGCGACTGCCAACAACAACTTGATGAGCGAAACATCTCTCTTCATGACGATCAGGTAAATGATTTGGTTTCCACGATGAGGGAAAGCCTAATTGCCGGTCAGAAGCCCGCGCAAGAAAAACTCGCTGACACCATGTGCGGCGACGTAACGCGGAACGCGGCGTTCACGCTGCAGAACGTTCGCCTGTTTCGAGGCTCCAGGCCATTCCTTTAAGACAAGATGGGTCGGCAGTCTTCTCCCTCTCTTCGCATCCGATGGAAGCGAGGGAGAAGATGGCGTGCGTTCGAGTGTCACGAAGTGCTTAACCGAATGCCCGCGGTTTGAGCAGTTCCGAACTTCGGCAACCGCGGGCGAACCTAACATTTCTGAGGCGTAAACGCTGCGACGCGGGTTGCTTGGCAGGTTCGGCCGCCAGCAGGCCCTACCGTTCGGAAACAAAATTCGCTGCGTCTTCGGTGCTGCCGCTGCCTTTGTACTTGGTCACCTGCGGGTAGGGAAACAACGGACGCGTGCCGATGACTTTTCCATCCTTATCCCTGCGTTCGCCAATGAGCTTGTCGGGCGCTTTGCCTTCTTCTACCCATTTGATCAGGGCCTCGAAATGACCTGTGGGGGTGGGACCAGGGCCTCGGAAACCGTGATTCACGCCCGGCGCCAGAAATAACCTCGTGAATCGCGCGGTCGCTTCTTCCCCGCCCATTTGTTTCTGAAGCCGCTTGTAATAATCGATCGCTCCGTCCGACGTAATCAACTCGTCGGCCAGCCCGTGATAAATGATGACCTTGCCGCCACGATCGCGGAAGCGCGTGAGGTCGGGATTATCCGTTCCAATGACGGCGCCATACTGTTCGACCGATTGCGCAAAGAGAAGTTCGTAACCGGCAGGCGTTAATTTCGTGAAATCCCATTTGGGATCCTGCGCGAGAAAATACCGGAACCAATCCAGCGAGATGCCCAACGGCCGCCCGGTCAATGGCGAACCGGTCGTGCCCGCGAGCGCGGAAAGGTCGGTGCCGCGCGTCAAGCCATACCAAAGCTGCGCGCCATTTTGCGTTCGCGGACCTTCCCAGATTTTGCGAATTACATCGGCATCGGCTTCGGTGAACGTGCTGTCTCCCACTTTCGCGCCGACGAGCGCTTTAGGATCATAATTGCATTTGCCGGGATCATCGATGACGCCATCGGTTACCCCATCCGCGCCGTCGCATGCAGCGATTGCGGCGGCCGCAGCTGCGTCGAGCTTTGCTTTTGGCACAAAATTCTTGGCTGCGAGCATCACCACCTGGGGCCACATTTCGGAAGGAACGAATTTGTGCCAGTTGATGGCCGGACAACCTGAGAGGATTCCGTCGTAATCTTCGGGAAAGCGTTGCGCTTCCATCAACCCCTGGCGGCCACCGGTCGAACCGCCGACGAAGTACGAATAGCGCGGCGCCTTGCCGTAAAATTCCTTGGTCAGGGCCTTTCCGACCACAGTCATTTCGTGAATGCCAAGATAGGCATTGGCGCGAATTGATTGCCAGTTCAGCCGC
Source organism: Verrucomicrobiota bacterium (assembly GCA_016871515.1). Classification (GTDB taxonomy): domain Bacteria; phylum Verrucomicrobiota; class Verrucomicrobiia; order Limisphaerales; family SIBE01; genus SIBE01. The sequence goes on from VHDE01000035.1 coordinate 7,837, forward strand.
CCATTCGCATCGAGCGCGAAGCTGCCGCTCCCGCCTTCGTGGCCCGTGTCGGTGGCGCCGGCGGCGAAACCCATGGCTGCGGGACCGCGCAAGCTGTTCGTGCTTCCACCCGAAAAGCCGCCGCCGCCATTGCCGCGAAATCGTCCGTTCCAACTCTGCACCGGCAACGCGATCCAAACTTTGACGCGATCACCCGAAGGCGGATGAGTCACGGTCGCGGTCACACGGCAGGAACCATCCGTCGGATCGATAGTTGCCGAGTCGATGGTCGTGTTGGGAAGCGACACTTTCGTCAGGCTCTCGCAGGGACAAACCGGCGTGGCATCGGGAAAAATCGGTTTAGGACCTTCGGCGCCTTTGGCCGCGACAGCAACCGCAAAGGCTGTGACAACGATGGCGAACCGCTTGGCTTGAACGATGGAAATCGGGTTCATTTGGTTTGAGTTGAGAATTACGTCTTCAGGATCGTCTGGAGAATAGCGGCCGAAGCATGTCAGCAAAGCAAAAAAGGCTGCGGTTGCCGCCGGCGGGCGTCTGGAAGTTGTCGTGGCGCGAGGCGCGCCGCGAGTGCATTTCAAAGAGCATTTGTCCCGGATAGCCCGGCGTTTGAACGCCGGTGAACGGCGACGCGGGGCGTTTGAGTCCCGAACGGGACGGTTGAACCTAAACGCGGCGATTCAAACCACGAAAAACACCAAAGACACGGGTTTGCCGGAAACGCGGCAGCGTTTCCCTACCTATCCGGAAAGCTGTTCGCGAAACGCTATAATAAAACCTCGAAGGTTCTCGTAGCGGCGTCTCGTGAGGCGCCGCCAATTTGAGCTATACCAAATGCGGCGCTCTTACGAGACGCCGCTACGAGCGGTGAAACGTCTCGGTTAATCTACTGTCCGAAGATGCGCACGCGATAGAACTTCGGCCCTGCCCCAACCAGCGAGTCCTCGACGATCGCTTCCGTGTTCGCCGACGAGAAGAACGGCCGGTTGCCGGCCACGTCGAGCGGCTGCCAGGACAATGGATCAGACAGGTCCGTCGTCGTTTGCACTTCAAAGCCGCGTCCGGCGATTTGCGGAAAACGGATTTGCACCGCGCCGTTCCGGACTTGCGCCGAAACTTTCCAAGGCTCCGACTTCACCGAGGGATTGGAGCCAAGCAGAAACTCGAGATAATTGGCCGAGCCATCGCCATCAGGATCAGCGCTGGCAGCAGCTTGCGGCAGTTGCGCATCGTTGAATTGCGCGATTTGCCAATCGGCAAAACTCTGCAATGCGGTGGCATCCTTCGTGATCCATTCGCTAAGCAATTGAACGGCGTTGGTGTCCACCACGGTGGTGCTGATCGGCGGCATCTGCTGTTGTCCTCGCTTGGCGATCCGCTGAAGCAACATTGACCGTTCGGGCGAGCCAGGCCGAACGATTCGGTTCTCGTCGCTGGCGCCGGCATTGTTCAGCCGCCCGTTGATCAATCCCGCCTCGGTCGTCGGTGTGGCCAGGCGCGCGTCGAACGAAGCCGTCGTTGGTCCACCGGGTTGGTGACAATTCGCGCAATTCACCGCGAGGTAAGAACGGACGCGCGTTTCCAAACTTGCCGCGCGATTCGTCGCTCCGGCATGCGCGCGCAATGTGTGAATCCCCGCTATGTTTGTGGTGAAGTAACCGGCCTGACTGAGCGCGCGAATTTGATTGGCCGTGGCGCCGCCGTAATCGAAGCCGCGATTGAGTTGCGCTGTGTTGAAACCGAGCGCGAGGCCTCCAGCGCTCGTGTGACAAGTAACGCATTCGGTCCGGCTTGGATAATGCCAGACTTGCGTCCGGACGACGCCGCCATCGTGAATCACAAAAGTCTCGTCCAATCCCTCTTCCGGAACGAGTGTCGCGTTTTGTTGCGCATCGTCCCAGCGGTAGGTGACGCCGTACACGTCGTTCGAATTGCGAACGATGAAACGCGTCTCGAGCCGCCGCCGCGACTCCGGGACGCCGTTCGTCAGTTCGAGTTCAAAATGTTTGATCCACACCGCGCCGCTCGGAAATGACCAATTGCCATCACGGCTGAAACCAATCGTGGCTTTCAAATCCGGAACGGAAAACCAACGCCGTTTGTGCGCGTTGTCCGACCAGAAGGGAACGTTCAGATCGTAAGCCACAATTCCCGGATTCACTTTCAAGCTGGCGAGATCGCTGAACGCGCCGGTGTCCGCCAGCGTGGGCGGCAGCGGCGTTCCGACGGGTGTGGTGTTGTAATTTACGCGCATGACCTGGCCGCTCAAACGCGCGACAAGCACGTCACCATTACGAGGGTCGGCGCCGAACCCGGCTGGATTCGCCGCGCCGCCAATCCGATGGGATGGCACGACGTTGGTCCCGTTGTAACGAAGCGTCCAAATATTCCCGGATTCGTAGTCGCCGAAAACGTAGGCCCCAAAAAGTTGAGGCAGCCTTTGACCGCGATAAACGACACCGCCCGTGATCGAATTCCCGCGGACTGGACCGGAGCCGTGCGCGTACTCGTGAATCGGATTGATCACCGTTACTCCGGCTGGACGCGCGCGAAAACCGTTATGCAACCCGTCGCGATAAACCCAGCCGTAATTGCCGCCCTTGACGACAATGTTCAGTTCTTCCCAGGCGTCTTGCCCAACGTCGGCGACGTAAAGCAGCCCAGTCGGACGATCGAAAGTCATTCGCCACGGATTGCGGAATCCGATCGCATAAAATTCCGTGCGCACACTTTCCGGATTGACAGACTGGCCGTTGAACGAAGTCGCGCCGACGTACGGGTTGTCCGCGGGCACAAAGTAATTCGTGGTCGCGGCTCGATGTGTGTTCGGCAGGAGATTGCCGGGCCGTTTGTCCACATCGATGCGGAGAATGGCGGAGAAAAAGTTCCTGGTAATCGTCTGGCTGTTGCGCGCGCCATCATACTGCGGCCCCTCATCGCCCACCGAAGCGTACAGGTAACCATCTGGACCAAAGTGCAGATCGCCTCCGTTGTGATTGTCAGCGGTATCAAATTGCGTGATCAGCGGAAGTTCCGTGTTGGTCAAAGCATGGCTGGGATTTGCCGGCGAAGTTTCGAAGCGTGAAATACGCTGGTGACGTCCGTTGCCTTGGGATGTGTTCAGATTGCGCGACGCGAAGACATAAAAGTAACGGTTCGTCGCGTAACCTGGATGAAAGGCCAAGCCGAGCAAGCCACACTCACCTTCGGCTGCGACCGTCAACCGCATGAAGACCGTCCGATTCGGAGCGGCCAGATTGGTGATGACAACGATGCTTCCGCCTTTCTCCAAAATGAACAGCCGGTTGGTCTCGCCCGGAGGGGAGGCGATGCCAAGCGGCTGACTGAAACTCATTCCAGGAAACGCGTTGGTCAACGAGTACCCAAACTGCGGCGGCGACGAAGGCAATTGGAGCGTGGTATTGGCGACGCGAACAATAGGGGAAACGGTCTCCGAGGAGGATGCACCGTAGCCATTGGCCAACGCCGAAATCGCGCAGACAACCGAGGCAACTGTTTGAATCCAAGTTTTCATACACGTTCGATGCCTATCCGTCCGATTAGAGGGAGAGGCAAGTAATTCTGTAGCGCTTCTGATTTCCGGATCGATTTTGCGGTTCTGCAGCCTAAAGGCTGCGTTCCTGCATGACATTACTGCTGCGCTTTTGCTTTTCGGTAGAACTGCCGGACGCGCGCCATTTGGTCCTCCAACTCCACCAAGCCAAGCGAGCGAACCATTTCGCCGATGGAGGTTTTGGGATCGTTTGACCAGAAGATGCCGCGATCCTCGTCTTCGTAATAATGGAAGCCAACTTTGTCGCCGTAAGCTTTGCGGAGCGCTTCGCCATTGCGCAAATTCGAACTCCACGGCAAAAGCGCGTAACTGAGGTCGAGTTCGCGGACGAGGATGCTTTGCGGCGGCTTAATCTGCGCAGTGATCTTGCCGGTGGGTTCGAAGATCGAAGCGTTATGCCGCCAGGTGCTCGAGACAATGTAACAGCGACCTTCGACCGCACGCCACGTGGGCTGCGAAGTTTGGGGCGATTGAGTTGGCCAAGCGATCAGTTCCGCGCCGCGCCGCGCCAGTTCGGCCCAACCGTCGTCGAATTCCATGTCATAACAGATTTGGATTCCGAGTTTGCCGAAATCGCAGTTGAACACCGGGAACTCATGGCCGGGAGTCGCCCCACCTTCCATTGTTTCGCGCTCGAACGAAACGACTAGATGCACTTTGCGGTACGTTCCGACTACTTCGCCTTTGCGTCCCACGAGGACCGCGGCATTCGAACATAATTTCTTTTCTTTCGAGTCGAGCAAATAGGTTGGAACCAGAATATAACAGGCGTGTTCACGCGCTTTGCGCGCGAATACGTCATGGACTGGCCCTTCTAGAGGAACGGAGCAGGCCAAGGCATCGCCAGTCGCTTCGCCCGTGATGGCAACCTCCGGTAAGATGGCGAGATCGAGGCCGCGAGCGTATTTGGTTTTGGCATGAGCCGCCATTTCGTCGACCAATCCGGCGAGTTGAGCGAGCCGTTTTTCCAAACCGGGATGCTGGACCCAAAACGATTGCATGGCCGCGCCAACGATTACTTTGCGAGGAGGACTGTTCGAAGTGGTTTTGGTTCCCTCCAGGGCGCCGGCGGCGAACGTAGATGCAGGATCGAGAGCGGCTACACTGCTCATCGTTGCCAGAAAAGTTCGTCGATTCATATGGATGTTCGTTTGTCCGAGGTTTGTATTTGACGAGCTTTCTTATCATCCGCTCGCGTGATTTCGCCAAGAGAATTCAGGGAGAAGGCTGCTATCGCGTAGGACTGAGTACGCCTACTCAATCACGCCGCCGCCCAGGCAGATCTCGCCATCGTAAAAAATCGCCGATTGGCCGGGGGCGATGCCTTGATCCTTTTCGCCGAGGACAACTTCCCAACGTTTCTCGCCGAGAGAGCGGATTTGGCATTCGGCGAGATGAGGGCTGTGGCGGATTTTCGTTTGCAGAGAGGTTTGGGTTGGTTCGCCTGAAATCCAGTGGACTGGACTAACCGTCAACTGCTGTTGCGCGTGCTTCAAATAGCTGTCCGAGTGCGATACGAAAACGCGATTCAAAGCGATGTCTTTCTTAACGACGTACCACGGGCCGCCGCTGAGACCGAGCCCTTTGCGCTGGCCAATCGTGTAGAACCAATAGCCTTGATGGCCCGCCAATTTTTGGCCGGTCTCGAGTTCGATGAGGTCCCCCTTGCATTCGCCCAAGTGATAGCGAATAAACTCGGGATATTTGATCTTGCCAAGGAAACAGATGCCTTGGCTGTCCTTTCGGTCCTGATTGGGCAAGTCCAGTTCGTGCGCGAGTTTTCGGACCTGACGTTTCGTCAGATGTCCAATCGGAAACCAAAGGCGACGCAGTTGGTCCTGGTTGAGCGACGAAAGAAAATAAGTTTGGTCTTTTACGGGATCGGGCGAGCGCTTTAAAAGAAATGTTCCGTCGCGTCCCTCGATCTGCGCGTAATGGCCCGTTGCGATCTTGTCAAAGCTCGGATCGATCTTCTCGAAGAAAAGTCCGAACTTGATGCGCTCGTTGCAGAGGATGTCCGGACTGGGCGTGCGGCCGGCCCGAAGCTCATCCAGCACATGCGCGACGATCTTTTCCTGATATTCCGTCTGTAGAGAGACAACCTCGATCGGAACCCTGGCTTGCTCGCAGACGGCTCGCGCATATTTCAAGTCCTCTTCCCAGGGACAACTTCCGAGGTAAGAGAGTTCATCCTCGAGCCATATCTTCAAATAGAACGCAGTGATGTCCCTGTGCCCTTCCGCTTGAGCGAGCCGAAGGGCCACCGAGCTGTCCACGCCGCCTGATAATAGGACTGCGATCTTCATGAAGCGATTAATGCCTCCACAAGATTCGAGGGGAAAATGCCTGTGTCAAGAAAGGGTCCGGATGCCAGCGGTCTCTCGATCAACCAGCCTATGGAATCATTTTAAGGCCTCTCTCTTTGCACCAGCGACGCTGGTCGGTGTCGGCGCCCCAGTTTGCCAAAACACCTTTTACGTCCCGGTTCGGATGCAAGTCTTGCGCCCAGGTGACTTTGTCGTCTAGATCATCAATGTCGTCGAAGTCCGCCGCGCTCTTGACTTCGAAGACAATGATCTCATTTCCAACCTCGATGATATCTACTTCCTTTCGTTTTCCAGGCCGGAAAGCGACACCCTGTGTGTCCTCTAAAACTTGGCGGAGTTTCACGTGACCGGGCTTGATGTCGCTTCGACCGAGTCCATAACAAAACGCCGTCGCAACGACGTCTTGCCAACGGTGGCCTGTATGAGGCTGAAAGATATTTGCGTTCAGCTCCAGCCAATTCCGAAAACCTCTGACCTCCCAAATAACGTCTGCGAGTGTTTGTTCGATCCTTTGGTCGATCTCTTCAGTCGTCACGCCTTCACACTAGGCAAACTTAACTGAAAAGCAACTTTCCCTTGCCTTCGTTTCATGGACTGCTAAAACCGTCTTTCCCATGAACCACCGCCAACGCAGCGTCCACCGTGGCTTTGGAGCGTTCACCTTGATCGAATTGCTCGTCGTCATTGCCATCATCGCGATTCTCGCCGGAATGTTGTTGCCCGCGTTGAGCCGGGCGAAAACGAAGGCCCAGCGCGTTTCTTGCCTGAACAACCTCAAGACGCAGAGTTTGGCCTTCCTCATGTACGCCGACGACTTCGGTGACAAATTCCCCACGGCAGACCAAACGACCGCTTGGAAGCTGGACGCACTCTACGTGATGAGCAAGGACCAAGGTTTGACGTTGCTCAGTTATGGAATGGAAGGCGGTCGCATTCGCAAGAGCGCGGCCGAGTTCGAGCAGGAAATCAAGAAGGCCGGCCTCCCGACGGCTTGGAAATGTCCTTCGCGCAAGGATAGTCCGCGCTTGTTCGATGAAAAGGGGCTGCTGCACGTCGATCAATACATGTTGCTGGCGGGACTTTCGGGGACGCGGTTTAAAGGCACGAACTCGCCCGCGAAGTCCACCGATGCGATGGGTCCGTTGACGGCGGATCACACCATGGTGGTCCCAACGCAGAAAGCCTGGACGTCGAATCATGGGAAGAAAGGTCCGGTCCCGGCGCTTGGGCAAGTGAATGCTTCGAATGAACCGGCTGGCCACAATCAATCCTACAGCGACGGCCATGCGGAGTGGATCACAGAAAAACGTTTCGCGCGCGCAACACCCGCTACCGCGTATCCAAAGGCCTTATGGATTTCCGGCTGGCCATGGGATTGGGCTTGGGTCGAGTAGGGGCGGGAGTTTCGGACATCGATTAAACAAATCCTTTGCTTCGACCCATCGCGCTCGGTACGTTTGGTGGCAACCAAACTCCAACGCGATGAAATTAGCGACTGCTCCTCTCAAATTCTCCTGGCCTGCCCTTTTGCTTTTCGCTGGCAGCCAAACGGAACTGATTCAACATGTCGGACCGCTCGAAACCGGAGGGCATCTCACAGCGACTCACCAATTGCTCCGTCCCGCCTGCCAATCAGTTGAATTGGGAGGACGGCCCGTTGATCTCGTCCTCGCGCCGAATGGGCGGACAGTTTACGTGAAGGACAATCGCGGATTGGTTGTGATCGACGCTGAAACCTGGAAAGTTCGCCAGGAACTGAAATTCCCTCAGGGCGGGGGTTCCACGCATGGTCTTGCCGTGACCCGCGATGGTTCACGCCTTTTCGCCTCCACTGCGCAGAATGCCCTTTGGGAAGCTAATATGGCAGCCGACGGCAAAGTCGTTTGGGGAAAGAAGATCGTGCTTCCGGGGTTCGGCAATTCGACCAACGTTCACGTCGGGGGGATCGGATTGTCGCGCGACGAAACGAAAGCTTACGTCTGCTTGTCGCGAAGGAACAGCCTGGCTGTCGTCGACTTGGGATCGACAAATCTGTTGCGAGAGATTCCCGTCGGAGTCGCCCCCTTTGATGTGGTTGTTCAAACGCATCCAGGTTCCGGAGAGGTTCTTTACGTTTCGAATTGGGGTGGTCGCTTGCCAAAAACGGGTGAAAAAACCGCGAAGTTGATTTTCGGACCCGACCATGACGATGATGATGACTGAGGCTAAGTTTCGGGCAAATGACCGCTAGATTTGCTTTGGCTTTGGATAGACTTCGCGGATTGGTTGGTTCGATGAACGCGCAGGACGCGACGTTACGAGTACTTCTGAAACGGGCATTTGGCGAAGATTTGGATCGCGTGTCCGATGCCATTCGCAGAATTGAACGCGATCATGACGCGCCGTTGGCAGCGATCCTCTGGGCTTTCTTCTGGATTCGGCAAGGAGAACTGTTTCTGGCGCGTCGCGAACTGGAAGCCATCGCGAATTCCTCCAAAGCCGCATCCCTGTGGGGAGGTATTGCTGTCGTGATGCTTGGTGAACTCTGCATCGAATCGGGCGCAACGCGGACAGGACTCCGATTGATTCAGCGCGGTGAACGAATCCTTGGCACGCCGGCTTAGAAGGTCCGGTTGAGCAACAGGGGCATTGCTGTCGCTTGTGCTTCCTAAATGAAAGCACCCAACATTGGGGCACTGCTATAGAGCGCGGATGTGGGCATCCGCGCTCCGATTACCGCGCCGGAGGCTGTCCCAATCTGACTTGTTTCGATTTAGTTAAGTTTCTAGGTGGGCCTGAAGGCGGTTGCGGACTTGCTCAGAGAATTCGGACAGTTACTGCGGTTGCGTGAGCGCGCTGTCGGCGGCGGTCGCTCACGAGAACGGCAGCCGCCCGCTACTTTGATGCGTCGAGCAATTTTTGATAAACCGAGCGCGCGGCGGCCAATTGAATCTCAATGTGTGATCGGCCAGTATGCATTCGGTCGCGTCGGCGAAGCACGGTTTCAAGACGATTGATCCACGCCAGAAAATACTCCGCGTCCGCTGTGTGATTCGGGGGACGATTCTTGACGTTGATGAAGATCGGATTTGTATGTGCCCAGAGTCCGCCCACCGGCAAGTAAGGTGGCGAGGGCCCGGCGGCACGCAATGCAATCCAACTGGTCGCCTCAATTCCAAGCTCCCTATCAAAGGAAGCTCCCAGCCGGTTGTCCTGCAGCTTCCCTGCGTCCAGAACTTCGCCGTTTTGGATGAGTTCGAGTTTGTCCAATGGAAATTGAGATATTACCCGGCCTCGAATACGAACTGGACGAGCCGCGTCAAGCTCGATGGTTTCGCCGATTTCCCTTCTATCCACAGATAATTCGATCATAGGCCCATTGCTCACGAACGAACGTCCTTTGCGCTGACCGTCCACCCAACCTCGATAAGAAAGACCGTCTGGCAATTTCACATAGGCGCGGCCCCAACCCGGCGGATAGCTCGCAATGCGATTTAGAAAACAATCCGTTCCCGCAGCGGCCGACACACGAAAACCGCAGTTCAGCAAGCGATACCAAAGCTTGACCGACGCGTTGTAGCCGAAGCCCATCACATCCATGGTGTCAATCCGGCCCAATGCTGCATCGACGGGCAAACCTTTGGCAGAGTAAGGATGATTGTAGAGATCGTCCGGGTTGCTGGCAGGGTGCGTATAGCTGACGGCACTGCCTTGATGGCGGGTCCGTTCGGCAATATCTGCATTGGTCGGTATGTCCCATGGATTTGTGGTGTCTTGAAAACCCGTGAAGATCGGTTCCACGAGTCGAGGCAGGTCAATCAGGGTCATGTGCCCCCAGATCGTGCTGCGAAACTCTTCATTCCAGTAAAGGATTGTTCCCGGCTTCGATTGACTGTCTGGACCGCCCAGAAAAAATTGCCGATCAAAGACGCCATCGCCGTCCGAATTTGCGACCATGATATTGCAGACGTTCAAGTCTTCACCTTCACACTGGTCAAGCATGAGGCGAGGATTGAGAAACCAAGCGCCGTAACCGTAGTTGCCATGAATATGGTTCTCGCCCGAAAACCAGCGTCGCGCCGCGGCATCAGTCCAGCGTTCCATCGAAATTTCAAGCGCCGCCGCTTGTTCCGGTTTCACTTCAACCTCTTGTTGGAGCACGCTATATTCCGGGCCGCGCAACGCGTGAAGCTCATAAACACCTGCGGGCAATTCGATTGCCGTTTCACCCCGCCAATAGAAAGAGAGCCGGCCGCCCAACACACGATAAAGCGCTCCGGGCGGCGCATGAAATTTGCCGCCCTTGCGTTTCAGCGAAACACGCGCGACGATTGGCTCGCCGCGTTGCTTGTCCGTAAATTTGAGCTGAAGCTGGCCGGTTGGCTGGCGGAAATCGATGCGCTCAGACGCCAACAAACGGCTTTCGCCAGACGACAATTCACGACGCACGATGGCCGTTGCGCCATGATGATTTTCAGTGTGAATGAGCGTTCGCCCCTCCAGGCTGATGCTTGGCCAATCCTCATCCGCTTGACCGGACGTAAGCTTGCGCGCGTCGCGCAACGCATTTTCTACAGAAATGTGCCAAATATCATTGTGTGGTGTGCCGCGATCCGTAACGGCATAGACGCCGCGTCCGGTCGCGTCGCTATGGAGACCGTAAATTCGCGAAGGCCAGCGGACGATTCTTTCAGCTTCGCCTCCGTCGCTCGGAACTTTCCAAAGATCGGCTTGCGGGCCGTCGTTGCCGGATTGTTCGCCCGGCCGGTCTTGGTGCTGGGCAAAAATAATCAAGCGGCCGTCAGCCGAAAGACAGAACGGTCCGCGCACGGGGCCAACATCGCCTGGTCGAATCTCGACCGGCTTAAGCGTGCCGCTTTCGAGATCATGCCAAGCAATCGTGTTGGGTGGCGCTGTTATGCTGAAGCGTCCGAGCAAACGCCGCCCGTCGGGATGAAAGAACATTCGACCCTCTGCGCGGACCGCGGCAGGTAATTTGACCCGGACACCTTCCTTCGAGTCCATCAATTGCAACTGTCCGCCGAAGAAATTGGCTGAATTTATGAAAGCAATCTTGGTCGCATCGGGTGACCACGCGGGTTCCAAATCAAACCCTTCGCCGCCGGACAGAACGGTGAGAGCGCCGCCGGCCGAGGGCAAACGACAAATCGCCCCTTGATAAGAAAGCGCAATCCATTTTCCGTCCGGTGAAAGGCGCGGTTGAACTGGGCCGAAAGCGGCGCGGCTGGGCGAATGTTCGGCTGCTTGGTTACCCGCTGGCGCCGGCTGGGCGGTGGAAGTGATTGCCGCTAACAAAGTCGCAGCGATGAAGGAGTTCGCGTTCATAACGGATTCTGTTTGGTTGGTTCAGCGACATCGGAATTCCACTGATTTTTATCTCGAAACACACCGTTCGGCCAAGTAAAAGCAGGCTGTGATCCGCAAGCTTCTTACGCCGATGCAGCGAGGCTTCCGCCAAGCTAGACTCACGATTGCAAGTCCGAGCGCGATCCCTCCCCATGAACCTCCTGGCAGCACAGGGCGTCTCGCCTGTCCAGCCCCTGCGGACGCCAAAAGCAGGACAGGCGGGACGCGCTGTCCTGCCACGTTCATGGGGCGCAATGCACTCCATACGGCCCTGGCGTTTTTAGTCGCCACTCTTCCAGCAGTCGCCGCCTCTTTACCCAACGTCGTCATGATTGTCTCCGATGACCAAGGCTGGACCGATTTTGGCTTTATGGGACATCCCGTGATCAAGACGCCGCACTTGGACAAGCTTGCGTCGGAGAGCGCGGTCTTCCCAAACGGTTATGTGCCGACTTCACTTTGCCGGGCGAGTCTCGCAACGTTGCTGACCGGCCTTTACGCAAGCCAGCACAAGATTTGTTGCAATGATCCGCCCGAAGGCGTGGCGCGCGAGGCGATGCACCCGTTTATCCGAAATGCGCCAACGGCGCCGCGACTGTTGCAACAATTGGGCTATCGCAGCTTGCAAACCGGCAAGTTCTGGGAAGGTCATTTTTCCAATGGCGGTTTCACGCATGGCATGACCGAAAAAGGGCGCCACGGCGACACAGGGCTCGCGATCGGCCGCCAAACCATGCAGCCGATCTTCGACTTTATCGAAGCTGGCGGTTCGCAGCCGTTCTTTGTTTGGTATGCGCCAATGATGCCGCACGATCCGCACACACCGCCGGAACGCTTGCTCAAGAAGTACCTCCTCGAAGGCCGGAGCGAAAGGCTGGCGAAGTATTGGGCGATGTGCGAATGGTTCGACGAAACCTGCGGCGAATTACTCGGCTGGCTCGATCGGAAAGGTCTCCGCGATAACACGCTGATTGTGTTTGTGGTGGACAACGGGTGGATTCAAGAGACCGGGCCGCGACAAACGACCCGCGGTTGGTTTGCTCCCAAAAGCAAGTTGTCACCGTACGATGGCGGTTTGCGGACGCCCGTGATGCTGCGTTGGCCTGGGCGCATCAAGCCGGCCAAGCACAGCGATCTAGTTTCGACCATCGACATCGCACCATCGATTCTCGCTGCTTGCGGACTCAAAAAGCCCGAGGCGACGCCGGGCGCGAGCTTGCTCGACGTTGCGCTGGGAAAAGGCCGGCTGGAGCGCGATGCTGTCTTCGGTGAGATTTATCTGCACACGTCGGTTGATATCGATAAGCCGGCATTAAATCTGACGCACCGTTGGGTGCGGGAAAAAGATTGGAAATTGATCACGTTTGGAAACCAAACCATCAAGCCAGAATTATATCACCTCGTTCCCGATCCGTTTGAGACCAACAATCTGGCCAGCCGCGAACCGCAGCGGGTCCAGCATTTGGCCGGGCTAATCGAGAAATCAACGCTCGCAACTCTGGCCCGGACAACATCCGAGCTGAGCGCATCACCCGCCGATAACCAACGCAACGGAACGCGCGGGGAGATCACTGCCACAATCACGCGGTCAAAAACTTTTCCGCACCGCATTTGGGCAGCTTGTGATTTTGAAGGGACAACACCTGATTACGGATGGTTCGGGCCGGCGGAAACAAACAATATTCCTAGATATCCTGGCAACCGCACGGCTCTCGGTGTCGGCGCCAAACCTTACCAAAACCTCAGCGCACTCATGACCGGCATCAATCCTGTTCCCGGACCGCGCATGGGGAAGGTCAACCACCTGTACGTTCGCTACTTTCTCCAGGGGACAAACCAAGCAACTTTTCAGCACTTCAGCCTAACACGAGAAGACAACAATCACGTTAAGGTCTCCGGTCTTGCCGAAGGAAAATGGTCCGAAGTCACGATGAATCTTACACGTGACGCGCGCCGTAACGACGGCAGCCCGGAAGCTTTCCAGGAAGGCGAACGAATGGACGACTTCAAAGTATTCGTCGGAAAGCCCGCCGATGCGCAGAGGTGCGAACTGTTTATCGACGATGTGATTTTCTTCGCCGAAGACGCGAGTTTGGCGCCCGAGAACGAGCCGTTCCCGAACCGCGTGATTCTGCTTGCCGCCTTTGACACGGGTCCCAAAGAAAAATACTGGCCTGGAGATTTTGAGATCGTCGAATCTAGTTTGCCTGCCGGATCGTCCTGGCGCGCGGCGCGAGCCATTCCGAGGAAGGATGGGAAAGGCAAGTTGATCAGTCTGCCCATCGCGCCACCTCGGCCCGTCGGCGCCCACACTAAGTTGCGGTTTCGCTATCACCTCACTGGAACGTCGAAGATGACCGTGCAGATATTCGACGCCACGGTGCAAGACAACCGGCACATCAATCTGACCGGACTGCAAGAAAGCGCATGGACAACAGTCTATCTCGACTTCTCAAAAGATTCACGGCGCAATGACGGAAGTCCTAACTCTCCATTTTCGCCAGGCAACTTAGTGGACGACATTTTCTTCTTCCCGTCCGCAGATAATGGGACACGCGAGGTAAATCTGTTAATTGATGAGGTGGTGCTTTATGACGCAGGGCAGCCATAAGTCGGCGCAATCAGTCGCCAATTCACACCGACCGGTAAGGATTGATTCCACTCCAATGCCTTTCGGTAATTCGAAGCCATTTGGCAAATGGTTGTCCCGGAGGGACAGCGCGAAAATAGCCCGGCGTTTCAACGCCGGGCTATTGTCATTCAGTCCCTCCGGGACAAATGCTCTTTGAATTACCGAAAGGCTTGGGCGGCTTTTGTGGTACGGACGCTATTACTCGTCGTCGCGGCGAAAGGGGCGTTTGCCCAATCGAGCGTTCAGTACATCCAGCCGAATTCAATGACCGGAAGCTCAATGGCGGCAGTGGTGAATAACCTTGCTCTGGCACATACTGCGCAGCTCCTGCCCCTCGATGAAACCGGTACTGTGGTCAGCCACGACGACACCGCGAAGCAAATAGAAATGACTCTCGCCAATATCGAACGCGCGTTAGTGGCAGCAAAATCAGGACTCGATCAAATCGTCAAAATCAACGTTTACCTCGCGCAAGCTGATGCCGCCGCGGATGTGCAACGGCTCTTCGCGCGGCGATTTGCCGGCAACACTAAGCCAGCGGTGAGTTTTGTCGTGAGCGCTCTCGCTCATCCCGATGCACGAGTGGCAATGGATGCAATTGCCGCTACGCCAATGGGCGTAAGTGAGAACTCTGTTGAACGGCTTCGCTCCGCCGGATTGTCCGGTTCATCCTTGCGGTCTCATGTGGCCATCTTGCCTGCAAAGCCATCAGTCTTTGTCTCGGGACAAGCTGAAAATGGCGGCCTCGCCAGCGCGACTCGCAAGTCGTTGGAAAGTTTGCAACGAACGTTGTTGCATCTTGGATTGAAGAAATCGGATATCGCCCAGCTCAAGACGTTCCTCACACCGATGCGCGATGTCGCCATCGTCGAAAACGAAATCCAACGCTTCTTCGATAAGGAGACGGTTCCTCCAATAGCTCACGTCGAGTGGGTTGGCAGCACACCTATAGAAATTGAATTAGTTGTCTCTGCAGCATCGAATCCGGGACTTTCGAAAGAACCCGTGAAGTTCGTCACGCCGCCGGGACTGACCGCATCGCCCCTCTACAGTCGAGTGACCCGAGTCAATTCGGACAAGCTCATTTTCATCTCGGGCTTGTACGGAATGACACCGGATGATCCGGACGCCCAAGTCCGCGAAGTCTTCGCTTCTCTAGGGGACCTGCTGAAAAAGACCGGCAGCGACTTCAGGCATCTCGTGAAAGCGACCTATTACGTCTCGGACGATCCAACCAGCACCAAACTCAATCAGCTTCGGCCAGATTACTACGATCCGAAACGTCCGCCAGCTGCATCCAAAGCGATGGTGCGCGGCGTCGGCATGCCGGGAAGGAGCATTACGTTGGATATGATCGCTGTGCCTGGGCCGCAAGTTGCGCCTGCCGACAACAAGACGCGGTCGCAAGCCTCCAGTCCCGAACCCGCCGCCGCCGCTTCCCGAGGACAAGCTGACAACCTTTCGAACCTAACCTCGCGCGCCGCGAACGGCGAAGCGGAGGCCCAATATCAACTAGCCAAGAAGTATCAGACAGGCGAGGGCGTGAACGTCGATCAACCCGAAGCTGTCAAGTGGTTCCGCAAAGCGGCCGAACAAGGCCACGCGAAGGCTCAAACGAACCTCGGCGCAAGTTACGCTTTAGGCGAAGGCGTGTCTCCGGACCAAGCTGAAACGCGGCGTTGGTTCCTGAAGGCGGCCGATCAGGGCGAAGTGAATGCCCAGACGAATCTCGGCATTATCTATTATGCCGGTGAGGGCGTGCCAAAGGATTTCGCGGAAGCTTACAAGTGGTTCCGACGAGCCGCGGAACAAGGGAATGTAGAGGCGCAATCGCACCTCGGCGGATTGTATTACTCGGGACACGGCGTTCGTCAGGACCTTGCGGAGGCGCTCAAGTGGCTTCGCAAGGGCGCCGAGGCGGGCAACGCACCAGCGCAGCGGACGCTCGGCGTCATGTATGTCAATGGCGAAGGCGTAACTCAGGATTATGCCCAAGCGCTCGAATGGTCTCGGCAAGCCGCCGGCAAGGAAGATGAGCAAGCGCAGCGGCGGGCCGACGAATTCCAGAAACGGAAGGCGCCGTGACACCTCAGCGATTCCCGCCGGAATTCGTTTCATCATGTTTCCGATGCCTTGAAAAGAATCTCCTTCACCACGGGTCTTGCCATTTGTGAATTTCAGCATGCCCGTCGTGGAACGCAATTCCGCATGCGCCATTATCAGAGCTCGCCGGATAATCAATGATGATCGCGTCTGGACCCGTCCGGTCGCATTTCACGGCCATATCTCGATTGTTGATGCTATCCGGAAGTTCATCGGCAAATACCCAAAGCTGGCTGGGCGCCGGATTGACAATATCAGATTGCTTGAGAAAGCGTCGAACGGCCGGCGCGCCGAGCCACCACCGATACAGTTCCCAGGGCAAGCCATCGTCGCCGAGAGCCGCATTCATCGCAACACTCCGGACCCGCGGATACACTTGGCCGCCGATTCTGACTGTGCTTCGATCGGCCGGGCACTTGTAGAGAGCGGGCGATTGCGTGTAAGGCGCCAGCCTGGCGAATCTTGGATCGGGAAGGTAATTGATATTGGTGTTGTCGCGATTTGCGCCGTCGAAGTCCAGACCCCCGCTCACCCACGAGACATACGGGACCAACCTGTCCTCGTGCTCCTCGCTGTAGGTGAGATTGGCGAACTGAAGTTGCCGGAGATTATGGAGACAACGGATGCCTTGCGCTTTGTTTTTAGCTTTGTTCAGCGCGGGGAGGAGCATTCCGGCGAGGAGCCCGACGATGGCCGCGACAATCAACAGTTCAATCAACGTGAAGGCAGCACCGTCGCGGCACGGTTTGGCACGCCCAGCCAATGAGTCACGCTGTGTCATTGAGCTTTCTTCAAGAACGACCCGAGAATTGGTCCGGCATTTCGACCGAAGGCAGATCAACGCTGATTGGGGATTCTTAACTGCCAGGAATGCGCTGAAGGCGCAAGGGAAAACCGTAGGGGAGAGCGCCGAGGTAACGCAGAGTTTCGATCCGAAAGCGTCCAAGCTGGCCTCATTGGAAGGGCTAAAATTGCGGTCGCCGATCTGACGCCGAATTGTGAGCGCGCGCTCACAACTGGGCAAACTGGCGCAGTTTACGATTTCTGCTGACGGACCAAACGCGCCACAGTCACCGAAGTCCCGGTCGCTTGAGCGGAGGCTTGTAACCCAGATGCCAGTAAAGCTGCCAAAGCCGATCCAGTTTGACGAGTTCACCGTGTCCGTCGAAGAACGAAACATTAACCGCTCCCGGCAACGGTTTGTTCTGCGGCCAATTCCTCGGCAACCGCGCAGGTCTGCTTCCATGTCTTGGAATGGCCACAATGCTCATCCTTCCGGATCCTCCCCAATCTCCGGTAAGATCTAACGGAGTTGGGTCGGTTGCATGCGGAGAAACCTGGTGCCAGGCGCCATCCGCTAAGAGCGGAGTTTGCATGGGTTCCAGCACTTGATCTTCCGTGAGGAAAGACCCGGTCCTCGGCTTTTGCTGCGGAACATTCGGATCATGCTGGCGGAAGGAAGCGTCAATAAAGTACCAGTTGATCGCATAACTCCCTGCGCGATTGGTTTGGCTGAACCAGGTCGTTTTCGGACTTCCGTTTCCCACGGTAAGTAACCCCCACTGCCAAGCTTGTTCCGCTGGATTCCTTCGCCACCAACTGTTTGTCGGCGCTGCCGGACAAATCCAAACTGACCCGGGCTGGCCGACATCATCCCAAAAGTTGAGGAACTTTGCGGGTCAGCCAGCCGTCCGTCTAACTCATCGATACGCATCCGGATGCTCATGTTTACCTGGCGTTGATGACTCACGCAGGCGGCTAAGTGGCTCTTACGCTTGGCCGAGACCAGCGCCGGAAGCAAGAGTGCGGCGAGAATCGCGATAATGGCCACGACGATCAGCAACTCGATCAACGTGAATGCCTCCGGAAAACTGGCGCGACAGTCAACTCGACGTGCTGGGGCATGCGCATCCCGTTTACTCATTCGCCTGCTTCAACGCAATTCGATTCCTCCCACAAGTGCAGAAGACGGGATGGGACGGGATGGGCGTAACGCAGGCAGGCCCGCGAAACGCTCTCAGAAGACACTATTTCATGACATAA
Source organism: Verrucomicrobiota bacterium (assembly GCA_016871515.1). GTDB lineage: Bacteria > Verrucomicrobiota > Verrucomicrobiia > Limisphaerales > SIBE01 > SIBE01. Next base: position 25,859 of record VHDE01000035.1, read on the forward strand.
CAGGAGATCGTTGGCGCAGCGATTGCTAAACTTTAACCGTCGGAGTGATTCGTCGCCAAGCTATCGCGCGGCGAATCCAAACATAATTTGAATGAACTGGTCGTATGAAATCGCTAAGTCGTTTGATTCGTCGGGTTAATCTCACGTCGTTTGTCTTTCTCGGTGCATTTTCATTGGTTGGCACGGTCGCTCAGGCTGGGGACAGAGCCCCAGTCGTTGGTGGTAATTCCCCACCGGAGGTGCGGCTGGTATCGCCGGCAAGCGGTGCGAAATTTAGTGCGTCCGCCACAATTCAATTAATCGCGCAAGGATCGGATCGCGACGGATGGATTCGCACTGTCGAGTTCTTTGCCAACGAACGCAGTCTCGGCGTGACCACGAATAATCCCCTGAGCGCCTCAGCCATGAACCCATTCCAACTCGCTTGGAACAACGTGCCAGCCGGTGAATACGCGCTGCACGCGAAAGCCACCGATGATCAAGGAGCAATCGGGATGTCGTCTGCAGTCAAAGTCAGCGTTCTCGCAGAACCGCCGCGCATCGAGGTGAATGTCGCGGCGATCAAAAGCGAAGCAACCGAAGAGGGCGATTCAAGGTCCCGGACGCTGATCTTTCGTTTTGTGCGGTCTGGATCGCAAGACATTGACTTGCCCGTCTTCTATTCGGTTTCAGGAACCGCTAGCATCGGCGAAGATTTTCCGAAACTCACGGGCAATATCACAATCCCGAAAGGCGCCGAGACCGCCGATCTGAGTTTCGAAGTAGTGAATGACTTTCTCGCTGAATCGGCAGAAACAGTTGTCGTTCGCGTCGAACCGCCAATCTGCATCGCCATCTTTCCTCCGCCGCGGGAGTGTTATCTCGTCGGAGCGCGCGCCGAAGCGCGTGCCGTCATCGCGGCCAGCGATCAACCGCCAACCGACCGTCCCATCGTCAGTATCGGCGCTTCAGTAGCTGAAACAATTGAACCATCTCCGGAAGTTCGCGTGCCACCGGGCCGATTTGTCATCAAACGGAGCGGCGACGTGAGCGCGCCATTGTTAGTGTGGTTGGAAATAAGCGGCAGCGCCCAAAGCGGAAAGGATTACGAGGCGCTCCCACGAAGTGTGGTGTTCGAGGCCGGCGCGGCTTCGAAGGAAATTCTTGTGGGGCCCCTCGACGATCAACTAGTTGAAGGTGACGAAACGGTGCTGGCGGAAATTGTGCCAGTGCCACCAACCATCGATACACCTTACCCGACGAACTACGCAATCGATCCTCAATCCAAAATCGCGCGCGTCGTGATTCACGACAACGATCGCCTGATCGCGGGTTCCACACTTGAGATTACCTCGCCGAAGGATGGAGCAGAATTTCGCGCGCCGGCTTTCGTGCGAATCGAAGCCACCGCGATTGACCCGCTCGGGGACATTCGGCTGGTCGATTTCTACGCTAATCGACAGTGGATCGGCAAATCGGAGCACCTCACGCGCGACGCGGTTATTCCAGGCCGTCCGCGGCATCACATCTTTGAATGGAAAGATGTCGCGGCTGGGCGTTATGAGTTGGTGACAAAGGCCAAGGATACCGCGGGCAAGGAAGTCATTTCGAAGCCGGCTCGCATCGCCGTTCTCGGTCCTGACATCCCGGTGGTCAGCATCGAGGCAACGATCGGAGTGACGGCTGAGCCTGCGCCCCTCTCGCTCGTGCGGCCCGGCCGGTTCACCATCAGCCGGCGTGGCGGCGGCGACGGAACTTTGCCTATTTTCTTTGCAATCGGCGGCTCAGCGCTTAACGGCGAAGACTACAAAAAATTAGTGCAGTGGGTGATCATGCCGGGCGGGACAAATCAAGTTCACATCGATATTGCCGCGGCCGATGATGCTTTGGTGGAAGGCGACGAAAGCGTCGAGATTAAGCTGACCACTCAGCAGCCGGACGACTTCCCCTTCGCGATGCCCATTCGCGAATACGCTATTGATCCGGCTCGCGCCAGTGCGAGCGTTGTGATCCGCGACAACGACACAAAGCCGGGATCAGCGACGACTGAAATCACCGCGCCGAAAAATGATCAAAAATTCTTCGGCCCGGCCGTGATTGAAATCGCAGCCACCGCCATCGATCCCAAGGGTTACATTTCGCGCGTCGAGTTTTATGCGGCCGAGGAAAAGATCGGCGTGTCGGAAATTACGTTCATTCGCGCTCCTGACCCAGGAACTCCAATCCATCACAACTTTGCATGGCGCAACCCGCCGCAGGGCGTGCACCTCCTCACGGCACGTTCGGTAGATTCGGCCGGAGAACGCGTGGTCTCAAAGCCCGTGACCATTACGGTCGAACGCACCGATGGAAGGGCCGTTGTCTCAGTTGAAGCGACTGATCCGCGGGCTGCCGAATCTGCGAGGCCGGACGCGGTGGTGGACACGGCCACCTTCACGATTCGCCGGATTGCCGGACCGCGCGACGTTGAAGTGCCGGTTTATTTCGCGTTAGGAGGAACAGCGCAGAACGGAATCGATTATCAAGCATTGAAGAGTCAGGTCACGCTGCGGGCCGGCGAGGAAGCGGTGAAAGCTGTCGTCGTTCCAATTTCGGACAAGGCGCTCGAGGGCGAGGAGACGGTTACATTGCGAATAGAAGAACCGATCTGCCCAGCGATCTTTCCGCCGCCCCCGGCCTGCTATCTGATTGCACGGCCGGGCAGCGCTGCGGCAATGATTAGTGACAGCTCGACGAGTCAATGGCCCATCGTCGCAATTGTCCGGCCGGCTGCGGGAGCGGAGTTTTCCGGCGACGCCGCGATCGAGATTGTCGCGGAGGCGCGCGATCCAGACGGTTATGTGACGAAAATGGATTTCCTCGCTGACGGCCGGGTCATCGGCGCACAGATTATTTCCTTTGTCCGACCGCCGCCGCCCGGCGAGACGCAGACATTTCGATTCACTTGGCGCGACCCGATGCCAGGCCTACACGTGCTGACTGCTCGCGCGACGGATGATCAAGGTGTGATTGGCGTTTCGGCCGCGATCGAAATCAAAGTAAATGCGCCGGACTCTCGCCCGATGTTGAGAGTAACCGCGCGCGATGCTTTGGCGGTCGAACCTAACGCGAATGCGGAACCTAACACAGCAACGTTCGTTATTCATCGCTCTGGCCCAACGGCTGAGCCATTGTCGGTCAATTATTCACTCCAGGGCACAGCGGAGAACGGCGTTGATTATGAAAAACTCAGCGGCATCGCGACTATTCCGGCAGGAGCCAAGACGGTGACAGTGGTGGTGCGCCCACGACCTGACGATCTCGTCGAACGGAGCGAAACTGTCATCCTGCAACTCGAAACCTCACCATTGCCTGGCAATACCACCCGATTGCGCCCAACGCACCGGGCTGCGGTGGTCATCCGAGATGGGCTGTCCGCGCGCGCGGCGGGTGAATCGAAATTAGAAACCGAAGCGAAATGCACGGTGCTGGCGGATGGATTGCTGCATCTCGCTTTGCCGGGCGAGACGGGTGGAAATTTTCGAGTCGAAGTGACGAGTGATTTCGTAAACTGGGAAACTGTTTCCAATGCCGTGGCATCGGAAGGCAACGTGCATTTTGTGGATGAGACAGGAAACACTCGGCTCAAGTTCTATCGTGTCGTCCGAGAGGAAGCGACGCCGGCGGAAGACTAAGAATCCGCCAGGGTCGCTGGGTAGTGGTCATTGGCTGTCCCAAGAATTGAGTTTTGGCGCGATAGCGTACTTTGGTCAGCGGCGCCTTGGGAAGAACAGCGTTTCCCTGCGTTTCTGGAAATCTATATCGCATTACTTCGTGCTGATTATTGCTGGTTCCGTTTCCGATCTTCGGTAAGAGTACGCGTGATATGCTTCCACAATTGGACGAGACAAACCATCATCCCGCTATGAACAAACTCATTTTCAACCCTTTTCATCAAGGTGTCCGGGCGGTTGCCCTTGGAGTAATCGTTGGATTCAACAGCTTGGTTTCGTTGCCAGCGCAAGAAACGGCAACGGCGGCTTTGCAAAAAGCCCTGACCTTTTACGCTTCCTTTGATGGAACCACGAACGCGGATTTTGCGTTGGGCGACCCGCAAATCTATACCGCCGGCTCGATGAAACATCCGCGCACTGGTCAACCTGGCTTGCCAGCGTCGGGCGTGGTTACCCATGTGCCCGGCCAGGGCCGTTTTGGTTCTGCGATGCGGTTTCACAAAAAGGCTTCTGAAATGGTTTTCTTCAAGGCGGAGAAAAATGTCGCCTACCAAACGAACAATTGGAGCGGCACGGTTTCGCTTTGGTTGCGCCTCAACCCGCAGATGGAACTCGCGCCTGGTTATTGCGATCCAATTCAGATCACGCCCCGCGAATGGAATGACGCCGCCTTCTTTGTGGAATTTGAGAAGAAGACAAATTCCATTCCCTTCCGTCTTGGCGCTTATGCGGATTTCAAGGTGTGGAATCCACAGAATCGAGATTGGAACGCGATCCCCTTTAGCGAGAAGCCGCTCCTGGCCGTCGAAAAGCCGCCCTTTGGAGGAGATCGCTGGACCCATGTCGTCTTCACGTTCGAGAATTTTAACACGGGCCGGAAGGACGGCGTGGCCAGGCTTTACTTGAATGCGGAACCGCAGGGAGCCCTGACCGATCGCGTGCAGACGTTTACCTGGGACACATCGAAAGCGCTTGTGATGCTCGGCTTGAGTTACGTGGGCTTGTATGACGAATTGGCCATTTTCAATCGAGCTCTGACAGCCAGCGAAGTTAAGGCTCTCCACCAGTTAACTGAAGTCCACCGTCTGTTGCCTCAGTCCAGGTCCCCCTGAACTTGATCGTCCAAACGCCGACAGGTCTTGGAGTGCGGCGATGGAGTCTAGGCTGAGCAATCGCCGCTGTGGCGTGAAAGAGCCCGGGACGTGTCCCGAACTGCGTAGCGTTTTCGGAAGTGCGGACGCCAAAGCGGTACTGCGCAGACTCCGTCACAAAATCATCAAATCCCGCAACCCGCAGACTGGAAAGTGCTGCGCTACGCCCGTCCGACCACCCAAATCGCAAATCCAAAATCCAACGCAACCGAGGTTCACTTCAACGTCGAAAGGAACTCGACCAGATCGCGCAGGTCGCGTTTGCTAATCAACTCCCCCACCCCTTCGGGCATACCGGAACCGCCCTGCCGGCGCGTCTCAACATCCTTTTTCGCAATGGTGACTGGTCCATTCACCTCCGTGGAATTGAGGACCAACTCCGTTTCAGTTTCAGATTTGACAGTTCCCGCGTGAGCATCACCGTTCTTAAGCAAAACCATCGTGTTTTCGTATCCGGGCGCGATCTGTTTGTTTGGAGCGATGATCGATTCGAGGAGATACTCACGCGTGCGGGCAGCCAGTGTTTTGTCGAGCGGCGGACCGGCTTCGCCACCTTCGCCGCCAACTTTATGACAGCGTGCGCACGAGGCCTCGGCTTTCTCAAAGAAGATTTCTCTTCCTGCGGCAGCGTTTCCGCCTTCGAGCGTTTCGACGAACTGTGCAATTTCGTTCGTGCCGCGCGACTTCTCGAAACGAGCGAGCTTCTCGACGATGTCGGGAGTCTTGCGTTTGCCGGCCGATTCAACCAGCTCCAATTGCAACGGCATTGGAACGGTTCCCGCCACGAGCTTGTCCATCCATTCAGCCATGACTTTGTCGGCGGTCGCGTTCGACATTTCACCAAGCGCCAGCAGGGCCGATTGCTTTTCTGCAACCGTCCCAGACTGTAGAGCCGATGCCAGACGCTCGGCGCCCGACTCCGGATTCAACTTGGCGAGCAGGCGAACGGCTTCCATGCGCAACGTTTCGTGCTCGCTTTCGGCGGCCAGTTTCAAGAGTTCCGGCAAAAGAGAATGGTTGAGAGCCGTTAACGCTCGCAGCGCTTCACTGCGGACCTTCGCCTGCGCGCTGGGAGCCTTGGCCAGCGCGATCAAGGCATCGGACGCTTCTGAGAGTCGGTATTGTCCGGCCAGACGCGCCGCGACGGTTTGAATCTTATCTGAAGAAGTCGTCAGCAACTCAGCAAGAACTGGCCGCAGTGCCTCGACCGCCGCGCTCGCATCCCGCTCCGAGATAAGTCGCCATAGGCCTGTCACGCGGTCGCGGCCCGAGGGCTTGGCCCAGTTTCCGAGAACCTCCAATGCTTCAACGCGGTTCCCTTCGGGAACAGTGTCTCGAACCGAAAGCATGGCCAAGGCCTGCGCAGACGCCGCGTCGCCGATCCGATAGTTCGCGTTGATCACGCGCCGCAGCAATGGCCCGGATGCAATGGGCTGGCGCGCCAGGGCCGCTAGATCGGGAAGCGCGTCGGCAATCGGCAAGTCGTAAATCGCGCGGGCCGCTTCAAGAACAACACGCGGTTCCGGGTCCTGAAGAAACTTCGCAACCTCTGGACTTTCGAGCCGCCGCAAGGCAAGCAACGCTGCCAAGCGGACAGACGAAGCGTTGTCTTTGGCGGCGCGTTTCAGCGCAGCAGTGTCACGCATCCAGGAAAGAGCCATCACACTGGCATGGCGCAGATACGCATCTTGATCCGCGTTGCGGCGCAGCATTGCGACGACCGGTTCCGCGGAACTCCTGCCGCCAAGTTTTCCGAGAGCCATCGTGGCAAAGAATTGAACACGCGGATGCTGCGCGTCTTCGGTGAGTCTCGCGAGAGACCGGCGGGCAGGAGCATAAGGAGAATCCGTCAGCACTTTTGCGGCTTGTGCGCGGACTTCCGCATCGGAGTCCTTCAACAGGGTGACCATCGGTTTCAGCGCATCCGACTTCAGTGGTGTCTCCCCATGGCGCTGGCCGGATCGCGCAATTTGGCCCAGGCCCCAAATGGCATGCAGGCGGGCCAGTTGATTGGTCTTCTTGCGTGCGACTTGCGCCAATGGTGCAATCGATTTCGAACCGCGAGCCGCCAACTCGAATTGCGCTTCCTGGCGGACTCGCTGATCGGGCCACGACAACAGCTGAATGAGTTCATTGGGCGTTCGCCGCTCGAACCCGTGCGCCATCAAATCTCGCGTGTGACTCACGAGTGAGTTCGATCGCTGCTGCGGATGATACATCCGATAGATGCGGCCTTTGCCTGTCTTCCCCCAACCCTCGACCCAGTCTGAAATGTAAAGCGCGCCGTCCATGCCGAATTCGACATCCGTCGCGAGGATTTGTGAAATGAACCGTTTTCCGTCAACGACTTCAAAGGCGGCCCCTTTCGGCTTCAGCGCGAACGAATGAACCAGACTCGACGCCGGCGTTCCCCGAAAATCGCACATGAAAAAATGATGGGCATATTCCGCTGGCAAACCCGGGCCTGGATTGAACGTCAATCCGGATGGGCCATTGGCCAGGTTGGCCAACGGCGGCACGATGAAGGCGGGCTGCTCATCATTTTGGGGATGCCACATTTTCTCGGCGTTCCACGGTCCGCGCGAGACGGGCGAAGTAATGAATTGCCAGCCGATGCGCCAGCCGCTGTCGCCGCCTTCCACGAGATAAACCCAGCGCGCCTGGTCGCCGCCGTCCGAGTTGTTATCGCCGGTAAATAGATTGCCGTATTGGTCGAAGGCCAGTTCCTGCGGATTGCGCAAGCCCGTGGCAAAAATCTCCAGATCAGAGCCGTCGAGATTGCAACGCAAAACCGCCCCGCCTTCGGGTGACGAAACCCGCTTCCCTTCCTTGGTCAACACATTCAAGCCTCGGTCACCGATGCTGAAGTAGAGCCTTCCATCCGGACCAATCCGGAGTCCATGCAGGTCATGGCCATAGAATCCGAAACGCACGGCGTAACCATGTTGCAAGGGCTGGCGCGTCTCCGCTTTTCCGTCGCCATTGACATCCCGCAAATGCCAAAGGTCGGGAATGCAGGCAAACCAGACTTCCGATTTGCGGGCGAGCACGCCAGCCGCGATCCCCGCGGTCAGATCATTGAAGCCATCGGCGAAGACCGTGGACTTGTCGGCCTTGCCATCGCGATCCGTGTCTTCGACCAGGCTGATCCGCTCGGTTTCGGACGTCATGAATCTAGGATCGAGATATTTTTCTATGAGCTTGCGGAATTGCGCCGTATTCGTGCTGGCGAGTTCTTCATCAAGCCACGTCATGTGGCCGCGAATGTCAGTGACTTGGCTGCCCACGCGAAATGATTCAGCGATGTAAAATCGGTTCTTTTCATCAATCGCGAAAGCGACCGGATGCGCAAACATCGGTTCTGCGGCAAACAATTCCACCTTGAAGTCAGGCGGAACTTGAAATCGCTTCAGAGCAAGTTCAGCTTCGTTGGACGCGGGCGCAACTCGAGGCACATTCGCTTTTGGCGCAGTTAGTTCAGCGGCGGAAATATGAGCGGCTGCCAATCCCGCCAGAAAGATCATGGGAAATCGAATACATTGCATGGGAACGGATTTTACTCAGAGAAAAGAAAGTTGGCCACAGCTCACTTCAGCGCTGGTCGCTAAAGATCAAAGCGGCAGAGGGCAGTTGCAGTCCCCTCTCCCCATCCGATGGGGAGAGGGAAGAGAGCTTTTGCAAACAGTCAAGGTCTGATGGCGAAGCGCGCACAACACTAACGTCTTTTCCCTCGCCCCATCGGATGGGGAGAGGGTTAGGGAGAGGGGCAACATTCACCTTGCTATTGGGAAGATTTTCAATCTGCAGCGCTCACGCGCAATCCTACGCGCTGGACAAATGCGAACACGCTGCCGACTGCAAGTCGGCGATACAGCAGAGTGAAACTCTGCGTTACGAGGAAGGCATTCGCGTCTAGAGCCAAATTGGATGCGGCGCCATCCAATCCAACAAACCCATTGCTACCGGCTGGCCTCTTGCATACCGTCGGCTCCATGAGGAACAAAGACACTTTTATCGGCACTTGCCTGATCTTGCTCTGCGGATGCGCGGCGCATCAAAACGTTCACGATCGATCCGGCAGGGAACGCCCGACGCGAGAGTACACCATTGACGATTTCATGGACACGACGCGCATTTCCGGCGCGTCGTTTTCCGCGGATGAATCAGCCATTTTAGTTTCATCGGACGAATCCGGCATCCCGAACGCCTATTCGATTTCGATTCAGACCGCTCAGCGCACGCCCATCACAACTTCGACGAACGAAAGCACCTTCGCAGTATCGTGCTTTCCCAAAGACAATCGTGTGCTCTTCACTCGTGATCGCGGCGGCGACGAACACAATCACATCTTCTTGCGCGAATCCGATGGCCGCGAGCGCGATCTGACGCCAGGCCAAAAGCTGAAGGCCACCTTCGCCGGTTGGACCCGTGATGATCGCGCGTTTTACGTGCAGACAAATGAACGCGACAATCGCTTTTTCGATCTGTATCGCATGGACGCCAGTTCGTTCGAACGAACGCTCATCTATCAAGACACAACCGGTTATCAGTTTGGCGACATCTCAGGCGACGCCCAGTGGGTCGCTTTCGAAAAACCAAACACAACTTCCGATAGCGACATCTACCTTTATCACGTTCCGACCAAGGCGATGAAGCACATCACGCCCCATAAAGAAACGGCGACTTACGAAGTGGCTGCGTTCGATCGCGCATCGCGCTGGCTCTATTACCTCACCAACGATGGCGCAGAATTTACGCGCGTCCGCCGCTATGAACTGGCCACGGGCAAGAATGAAGATATCGAGAAGACCGATTGGGACATCATCTTCACCTACTTCTCTCACAACGGCAAATATCGCGTTACGGGCATTAACGAAGACGCTCGCACCGTGATCAAAGTTTACGAACATGCGACCGGCAACGCGGTTCCTCTTCCGAAGCTGCCGGACGGCGAAATTACCGCAGTCAACATTTCCCGCAGCGAAAATCTGATGGCCTTTTACGTCAACAGCGACCGCTTTCCGAGCAACCTTCACGTCTATGACTTCCGCACCAGCACGGTTAAGAAGCTCACGGATGCCTTAACGAAAAAAATCGATCCGAACGATCTCGTCATTTCCGATGTCGTGCGCTTCAAATCGTTCGACGGCCTCGCCATCCCGAACATCTTGTACAAACCCCACCAAGCCTCCGCGAAAAACAAAGCGCCTGCTCTGGTCTGGGTGCATGGCGGCCCTGGCGGTCAAACGCGCAAAGGCTACAGCGCGCAGATTCAATACCTCGTCAATCACGGTTACGTCGTCCTCGGCATCAACAACCGTGGCAGCTCCGGTTACGGCAAAACCTTTTTCACCGCCGATGACCAAAAGCACGGACGCGAACCGCTCTGGGATTGCGTCGAAGCCAAGAAGTATTTGGCTGCGCTGTCCTACGTCGATCCGAACCGTATCGGGATTATCGGCGGCAGCTACGGCGGTTACATGGTCCTCGCAGCGCTCGCCTTCCAACCGGATGTTTTCAACGCTGGCGTCGATATCTTTGGGGTTGCTAATTGGCTGCGCACACTCGAAAACATGCCGCCGTGGTGGGAGTCGTTCAAAAAGGCGCTTTATCAGGAAATGGGCGACCCCTCAAAAGATCGTGAGATGTTGCGCGCGGTATCGCCGGTGTTTCACGCCGACAAAATCCGCAAGCCGCTGCTGGTCCTTCAAGGCGCCAACGATCCGCGCGTGCTCAAAGCCGAATCTGACGACATCGTCGCGGCCGTGAAAAAGAATGGTGTTCCGGTGGAATACATCGTTTTCGACGACGAAGGCCACGGTTTCTCGAAGAAGAAGAATCAACTCACTGGATATCGCGCGACCTTGGAATTCCTGGACAAATATCTAAAGGCCCGCTGAACATCTTTCGGTCGAAAGCTGATCGTAGCAGCGGAGCGCGCCCGCCACCGTTGCTTCCGAGGGTGAGATGCCTTCCTCGTAGCGCTGACTTGTAGTCTGCTGTATCGCCGACTTGCAGTCGGCAGCGCTCTCAGCTTCTCCAGCGTGTCCGAGCTTGCGGAAACTCTGCGCTGCGGTTCCGGCCTTTCCGGGCGGGTGGCGGCAAGATGCCCACGGCGCACTCCGGCACGCCTTCTGAGACTTGCCGAAGCGGACATCGCAGCGCATGCTTTGCGGCCATGAAAGCCAACCGCCTTATTGCGTTTCTCTGTTTGCTGATGGCATCGCCTCTGTTCGGGGCAACCAACGCACTGTCGTGGAAAGCGGGTGTGAGTTCGACTGTGATCACTCCGGACCGACCGATTTGGATGGCTGGCTATGCCAGTCGCACCAATGTTTCTCAAGGAACCGCCCAAGACCTTTACGCGAAAGCGCTGGCCTTAGAGGACGATCGCGGGACGCGCCTGGTCATTGTGACGCTCGATCTCATCGCGGTTCCGCGCTCATTGCGAGCGCCAGTCGAAGCCGCACTGTTGAAGGAACACGCGCTGCCGCGGGAAGGACTCTTGATGAATTGCTCGCACACGCATAGCGGACCTGAATTCCGGATCGGTCGCGGTCCCAAAGATTGGGCGATGTTTGGCAAGGAACCAGTGCCGGGCGGCAAGAGCGGCGAGGAGTACGGACGCGAGTTGCAGGAAAAGGTGATTACGCTCGTGCGCCAAGCGCTGGCCAACCGCGCGCCGGCCAAATTGGCTTATCAACATGCGCGTTGCGGCTTTGCCATGAACCGCCGCACGCTGGTCGGGACCAATTACAACAACTTCCCCAATCCCGAGGGCCCCGTCGACCATGACGTGCCAGTGTTGCGCGTCGATGGCGCGGAGGGCAAGCTCCGCGCGCTGCTCTTCGGTTACGCCTGCCATAATACAACGCTCTCCTCATATCAACTCTCCGGAGATTACGCTGGTTATGCCCAGCAGTACCTTCAGGAATCTAACCCAGGAGCAACCGCCCTCTTTCTCCTCGGTTGCGGCGGAGATCAAAACCCGTATCCGCGCGGCACCGTCGAACTAGCTCAACTCCACGGACGCACGCTGGCCGCCTCGGTCGAAGCAGCGCTGCTCACTCGCGGTCGCTCGCTGGCAGGTCCGTTACGATTGGCCTATGATGAGGTCATACTCAATTACGCTGGCCCTCCGACTCAAGCCGATTACGAGTCGAAGCTCAAATCGTCCAACGGTTCCGAAGTGCGGCACGCCCAACGGATGCTCGAACGATTGGCGAGCGGCGAGAAGCTGCCTGAGAAATATTCCTTTCCCGTTCAAGTCATCCAATTCGCAGATGACCTGACTTTGATCGCCCTCGGCGGCGAGACGGTCGTGGATTATTCGACCCGCTTGAAAAAGGAACTGGCTGGTCCCGCCTTGTGGCTTGCTGGCTACTCCAACGACGTTATGGGTTATATTCCCAGTGCGCGCCTGCTGAGCGAAGGCGGATACGAACCGCTGACATCCATCTTCTACAGCGAAGTTCATCCCGGCCCGTGGTCGCCGACGCTCGAAGAGAGAATAATCACGAAGGTTCACGAGCTGAACGGCCGGTTGCGTCGCGGGATGCGATAGGGGATTCGGCGCAGGCTCCTCATGAACCTGCTTGTGAACTGTGGCTGGCGAAGGCAAAAAGCAGCCCCTCTCCCTATCGGATGGGCCGAGGAAAAAGAGGCGGGCGCGTCACTCCGTGCGCGCCGCAAAAGGCTTGTTTCATGGTTGTGCCCGGCGCGCACGGAGTGACGCGCCCTACCTTCAGGTTCATGGTCCCAATGCGCGCAACATTTGCCTGGAGGCTCCCTATGAACCGGAGCGATCTGAGGCCGCCAGGTTTTGGACTGCGCCAGTCCTCTGGCGCTTTCGGAGGGACCAATCCAAAGCGGCAGAGGACTGCCGCAGTCCAAGACGCTGTCGCGCGGACCCATACCCCAACCAGTTCATGGGCCCAATGCGCGTCCACATGAAATCGAGGCTGAGCTTGCTCCCGCTTTTGATCGCGTCCACCACTGCCAAAGCGCCGGCAAGCCGGACGCAGTCCAAACGCTTCGCGCTTTCCGGGGCTTCAGAAGCGTCGTCCACTTCGAGAAACGCTATATGATCGAGACCAAAGAGGCATGCTCATCGGCTAACTTGTTGGCGCTGGGGCCTCGGAGGGAGGTTCCTTGGGCGGTATCGTCAAACAATCATAAGGATGCTTGCGAAAGCCGAACTTCTCATAAAGGCCATGCGAATCTTTTGTTGCCAGAAACACGCGCGTTCCTTCGAGTGCGGGATATTCAAGGATGCACTTGATGAGCCATTTGCCCAGTCCCTTGCCGCGATGCTTTGGATCGATGACGACGTCGCACAGGTAACTGAGCGTCGAATAATCGGTGATAACGGGGCTGAAACCAATCTGCTGGCCTTGGGAAAACAACCCGAAACAGAGAGAGAGTGCCCAAGGCTTCGTTCGGTTGCTGCTTTTGGACGTTTCGCAGCCCAGTACGTTCCACGCAGCAACGTATGAATGACGTCTACATCTAACCGCGACGCATCATCACTCACGCAATAATCGCCGTTGCTCCATTCCATAGTTGGGAGCGGTCATAACATTTCCTGGTTGCGGCGGAAACCGAATTCACGCTTTCCGCTTTCCCTAATTCCTTTGGCTCCTGACAAAAATGCTGCGATGGAGACTTGCCGTCACTGCGGGAGCTTGTCATTCTGCGCGCATGCAAATCTTACCACTGATGCGAATTACGGATGTACTGTCCGACAAGGTGAGTCTCTTTTTACCGCGGGTGATGCTGGGCGTTGGCGTACTTTGCTCTGCAGCAACGCCAATTGCTCAAGAGCAATCCCAACCCGAACTCGCCACGGCGAATCTCAAAGCAGCCAAGGACTTCAAAGCCGACCTGCTTTATACGGTGCCGAAGAAAACCGAGGGTTCCTGGGTCGCAATGTGCGTTGATCCCAAAGGCCGCCTCATCGTCTCAGACCAATATGGCAAGCTCTACCGCATCCTCACACCGCCGGCCAGCAGCAATGGACCGATCCAACCCGAGCGAATCGATTTAGAGGTCGGCCAGGCGCATGGTCTTCTTTACGCCTTCGATAGCCTCTATGTCATGGTCAATGAGAACAAGGACTCGCGCGGTCTTTACCGGGTGCGCGACACCAATGGCGACGACCGGTTCGATCAAGTGACGCTGCTCCGCAAACTTGAAGGCGGCGGGGAACACGGCATCCACGCCATTCTTCCTTCGCCCGACGGCAAGGGCATCCATGTGATTTGCGGCAACATGACGAAGCTTGCCGAGTACGATTCGTCGCGCGTGCCGTTGCATTGGAGTGAAGACCATTTGCTGCCTAGGCTATGGGATGGCAACGGATTCATGAAAGGCGTGCTTGGTCCCGGCGGCTGGATCGCGCGTCTCGATCCCGATGGGAAAAATTGGGAACTCGTCGCAGTCGGTTTCCGCAATGAATATGATGCTGCGTTCAATCGGCACGGCGAGCTTTTCACCTATGACGCCGACATGGAATGGGACATCAATGCCGCATGGTATCGCCCGACGCGCGTCAATCACGTCATTAGCGGCTCTGAGTTCGGCTGGCGCAGCGGCGCGGGGAAGTGGCCGGCGTATTACATCGACAGTTTCGGCGCGGTGGTGAACATCGGCCCTGGCTGTCCCACTGGCGTGACATTCGGTTACGGCGCGAAGTTTCCGGCCAAGTACCAAGACGCGCTCTATTTGTGCGACTGGAGTTTCGGCAAATTATTTGCGGTCCATTTAACTCCGGATGGCGCGAGTTACACCGGCCAAGCGGAGGAATTCATCACCGGCCAACCGCTGGCGTTGACCGACATTGTCGTCAATCCAAAAGATGGCGCGATGTATTTTGCCGTGGGCGGACGCCAAACGCAGTCGGCGCTCTATCGCGTCACTTACGTCGGCAAAGAATCGACAAAGCCGAGCAAGGGCGACAATCGGTTCGCGAAGGAACGGAAACTTCGCCAGAAATTGGAGAGTTTCCATGGCCGCAAAGATTCGTCTGCCGTCAAAGAAGTGTGGCCGCATCTCGATGACAAAGATCGGGCCGTCCGTTACGCCGCCCGCGTTGCGCTCGAATGGCAGGATGTCGGTGACTGGCGCGAGAAGGCGCTCAACGAAAAAAATCCGCGCACGGCGATTGCCGCCCTAGTCGCGCTTGCGCGCGTCAGCAGCAAAGACCAATTCCATCGGAAGCCAGCCGATCCTCAGCCTGATCCAGCGTTGCAAGGGAGAATTCTGACGGCGCTTGACCGAATTGATTGGTCCAAGCTCAATCACAACGAGCAACTCGATCTAGTTCGAGCCTATACGCTGGCGTTCACGCGGCTCGGAAAACCGGACGGGGCCACTCGGCAGCGCATGATTGCCAAGTTCGATCCCTTTTTCCCCGCATCGACTCGTGAGCTGAATTCTGAACTGGCGCCGATGCTCGTTTACCTTGAAGCGCCGAGCGCGGCGACGAAGTTAATGGCCGCTCTTCGTTCCGCGCCAACGCAGGAAGAGCAAATGGATTACGTGCGCTCGCTCCGAGTGTTGAAGACCAACTGGACGCAACCGCTGCGAGAGGAATATTTTCGTTGGTTCCTCAAGGCGGCGAATTTCAAGGGTGGCGCAAGCCTGGCTGGTTTTATGCGCGACATGAAGAACGATGCCGTCGCGACCTTAAGCGACACCGAGAAGGCCGCCCTCAAGCCTGTTCTGGAAGCCAAACCCGAAAAGAAAGCGCCCCTGGAAGTACTGCTGGCGAATCGTCAACTGGTCAAGGAATGGACCGTGAACGATTTGGTTCCCCTCGTGGAACGTGGACTCAAAGGCGGACGCAATTTTGAACGCGGCCGCAATTTGTTCGGCGCCGTGGGCTGCGCGTCTTGTCATCGCTTCGACAACGATGGCGCATCGGTCGGTCCCGATCTTACGAGCGTGGCTGGAAGATTCAGCGCGCGCGACTTGCTGGAGTCGATTGTCGAACCGAACAAGGTAATCAGCGATCAGTATGGCGCGATCGTCATCAAGAAAAAGAACGGCGACGTAGTCACGGGCCGCGTCGGCAATTTAAGCGGAGAGAATCTGATGATGATTGAAAATATGTTTGCTCCAAACGATTTCACAAACGTGAAACGTCAAGATGTCGAGTCGATCGAAGCATCGAAAGTTTCCATGATGCCTGAAGGGTTATTGAATACATTGAACGAGGAAGAGATTCAGGACCTGATGGCATACCTGTTGTCGCGAGGTGACCGAAACAACAAGATGTTCCGGGGCGCCGCCGTTTATCGGGCGCAGGGATATGGGAAATGAGTATCAACCGCGCGGCGCCTGGCTAATTCGCTATGGCTGTTGGAACCGCGGATTTCACCGATAGCGCCGATAACGAAGCGAAAAACTGAGAGATCGCAGTTTATGCTCTATATCCGCGTTCATCCGCGTCATCCGCGGTTCAAACCACGAAATACACGAAACACACGAAAGAAGAGCGGCTTCAGCAAGGAGGCGGCTTCACTGGGCAGGTGAACTCCATGGTCTTGGCAATTTCTTCTCATTTCGTGTCTTTCGTGTTTTTCGTGGTTCACAACTGCGGTTTCTGCGGTCAAAGCTGTAATGGGCACGGCGATGTTTTTCTCGTTTGCGCCAAGAAAACCTCCGACGGAAAGCACCGCATACGCGATGCGGCCCGTTTCCAGATCAAACACCAATTCCTGAACTTCACCCAGATTCTCGTTCTGAAGGTTCTTGACCTTCATGCCGATAAACTTCGTTGCTTTGTTCATGTCGGTGACATGCTTTTTGAGCTGTTCGTCAGTCACTTTGCTCAGAGTTACGTAGGCTTTTTGTTCCTTTTTCAACAGTTTCGCTGCCGAACAATTCTTCACGGAGCTTGAGATAATTTCCCTGCCCGCTTTGCCAAGAGGAAAGCGAGAATAGGTTCGACAGCATCGGACCAATCTCATTACACTCATACCGTCGAAAACCAGAGCCAAATTCGTATTTTATGGCGCCGCTTGTTTTGACCGGTGTCTCGCAACCTTGGGTCATTGAACTCCGTCCAGGATTAAACCGGATCGGACGGAATCCAACCAATGATTTTCGAGTCACCGAGGCCTCGGTGTCCAGCTTTCATTGTGAAATCGTGGTTTCAGACAATTCTGTTTTGGTCAGGGACCTAGGATCCACGAATGGCACGTACATCAACCGCGAGCCGATTCAGGAGGCGATCATTCACGCGGGGCAAACGCTCCATCTCGGACAAGCTGAGTTCCGGTGCGAGAACCAGCGCCCTCAGGTCGCTATCCCCTCCCTTAGCCCGCCCCCACAGAAGCTGGTCCAAACATTGTTGCCCGATGGTTCGCCTGCTTGCTTGAATCATCCGGGGCGGCGTTCCAATTACAGATGCACGCATTGCGAGCATTTGTTCTGCGGGAATTGTGTGCGGGTTCTTGGACTCGCGGGCGGCAAATCCATGATCTTCTGTCCCTCGTGCAATGCCCAATGCGAATACCTGACTGAAGAGAACGTCGAAGAAGCGCCCCCGGCCGAAGCAAAAAAGCCGTCGTTATTCGGCCGCCTGACGCAGACGCTCAAACTTCCGTTTCGGCGATAGCATTACAATGAGCCCCGGTCGGAGGGCTATGCTGTTTCTCGAATGGATTTCCGGAAAGGTTGTGATTTTCGTTTGGGATTGTAATCGCAGTTAGGGTGGATGTTTTCTAGGGTCAACTCGCACGGTTACAACACTTCCGATTATCGCGAAGCTCATCATCACTTCCGGCGGCATCCAACCGGACGTATTTGAACTGAAGCATGGCTTAAACCGTCTCGGACGCGCGCTGGGCAGCGATGTGCGCATTGATGATCCATCGGTGTCGGGAGAACATTGCGAACTCATGGTCGGCGGAACGTCTGCACTCGTGAAGGATATTGGTTCGACAAACGGCACATTCATCAACCAGTTTCCGATCCAGGAAGCGGTCCTTCAGTCTGGCCAGACATTGCAGCTTGGCAATGTAGAGATGGGGTATGAGACTGTGCCAGCCCGTTATTCCGTTTCACCACATCCGCCCGACATCCCCATTCCACGCGCTCTCAATGCCGGACGGCCTGTTTCGGCGCCAGTCCCAGAGCTCGCGCATATGGAAGCTGCACAAGAACGCACGCTCTTTCACGAACTGCCGGGCGCTTTTCGTTATCCATTTAAGAAAGACGGATGGTTGTTGCTCGTCGGAGGGACCCTCTTTTTTGCCTTTCTGAATTTCCTGATGACGTTTGCGATGTTATTCGCTTTGCCAATCGCCATCTTTTCCGGCGGTTATCTGTTCTCGTACATGCAAGCCATCATCACCAGCAGTGCTCAAGGCGAAGATGAACTGCCGCCTTGGCCGGACTTCTCAGACTTTATTCAGGACATCGTCTATCCTTTTGTCCAAACGACAGGCGCCATTTTGATCTGCTTCGGACCCGGTCTGTTTGTCCCGTTGTTCGTCGAACAGAATACCATCCTGCGCGCGACGTTGCTCATCATCGGCGGCCTACACTTCCCGATGGCACTGACGGGCGTTTCCATAGCGCAAAGTCTTTCGGGACTTAACCCGGCGGTGATTCTGCCCTCGATATTGCGCGTGCCTCTTCAATACGCGGTCGCTTGCGCGGTCCTTGGAGTTGTCGCCGGCATTCATATGGCGAGCGACGTTTATCTCCGGAAACTCATTGGTTCAATACCGCTCGTGACGAATTGCATCGGCGGCTTTTTGTCCCTCTATTTTCTGGCCGTGGAAATGCGCATTCTTGGCCTGCTCTATTTCACCAACCGAGACCGGCTCCGATGGATCTGATTGGTTGCAGGACAGGCGTCCCGCCTGTCTCAGCAGCGGTTGCCACCTTCCTCACATGCCCAAGGGAACTTTCAAAAACACCTTCGTCGTACACTTCGTCGTCATCTTGTCGATTGAGCGATTGAGCCGACGCAAGCAAAATGCGCTTCGACGAAGTTTAGGATTAAGTTTTCGATCAAGTTTGAACAGGTGGAGTCGGTCCGGTCCACTCCAGACAGGCGGGACGCCTGTCCTACGGTTTTGGCGGATCGCTTTGCAAGTAGCTGAGGAGATCGCGAATTTGCTGCGGCTGCAACAGATCGAGAATGCCTTCGGGCATAAGGGAAACCGACGATTCTCGGAGTTGCTTCACCTCGGCGCGCGGAAGGATTGTCCGCTGATTGTTTCGATCCAGAATCGTGATGGTCTGCGGAGTTGATTCGACCAACAATCCGCTCAAGGCTCGATCATCCTTCGTCGTCACGTCGTGATTGATGTACTCCTTTCGAATAACCACATTGGGATCGACGATGCTGGTCAGCATTAAATCCCGGTTCTTGCGATCCGCGCCGCTGAGGTCGGGACCGATGTTATTCCCCTCGCCAAATAACGTGTGACAGATTCCACAGTTCTGCTGAAACAGCGGTTTGCCCCGCGCAGGATCACCTTTGGCCTGGCCGAGAATACTCGCAATTCCGCCGACACGTGCGCGCTTGATTCCTTCACTTTCCGACTGAATCTTGCCCCAGTTTTTTTGCACCAACTTGTTCAGTTCTGTATCCTGGTGCAAAGCAATCTGGCGCAGCTGATCCAAGCCTACTTCGCTCGGTTGTATTACGCCGGCATCGACCGCCTGCAAGCTTTGCAATGCCCAGGACGGCCGGCTGAACAAGAGATTTCGAGCCCGCGCCCGAACATCCATTGGCATCTTGGAGTAGAGATCCAACACCGCCTTCGCGACCTGTGAATCTGGAAATCGCTGCAGCGCCAGAAGCGCGGCAAATTGAATCGGCTTCTTTTCCGAACCCTTTAGCAATTCCACCAGCGGCGCAATGGAATCCCTTTGCGCTGTCTGGCCAAGAACTTCAATCAGTCGCACCCGCTCGGCCTCGGAAACGTTCGGATCCTTGGCCAATTGCAAGGCCTTAACTTGCGCGCCTCGATGACCGGCTCGAAGGGCCAGCCGAATCAACGGCATAGTCGCCGTGCTCGCATCCCAAAGCCGGTCGATCGTCGCTGTCAGAGCAGGTGCTGGTTCAGCCAAACGTCGGCCTGCCAGAGCCATCTCCATCCCCCGAACCAGGACCGTTACGTCCTCTCCGCTCGGCGCCGCAGAAATCAACTGTCCGCAGGACTGAAAGTCGAGTTCAGAACCTTGCGCAGCGTATCGGCGCGCGAGGCGTTCGATAATGGTCTGCCGCACCATCGTCGCTTTCCAAAGCTGCGGTGAACTAAAGAGCGACAACACCGCCTGCCGATGTGAGATCGCTTTGTTTTCAAGCGCCCACCACAACAAGAGCGGAATATGAATGTCGCCCGTGTCCTCGCCGCGCAGCAAAAGCTCACGAATGATTGGCAGCGCATCTTCGCCGGGAAGGCGTTTGCTCGTGCAGGCGAGCTGACTTCGGACAACCGCGCTGGAATCGGTGCGCGCGCGCTCCAACAAAGCTCGGTGCAGGCCAGGCGAGACGCGTCGAGTGTCCCCCACAAGGCGAATGACCCAGCTTCTAATGTATTCGTGTGAGTGCGTGAGAAGTTGCTGACCCAGCGCTTCGTCAAATCCACCACTCAAGTAAAGCGCCCAGAGCGATTCCAACGCAAGACGCTTGCCGTCCCCATTCAAAATCGCCGCACGCAGACTCGCGACAACATTCGGATCGCGACGCTCCGCGAGAAGGCGACGGGCTTCGCGTGCGAACCAATGGTTTGGATGAGCCAAAAGCTGAACCAACTCGTCGCTGGATAGCTTGTTCAAATCAAACGCCGTCGAGGAAGCGTTGCCTTGAACCTTATTGTTCCGCGCTTTTTCAGGCGCAACGGCGTTGATCGGTTGGGCGCCTTTCGCCTGAATCCTGTAGATGCGACCATTGCTGCGGTCCCAATTGTCCGTGGGATCGACGTGAGTGGCGCGCTGGTCGCACCAATCGGCGACGAAGACCGCGCCATCAGGGCCAAGCGCGCAATCGACAGGCCGAAACCAGTTATCATTAGCAACCAATAACTCGCCACCGAAATGGCCGGTGAAGCTCGAACCTTTCGGTTCTATAACGTGCCAATACACCGTGTTAGCCAACAGATTTGCCGCCACGTAAGTGTTCTGGAACGACTCCGGAAACGAACCGCCTTGATAAACAATGCCGCCGCAAGTCACGTGTCCGCCTTTAAATCCTTTGTAGGGGATATGCTCGAAGTAACCGAAAGCATAGGGATTGTGCAATTCACCGTGCTTGCCAAAATTCTTCAGATGGTAAGCGCCTTGGACTTGGTGCAGCGCGATCTGATCGCCAAAGTTCGTGCCGGCAATCACATTGCCTTTTTGATCGAAATCCAATCCCCAAGTATTGCCGCCGCCTTCCGAGAAAAGTTCAAATTCCTTGGTCAACGGATGATACCGCCAGATTCCTTGCTGAAATTCGACGCCGCGAATGTTAGCGGTGACGGTGCTGCCTTGAGCGCCGTACAGCCAGCCGTCGGGACCCCATTGCAGCGAATTGGCAAAGGCATGCGCGTCTTCCATCCCAAAACGCGAGAGCAACACTTCAGGATCGCTGTCTGGAACGTCGTCGCGATTGCGGTCGGGATAAAAGAGCAAATAGGGCGGCTGCACCACAAAGACCCCGCCATGGCCGATGGCAAGACCAGTCGCTAAGTTCAATCCGCCCACGAAGTCTTTGAAACGATCCGCGCGTCCATCGCCATCGGTGTCTTCACAAATCGTGATTCTGTCCGCTCCTTTGGGTCCCTTCAGCGGTGGTTCAGGAAGACGGTCGTACGTAGTGCGCAGATATTGATCGATCTTGACGGCGGTCAGCCCCGCTGGGTTCGGGTATTGCAGGTACTGAATCACCCACATGCGCCCGCGTTCGTCGAAATACATCGTGACGGGCTGGCGAATCTCCGGTTCGCTGGCGTAAAGCTTCACTTCGAAGCCGTCGGCAACTTTCATCTTGCGCAACGCTTCTTGTGGTGAAGGGCCGTCGGCAAAAGAAAGCGCCGTCGAACAGCTAATAACAAGCGAGGCGACAAAAGCCGAATGCCGTGGAGGGGACAAAGTGGCGTTGTTCATTTCGAGAACAAACAATCGCAAATCGACCGAGACAAACAAGTGTGATCAACGCGAAACGCAAAGACACAAGGACGCGGAGACGCCAGGATGCTTTCTCGGTTGGCCTCGTGACGTCTCGCGCGTTTCGGTCTTCTTCAGAGGCCGTTTACAACCCGATGGATACCGTCCTTTACCAAGCGTTCCCCGAAGTTAATTACCAATCCAAGCTTAAGCCCGGTGAGTCTCAAATAAGTAAGCATTTGAATTTCGAAAATCGGGTTATACTCGGTCGTAGCTTTGTTATCGATCAAGACTCGCTTTTCAATCCTTAGATGAAGCCTTAAAGGAGTTGCTACACGGCGCCCTTGTAAATTATTGGCACAGGAAGCTGTCGCTCGACAATCAGGCCTCGCTGCCGGATTTCAAATGCAATGGCTTCTTCATACACCGATTCGAGTAAGCCTGAACCACCGAGGACGCGGTGAGCCTCAATTGCGCTTTCCACGATAATTCTACTGATCTCATTTTCGTTCATTTGACTCTCCTTATGATTAACGCTGTGATGCGAGGCCCCGAACATTCCTCACGGGTTACGGTTTAACGCAAACACGCCACGGCGCCAAGTCGCAAAGATAAGAGAACGATTAGAGAATGAATATCATACGGTATTTGGGGGTTCGCTTCTTTACTTTGCGTCATTGCGACTCCGCGTCTCTGCGTTGATTCACGCGCCGCAGCCCTACGCGATATTGAAAACTGCGTTCCGCTCTCCTATCTTTGCGCCATGGCTGAAACTGCTGAACCGCTGGTTCTGCCGGATATCGGTCACGAAGAAGAGACCAGTCCGAAGGATAGTTTGGAGCCGGGTTATCTTGTGATCTGCTGGGATGATCCGGTGAACCTGATGGATTATGTGACGCACGTCTTTCAAACCGTGTTTGGCTGGAACAAGCCAAAGGCGGAATTCCACATGCTGCAAGTTCATAATCAAGGCAAGAGCGTCCTGACACGCGAAAGCTTGGAGAAAGCTGAGCACTACGTTCACCAGCTTCAAAAGTATAGTTTGCATGCGACGATGGAACGCGATTAATAGCAACCGGTGAACCTCCTCGAATTTGACGAAACTAATTTTGTCTTCGAGCTCGGCAAACGTGAAAAGCGATTGCTCCTTGAAGTGCTCAAACTCTATCCATTGATTCCCTCCACCTATCATAAGCCGAGCAAGTCATTGGATGAAACAGAGGTGGCGGCCACCCAGAAGCTTTTGCAGGAAGCCTTAGCCGAGCGCAAACAGGAATCGAAAAAACAGCTTCAGTCGATGTTGAATGAAGTAAGCCGCTTTAAAGAGACCAAGTCGGGTTATCGTTTCATCTTGTCACCGCAACAAGCCGACTGGCTACTCGAAGTGATCAACGATATTCGCGTCGGAAGCTGGATTTTGCTTGGCCAACCAGACGAGAAGCAAGGCACAACCTTCGACTTAACTGAAACCAATGCGCGATATCTCTGGGCGATGGAGGTCTGCGGTTATTTCCAATTCGCCTTGCTGAAAGCGTTCGAACTCCGCAGCAGCGGATAACGCGGGCTGTGGCGCGCAATCGAACGGATTTCCGATTTAATGTGGTTCCACTTCTCAACCAGAGCCTCTGGTTCCCGGACCCCGCTCTCGCTCCCGCTTCCGGGTCACGGAATGGATTGGTCGCAATGGGAGGGGACATGTCAGTCCCTCGGCTGTTGCTGGCTTATCGTTCCGGTATTTTTCCCTGGACGGCTGATCCCATTACCTGGTGGTCGCCTGATCCTCGTGGGATTTTCGAACTCGACCAATTTCACGTGTCTCGCAGCCTCGCAAAAGCGCTGCGCAAAGGAGCGTTTCACTTCACGTTCGATCAAGCGTTCCGTGAGGTCATGCTTGCCTGCGCCGAATTCACACCGGACCGGCCAACCACATGGATAAGCCGCGAGTTTATCGCGGCATATACCGAACTCTCCGAGAAAGGCCACGCACACAGCGTGGAATGCTGGGAATCTGGCCGGCTCGTTGGTGGTGTTTACGGAGTGGCAGTCGGCGGATTGTTTGCCGGGGAATCCATGTTTCATCGATCGGCCAACGCCTCGAAACTCGCGCTTTTCCAGCTCATCACTCGCCTCCGCCGACAAGGGTTTGCCTTGTTCGACATCCAAACGCTCACGCCCCACACGCAACGACTCGGCGCAACGAATATATCGCGCCCGGAATATCTTAAGCGGTTAAGCCGGGCCGTGCAGATTTCCTGTCAATTTTAGTTTTAGGTGCGCCGCATCGCAGGACCGGACAGGTTCGTTTCGCCGCACGTGTTTAGCGTGGAGCAGACTGAAAGTCCGCGCTACGACAAGGGCAGCGTGCTAAGCACGTACGACCTTTCAACGCCGGGATGAGCTGGGCAAAAGCTGCGGTTTCCATTTGTCGGCCATCTCAGGTTATATCTTTTTTAGTGCGTTCGCAGCCGCCATGCGCAGCGCGTTCCTCGAATCTCCCTGGAGGATGGTTTCCAGTGCAGGCACGGCTTCCAGCGCTGCCGGGCCAAGGGACTGGAGCGCCTCGATGGCGGCGTAACGGACCTGATCATCGTCGTCCTTCAACGCCGCCATGGCTATCGGCAAAGCCGGCCCTCCAATAGCTCGCAATGCCCGGACGACCTTGCGGCGGATCAATGGAGCGTCGTTCGCCAGTTCCTCCGCCAAAATCGCCAAGACGTTTGACGTTTGTTGTTCCATCCTCCAGCAAGCCAACGCCGCATCGACGCGGTAGCGGTTGGTCTTATTCTCGTATTCCTGAATCAGAAACGGAAGCGCGGCACGAGCGCTGGTTCCGATTCTGCCTATGGCCCACAGAATTTGTTCTGGAAGATTCGAATTAGGAGGGCCTGCCCGGAGGAGTCCGAACCGTTCAACAGGCGTGGGCCCGGAGTAGGACGCTGCCGCGTTGGTCCTTGATGGGGTCCATTGCGTGAATTGATTTGGCGGCGGCATTGGCGCAGCTGGTTTCGTGTTTGAGATGTTTTCGTGCAGCGTGTCGCGGTAAAGCGCGATTAGGAGTGGCACGGCCTCACTCGCGGCCGTCCCCATGTTGGCCGAAGCGAGAACAGCCGCAGAACGGATTCGTCCATCCCGGTTCCAAAAACTCTCAATCACGGCCGACATCGCCTCCTTTCCGGGCGGCCGGACGCGGCCAATGATGCCTAATATCTGAACGGCAAAATTGACGTTCGCGTCTGCAACTTGGAGAGCTGACACTATCGGCAATGCGGCGTTCGTGTCGTGGGCTTGGCCGAGTTTGACTGGATCAACGGAAATGCTTTTCAAAGTCGTGATTAAGACCGGCACGACGGAGTTAGTCACCGCCGCCACTCGCTCCAAACCTCGCAAAGCGTATAGGCTAACTTGGGAGGGCATTCCCGCCGGGCGTTTTTCGCGCAAGGCGTCGCACAGCAGCCGCACAACGCGCGGTTCATCAGGCGCAATCCCATCCAGCCCTAACGCGGCATGTCCCCGGGGCGACTCGGAGATCGCGCCGCGTGGGTTATCGTTCGCGTCGTTTCCAAAGAATCTGATCAGATCATCCAACGCGACTCCAGCGAGCGGACCCAACTTGCCCAAGGCTTGAATGGCGACGACGCGAACCGGCGGTTCAGGATCTTCCAAAGCTGCGATCAGTCCCGGTATGGCATCTTTCGCGGCCGCGCCTCGATTGATCAGTTCCGAGCCTGAGTCACGGCGAATCGACGCCGCGGACACTGGTTCAAGACCGGGAAACCGGCGCGTGATAAAGTCAGGCAATTTAGGCCAGAGCGCTTGCCAGGCCAGGTTCAAGCGCGAATCCCGTTTTCGAAGCCCATGAGTGAGCTGGCGAATCGACTTGTTCTGAGGCTGAGCGCCTAATTCCGACAGGCGATACAAATAAAAACCCGCGGCGAACCCGGCAACGCTTGTTATTGCAACAAGCAACAGTATCTTGGCTGACCTTAAGATAAGGCGCCGGGTTCTCATCAGATTCGCAAACCGATCCGTTAGTCGCGACGCAGGCCAGCGAACTATCGAGACGTACGACATTGGTGCATTCCGCCTTTAGATTGAACAAGGCAGTTTAAGGTAGATGACATGAACAAGCTGGCAAGAGCGCTCACTGGAGCGCAACTTGCCAGCCTATGAAAAAACCTGCGTTATCAACAAAGCCCAAGAGACCCAAAGCCGTCAAAATAAAAAGAACAAAAAGAC
>VHDE01000036.1 GCA_016871515.1 Verrucomicrobiota bacterium
CGGGCCGGCTGCAAAAGCGACCCCGTCCGATGTTGGATCGGCTGCGGGAGCGCTGTATGTCCCCA
The DNA here is from genome assembly GCA_016871515.1 of Verrucomicrobiota bacterium. GTDB lineage: Bacteria > Verrucomicrobiota > Verrucomicrobiia > Limisphaerales > SIBE01 > SIBE01. The sequence goes on from VHDE01000036.1 coordinate 66, forward strand.
TGAACGCTGGAAGTCGCAACCCTCGGTCCAGCCCAACGAGGGCTCGAGCGCCCCCGCCCTGGGACCGTTCGGCTTTGCGGCGCGCGGCCGACAGAAAAACTTCGCCTCGGAGCACCAATTCAGTTTGCGAGTTCGAACTGTCGAGCATCCATCCGCCCTAAATCCTTTCTCGAATCATCCGTGATGTCGCACGCGTGGGACAAAATAAAAACTAGTCAGCATGCAAAAATCTGCATACACTCGCCCGTCAACAAACAATTTAACCGAGCAAATGGAACGGAGGTGAAAATCCGTGCCCGAAAAAAATAAAGCAACCAAACCCGCAAAGAAACCCGCAGCGAAAAAATCCGCCAAGAAAAAGTGACAGTAACTCGCTTGGCTAGATAAACACGGGGATGGCGAGTCCTGGCAGATCGAAGCAGGACTCCCATCCAAGTCAGAGACTGGTTCCCTTCCTTCTTTCCCTCTTCATGGCCAGGTTGGTTTTCGACATCGAGACGTCTTCGCTTCCGCTGGAGAATTTCGACGATGCCCAATTGGAATATCTTTTCAGGGACGCGCAAAAGTTGCCTGACGAAATCGCGCGACAAGCGCGCCAGTCCGAACTGCGGCAGCAACTGAATCTTTATCCGCTGACCGCGCAGGTGGTCTGTATCGCGATGCTGAACGCCGACACCGCGCGTGGCCAAGTGCTTTTCACAGCGCCGGACTTTGAAACGAATGGAGAGGAGGCTGGGCCCGTCGAGTTCGTCCCCTGCATGGACGAAGTGGAATTGCTCACAGCTTTTTGGGATGTGGCGAAGCATTACGAATCCATCACGACATTCAACGGACGCGGGTTTGATGTTCCATTTGTTTATCTCCGTTCCGCTATCCTAAACGTTCCCATCTCGCGCAAAGACTGGCTGGGTTACCGTTATCAGACCGAGCCGCATTGCGATCTTGCCGAGCAACTAACCTTTTATGGTGTCAGTGGACGGGATGGCGCCGGGCGCCGGTTCAACCTCGATTTTTACTGCAAGGCGTTTGGGATTGAATCTCCGAAGAGCCATGGTGTGACGGGGCTGGATGTGAATTCGCTGCTGGCGGCTGGTTGTTTCCGTGAAATTGCGGAATATTGTCTTCGCGATGTGCAAGCGACGGTTTTGCTTTATAGAATTTGGAAAGAACGGCTGTCCGGGATCAAGTAAGCGCGTCACCTCGCGCAGGACAGGCGTCTCGCCTGTCTTGCTCTTGGCATATGCAAACGCTGGACGGGCGGGACGCCTGTCCTACAGCAGAGGAAGCGTGCGACGAAGACAAAGCGACGGAGGTTTATCGTGAAGCGAGCGGTGGTTTTTGTGGCGTCGCTCGTTGTCGCCGTCGTTCTGGCAAGTTTCCTTGTTCCTGCCCGAGAGCCGAACTCCGTTTCGATTCAAGGCAAGTCCGTTCTGGCTTGGGCAGCCGAATTGAATGGTTCCACACCAAGCGCAGCGGTCGAGATATTTCGTCAAGCTGGGGAAGAAGCCGTGCCCAGCCTCATTTCCGCTCTTGAGCAGAAAGGGCCGCTGATAAAGAGGCCGCTCTTCACGATCGCGGGGAAGCTTCCCGACCGCCTGGCCTATCGTCTTGGTTACGCACTTGGCGCGAATGAAATCAATCAATCGCGTTCGAGGGCGGCTCAAGCATTGGAAATCATCGGGCCGAAAGCGCGAGCTGCCAGACCAGCTCTGCGCAACGCTCTGTGGGATGCCGATTTGAACCTTGCCATGCGCGCCGCGTTCGCGCTGGCAAGTATTGGAGAAGAAGCTGTGCCCGACCTTGTGACGGCATTGAAGGCCGCAAATGCGCAAAGGCGCGCAATTGCCATCCATGCTTTGGGACGTGTGGGCACGGAAGCGCATCAAGCGGCGCCGGTTCTCATTCAGCTGCTGGAAGATGATACGCCGGAAAACGCAGACCAAGCCGCCCGAAGCCTCGGCAGAATTGGACGCGGCGCCGTCCCGGAGTTGGTCCCGGTCTTGGGGCACCCGCGGTTTGCCGTTCGTATTCGCGCAGTCAGTGCCTTCGCCGAAATGGGGCCGATGGCGCGCGAGGCTTTGGGACCACTGATCGAAAGGCTAAAGAACGAAAAGGTCGAAGAGGTGCGAGGACGCATTGTTGAAGCGCTCGGGAGGATCCGCCCTTCATCGGAAACAGTTGTGCTCGCGCTCGGCGATGCTTTGAAGGACGAAGATTCCGGAGTTCGAACCAAAGCCGCGCAAGCGCTCGGCCACGGACTGCAATCAGCAGAACCAGCGGTGCCAGCGTTAATCGACGCGTTGAAGGACGCAAGCACCGGGGTTCGAGTGTCGGCGGCGGATACATTGGGCACGATTGGCGTGGCGGCCCAAAGGGCGATTCCCGAGCTTTCGGCAATGGCTTCGCACACGAACGAATTAATTGCGCTGCGAGCTCGAAAAGCTTTGCGGAAGATAAAGCCGGATGACACTTTGGAGCGTTAGAACGTTCAGACATAATTTTGTCCTTCATGATTTTGTCCCAATCCGTTTTCAGCATCTGGAAAAGCAGAGGCCCTTAGACTTAGAGTGGAACGGCTTTGCCCAAAACACCAAGTCGGGAGAGACAAAATCATGAAGGACAAAATCATCCACTCATGGCGCGGCCGGCTTGCTAATCTTTGTCTCGTTGCCAATCTTGTTCAGGCAAATAGCGCTTGGACGAATCAGACCGCACCAAATCTTTTGTCCGCCTCTGCAACATCCCACGCCACCCACGATTTCGATGCTGCGAGAAAAAACCTGCAAAGTGGCCAGGGGCGGTTATGCTGGGTCAGTTTTGAACTGATCAGACAATGGACAAGTTGCTATTAATTGATGATGAAGCGGACGTGCAATATTCGTTTCACCGCATTTTCAATTCGCCTGAGATCGAGCTCACGACGGCTTCGAGCGGCGAAGAAGGTCTGAAACTGATTCCAAAGATCAAGCCGGACTTGGTGATCATGGACGTTCGGATGGGAGGCTTGAGCGGGCTGGAAACCTTGCGACGGTTGCGCCAAAGCGATGCCAAATTGCCCGTGCTGCTGATGACTGCTTACGGAACAACGCAAACGGCCATCGAAGCCATGAAACTGGGCGCCTACGATTATTTGCTGAAACCCTTCGATGTGCCGAAGCTAAAGCAAATTGTGGCTTCTGCGCTCGAAGCCGCCCGCGCGATGCGACAAGTCGTTTCTTACCAGCCATTGCTCGAATCGGATGATTACGAAGTTGGCATCGTGGGTCGCAGCGAGGGGATGCAGAATGTGTTTAAGTTAATCGGGCAACTGGCCTCATCCGACGCGACAGCATTGATTACCGGCGAGAGCGGCACGGGCAAGGAATTGGTAGCACGGGCGGTCTATCATCACAGTAAACGAAGCGATCAACCTTTTATCGCGATCAATTGCGCGGCGATCCCGGAAAATCTGCTCGAAAGCGAACTGTTTGGACATGAGAAGGGCGCGTTTACCGGAGCGACGAATCAAAGGATCGGCAAGTTTGAGCAGTGCAACCGCGGGACCATTTTCCTGGATGAGATCGGAGATATGAGCCTTTCGACGCAGACGAAGATTCTGCGCGTATTGCAATCGGGGACGTTCGAACGAGTCGGAGGCAACCAGCCGGTGCAGGTGGATGTGCGTGTGATCGCGGCGACCAACAAGCCTTTGGAACAAGCTGTCGCTGCGCGCGAGTTTCGGGAAGATTTGTTTTATCGCTTGAACGTCGTGCGCATTCAGATTCCGCCTTTGCGCGAGCGCCGCGAGGACATTCGATTGCTGATTAATTATTTCCTTAGGAAACTTGCTCAAAGCCAGAACCAGGCGCCTAAGTCAATAGCGCCGGAGGTCACAGCGGCGCTGGAACAATTTCATTGGCCAGGCAATGTTCGCGAACTCGAAAATGTCATCCGGCGCGCCATCGTCGTGGCCAAAGGAGAGGTGATTCTGCTGGGAGATACGCCGCCAGAAATCATAGCGGCAGGCTCTTCTGGCGCGAGTAGTCCCGTCGCGTTGGGCTCTTCCGAAAAAGCGCCGGAAAATGAAGATGGAGCTGATTTAGCGTCATTGGCAAAAGCGCTCTTTCGGTGGGCCCGCCAGGATCGCAAACTGAAAATCATTCCGGCCGTCGAGCGGGAGTTAATCATTCAGGCCCTGGCCGAAACAAAAGGCAATCAAGTGCAAGCCGCGAAGTTGCTCGGCATTACCCGAGCGACCCTCCGCAAGCGCGTCGAGAAATTCGACATCAAACAGGAGCTGTCGATCCGATAGCTTCGCCCCTTAACGCCCCCTTAACGCTTCGGTTGCTTGCGCGATTTGAGGAACAGGTTAAGGGTGTCGGGATTCTGCTCGAAGAAATGCGCGAGGTCCGCGAGGACTTCCACTGTTGCGGGACTCAAATGATGTTCGATGCCCTCGATGTCCAGCTTTTGGGTGTCGAGGTCCAGGCCCAGCAGTGAGAAAAACCGGGAAAGGGTCTCATGACGCTTCTGGACGTTGCATGCAACAGCGCGGCCTTTCTCCGTGAGGATCAGGCCGCGATACTTCTCATAATTTAAGTAGCCAAGTTCGCCAAGTTTTTGGACCATGCTCGTGACCGACGCCTGTTTAACCCGCAGGGAGGAAGCGATGTCCACAACACGCGCATATCCCTTTTCCTCGATCAACTCGTGAATGCGTTCGAGATAATCTTCCGCGCTTTGGCTGGGCGACGTTGGCATAAAATTGTCAGCGGCAATTAACCACAAGCGCAGTTCATTAGGCAAGCACCTGAATTCTGGAAGCGTACCGGTACCATGGAGGAATCCATTGGCTCTTCCATTCTGTTGCCATGCAGCATTTCAGCCAACGCTCAAACCGACTTCAAACCGACCCGCTACCTTAAAAAAACGCTTGTGAAACATTTCACTATAGGGCAATTATTCTCCGCTTTCGACCAAACAGGCGCTCAATCGAGCGGACCTTGTGTCGTCGGTGGGAGCGTTTTTCTTAGCTTTATGCTTTTAAAAAAGTTAATCATAGCGACGTTGTTTTTCCTGGGAGCTGGAGGGGTGAATGCTTTGGCCGCAGCAGCCGGGGGAGATCATGCCGCTGGAGAGGCGCATGCGCTGCCACTCCATCCCGTCGAGATTGGAAAAGTCTTTGGGTTTCCCATAACCAATTCAATGCTTGTGACTTGGATCGTGGCGGCAGCTCTAATTCTTTTTGCTCAATTGGCCACGCGAAATATCCAGAGGATTCCGAGCGGCCTTCAGAATTTCTGGGAGTGGATGGTGGAAAGCCTTCACGATTTCTTGGAGGGCATTATCGGACATGATCTGGTTAAGAAGACGTTCTGGTTCTTCGCGACGATTTTTATCTTCATTCTCTTTTGCAATTGGTTCGGCTTGATTCCGGGAGTCGGCACCGTGGGATGGAAAGTGCAGTTGGCAAATGGAGCGACTGAGTTTCGTCCTTGGTTTCGGGGCGCCAATGCCGATCTCAACATGACTTTCGCCATGGCGATCGTTTTCTTCGCTTGCTGGACCGTTTGGGCTCTGCAAGCAAATGGCGTCGGCGGTTTTCTGATGCATCTTTTCGGGGCGAAAGGCGATACAACCGGTGCGTTGAAGTTTCTAATGATTGTCGTCTTTTTCCTGGTCGGGATTTTGGAAGTCGTTTCGATCTTGTTTCGCCCAATTTCGTTGAGCTTCCGTCTGTTTGGAAACATTTACGCCGGTGAGAGCATGCTCGAAGCGATGGCTGCTGTGGTGCCGAGCTTAGGCTGGCTAATTCCGATTCCATTTTACTTTTTGGAAGTATTGGTTGGATTCGTTCAAGCAATGGTGTTCATGTTGTTGACGGCTGTCTTCACTCTGTTGATTTGCCAGCACGAGGAAGGCCACGAAAAGGCGCACCATTAGAGCACTTTGAGAATTTCGGCGGTTTGACCGTGTTCCATCGCGGGAGCTGCTGAGGAAAGAAAGGAAACAGTATGTTGATACCTATGTTGGCACAGACGACCGGTAACATTCATATCGGTCTTGCGGCGCTCGGCGCTGCGATTGGTGTAGGCTTAATCGGCATGAAGGCTTCCGAAGCCGTGGGACGCAATCCCGGCGCGGCAACGAAGATTCTCGTTCAGGCCATTTTGAGCACCGCCTTTGCCGAAGGTATTGTGTTCTTCGCCATTTATTTGGCGAAGGGGCAATAATCATTGGGCGCGGAGTTTTCGAACTCCGCGCCTTTCCTTTGATCGCGATTTTATATGGAACAGTATTTATTTCTTGCAGCTGCGGCCCCGGCGTCCGAGGGTGTCGTCGCAGAGATTTCCAAGCAGTTTGGCTTTCATACCGCGCATTTCATTGCGCAAATCATCAGCTTCAGCATCGTTGCCTTTCTGCTGCATCGCTTCGCTTACAAGCCGATCTTGCAAGTGTTGGAAGAGCGCCGGCAGCGGATCGCCGAGGGTCTTGCCAATGCCGACAGGATCAAGGCTGAACTGGCCAAGACCGAAGCGGCGCGCCAGGAGGTTCTGCAACAAGCAAACCTTCAAGCGAACAAGCTGATTGAAGAAGCGCGCGCAGCCGCCGCTCGCGTGCAGGAACAAGAGACACAAAAGGCCATTGCGACCGCGGAACAGATCATTGCGAAAGCCCGAGAAGCCGCCGCTTTGGATCACGCGCGCATGCTTACGGAATTGAAACGCGAGATTGGCCAGCTTGTCGTGCAAACGACAGGCAAGGTCACGGGCAAGGTTCTGACGCCTGAAGACCAAAGGCGCCTGGCGGAAGAAACTACGCGGCAACTTGCGGCGTAGTTCATGCGTATGCAATTCATGTTGCCCCTCCCCATGAACCCATTGGTGGGTAGGGCGGCGTTGCTGCGCCGCCAGTGTCGTGGCTTTGATAAGGCGGCGCAGCAACGCCGCGCTGCCTTCAGGTTCATGACGAGGGCCAGGGAGAGGGGAGCCTGATGAAGATTTCCAAACAAGCTCGGCGCGACGCGAAGGAACTGTTTCGCAGTTGTCTGGTGAATGGCGCCCTGGATGCAAATCGCGTCCGGCAAGTCGTCCAGCTCGTGACAACCCAGAAGCCCCGGGGTTACATCGCTATCTTGTCTCATTTCGAGCGGCTCGTGAAATTGGAAGAAGCGCGTCGCACGGCGAAAGTTGAAAGCGCTGCGCCGCTTGCTCCTGATTTGCAAGCGAGCGTTCGGAATGACTTGGCGCGAGTTTATGGACCCGGCTTAAACGTTTCGTTCTCGCAAAACCCGTCGCTGATCGGCGGAATGAGAATTCGGGTAGGCAGCGATGTTTATGACGGGAGCATTCAGGCGCGATTGACTGCGTTGCAAGAGAGTTTTTGAAAAAGGCGATAGGCAACTGGCTTCGAGGCGATAGAAACCTCACGCCTTTAGACTAGCGCCCCATCTGCAGCCTAGAAATTTATGAGCACCATATTGCAAGAAATTGAAGCCCAAATCTCGGGCGTCAAAACAACGGTCGCTAAACAAAACGTCGGCACAGTCCGCGAAATTGGCGACGGCGTCGCCAAGATTGAAGGCCTTACCGATGTCATGTTGAACGAGATGATTGACTTCGGTAACGGCGTTACTGGACTGGCCTTGAACCTCGAAGAAACCGAGGTCGGCGCGATTATCCTGGGCGACTACACCGGCGTCAAAGAGGGCCAGGAAGTGAAGACCACGGGCAAATTGCTGCAGGTTCCTGTTGGCAAAGGCCTCCTTGGCCGCGTCGTTAATGCGCTTGGCCAGCCCGTCGATGGCAAAGGTCCCGTCAAGAGTGATGTTACTTATCCCGTCGAAAAAATTGCGCCGGGCATCATCAAACGCAAGTCCGTCAGCCAGCCCGTTCAGACTGGCATCATGCCGATCGACGCGATGATTCCAATTGGGCGCGGCCAGCGTGAGTTGATCATCGGCGATCGTTCGACCGGCAAAACGACGATTGGTGTCGATGCCATGATTAATCAAGCACGAATCAACCGCGCGGCGGATGCGGCTGGCGATAAAGATTATCGGCGGCTTTACAGCATTTATGTGGCAGTTGGGCAGAAGCAATCGAATATCGCGCGCGTTGTCAGTGTGCTGGAAGAAGCCGGCGCAATGCCGTACACGATCGTCGTCACCGCTTCGGCATCGGATTCGGCAACGAACCAGTATCTTGCTCCGTTCGCAGGGGCTGCGATGGGCGAATGGTTTATGGATAACGGCATGGATGCGCTGATTATTTACGATGACTTATCCAAGCACGCGACCGCTTATCGCCAAGTTTCATTGGTCCTGAAGCGGCCTTCCGGACGCGAAGCGTATCCTGGAGACGTTTTTTATTTGCACAGCCGCTTGCTCGAACGCTCTGCGCGGACCAATGAGAAGTATGGGAATGGTTCTCTGACCGCCTTGCCGATTATCGAAACGCAGCTCGGCGACGTCTCGGCTTACATCCCAACGAATGTCATCTCGATTACGGATGGGCAAATTTACCTGGAAACAGATTTGTTCTATCAAGGCGTCCGGCCCGCCATCTCCGTCGGTTTGTCGGTGTCGCGCGTCGGTTCGGCGGCGCAGATCAAGGCGATGAAACAAGTCGCGGGGCGCGTCAAGTTGGAGCTCGCCCAGTTCCGCGAGTTGGCGGCGTTCGCGCAATTCGGCTCAGACTTGGACGCGAAAACGCAAGCGCAAATCGAGCGCGGCAAACGCATCGTCGAGATTTTCAAGCAACCTCAATACAACCCCATTCCGGTCGAGGTGCAGGTCGCGGTGTTGTGGGCGGCCCAAAATTCGCATTTTGATGACGTACCCGTGGACAAAATTAAAGATGCCCAAACCAAACTGACCGATTATCTAACCAACCGCAAAGCTGATCTGATGGGCAAGATTGCCAAAGAGAAGGCGCTGAATGATGGGCTGATCGCGGAGTTGAAGGCGGCGGTCACGGAGTTTAAGCAAACTTACAAGTAACGTCGAATTAATGCCTTACAGTCTTGAGGTCACAAACTGTGACCTCAAGAATCAGTAACAGCAGTTATGGTGGGCAAAGCAAAGACAGATATCAGTCTGATCGAGAATATCGAGAGCAGGATTCTTTTTGTCCGCGGGCAGAAGGTAATGTTGGATTCGGATTTGGCTCAGATTTACGCTGTGACGACCAATCGGCTTAACGAACAACTGAAACGGAACGCAAGCAGGTTTCCCGCTGATTTTGCGTTTCAGCTTACAGCTCAAGAAGTTGCAATCTTGAGGTCGCAAATTGCGACCTCAAGTGGATGGGGAGGACGGCGTCGCGAGATTGGCTTTCACGTCAAAGAGCGCGGACGCCGCTATCAAATTTCAACCGCATTTTAACTAACTCATGCCCAGCACGCGCGATTTACGCCGACGCATCAAGTCGATTAAGAACACGTCGCAGATCACCAAAGCGATGCAGATGGTGGCTGCGTCCAAAATGCGCAAGGCGCAGCAAGCCGCATTGGCGGGGCGTCCCTACGCCAAGCTGATGAATTCGGTCTTGGCCGAGGTGACTTTCCATGCCGGCGATTTCACACACCCGCTCATGGAAGTGCGCGAGGTCAAGAAACGCGGCGTGATTGTCATCAGCACTGACAAAGGGCTTTGCGGCGCGCTCAACAGCAATTTGATGCGGGAAGCGGCGAAGTTCGACAAGAATACTACGTCGCACATTACGGCCGGACGCAAAGCGTCTCAGTTCGTAGCGCGCACCAAGCGCCAATTGTCGGCTGAATTCACTTACAAAGACGCGCCTCTGTTCAGCGAAGCTCAGGCGATTTCCAAATTCGCTCAAGACCTTTTCCTCAATGGCGAAGTGGACCACGTGGATGTGTTATTTACCAATTTTATTTCCACGTTAAACCAGAAACCGGAAGCGCGTCCGCTCCTGCCGGTGGGAGAAATCAAAGCGATCGAAGCAGGTGTGGAAGGTGAAGGGCATGGAACTGAACTCCTGCGAGGCGCCACTGAATTCTTGTTCGAACCCGGCGCCGAACAGGTTCTCGGAGCCCTCTTGCCGCATTATCTGAATTTTCAGGTTTATCAATTCCTGCTTGAAGCCAAAGCCAGCGAACACAGCGCACGCATGGTGGCAATGAAGAACGCCACCGATAATGCCAAGCAATTGATCAAAGACCTTACGCTCGAATACAACAAACTGCGCCAAGCGAATATTACGAAGGAACTATTGGAAATTACGAGCGCCGCAATGGCCATGGGTTGATCAAGCCGTTGACCAGTTCATCAGACATCACAAATTTCAAAACTACGTATGAATAAAGGCAAAATCGTTCAAGTCATCGGACCTGTGGTGGACGTCGAGTTCTTCGATCAACTGCCCGGCATCTATAATGCGTTGACCGTGGATTTCAAAGTCCAGGGCCAAGACACCAAGCTGACGCTCGAAGTGCAGCAGCACTTGGGCGATAACTGGGTCCGCGCCGTCGCCATGTCTTCAACCGAAGGATTGAAGCGCGGCTACGAGGTGCTGGATATGGGCAAGCCTATTTCGATGCCCGTGGGAGATGGCGTTATGGGCCGCGTTTTCAACGTCGTGGGCGAGCCCGTGGACGAACAAGGGCCAGTCACGGCGGACAAGTACAACCCGATTCATCGGTCCGCGCCACCACTCGTGGATCAGTCGACCTCTCCGCAAGTCCTTACCACAGGCATCAAAGTCATCGACCTGATTTGTCCCTTCTTGAAAGGGGGGAAAGTCGGTGCGTTCGGCGGCGCCGGCGTCGGCAAAACCGTCGTGATCATGGAACTGATCAACAACGTCGCGAAGCTGCACGGCGGTATTTCGATGTTCGCAGGCGTCGGCGAACGGACGCGCGAAGGGAATGACCTCTATTACGAAATGGCGGAAGCCGATGTCATCAAATGCGAAAAGGATGAGAAGGGTCATCTCAAACGAAACAAGGATGGCCTGCCGATCTTAAAACCGGGTTCTCGTATCGGTTTGGTGTACGGACAAATGAACGAACCGCCAGGCGCGCGCTTGCGCGTGGCGCTTTCAGCCTTGGCTGTCACTGAGTACTTCCGCGATGAGAAAAATCAAGACGTGTTGCTGTTCATCGACAACATTTTCCGATTCTCACAGGCGGGGTCCGAAGTCTCCGCGCTCCTGGGTCGAACGCCGAGCGCGGTCGGTTACCAACCCACGTTGGCCGCCGAGATGGGTGACCTCCAGGAACGCATTACATCGACCAAGAAAGGTTCAATCACTTCATTCCAAGCTGTATATGTGCCAGCGGACGACTTAACCGACCCTGCGCCTGCGACGACCTTCGCGCACTTGGATGCAACAATCGTGCTAGAGCGTTCGATTGCCGAGTTGGGCATTTATCCAGCCGTGGATCCACTCGCCTCGAACTCGCGCGCGCTGACGCCCGAAATTGTTGGACAGGAACATTACGACGCTGCTCGCGGCGTGCAGAAAGTTCTCCAGCGTTACAAGGATTTGCAGGACATCATCGCGATTTTGGGCATGGATGAACTGTCACCCGAAGATAAACAAACCGTCTTCCGCGCGCGCAAGATTCAGCGTTTCCTCAGCCAACCGTTCTCCGTCGCCGAAGTTTTCACGGGTCATGCCGGCAAACAAGTGCCGATTGCTGACACGGTAAAAGGCTTCAAAGAGATTCTGGAAGGCAAACACGACGAAGTTGCCGAAGGCAACTTCTACATGAAGGGAAAAATCGAAGACATCTACGAGAGCAAGTAAAATGGCTCAAACCTTAAAGCTTGAAATCGTTACTCCCGCAGCAAAGACCTACTCTGACGATGTCGAGATGGTGACGTTGCCCGGGATTGAAGGCGAAATGGGCATCTTCCCGATGCACGTGCCGCTCTTGACTCAGATTGTCGCTGGTGAAGTAGGCGTGCGCAAAGATGGTCAAGAATCGTTCTTCGCGGTCGGAGATGGTTTCGCGGAGATTACCGGAGATCATGTAGCAATCCTCACAGACATGGCCGTTCGCGGTGATGACATCGATGAACGGAAGGCCGAAGAAGCCCGCCAGCGCGCTGAAGCGCGGCTCCAAGAAAAACTCACCGACGAAGAAACGGCGCTCGTGAGCGCAGCCTTGGCGGATTCACTGGCGCAACTCAAAGTGAAGCGGCGTCATCGCCGGTAGCGAGCGTGCATCTGCGTTTCTGTAGCGGCGTCTTGGAAGAGCGCCGCAGACTTGGGTGGTTTAGGAATGCCGGCGCTCTCGCGAGAGCCGCTACAGCGCGGGTCATGATTCCATGCTGCAGATCTCTTAAGAGCTGCCTTGGATCATTAAGTGAAGCCAGGGTCGTCGCTGCCTCGCTTCAGCGATCGATATCCTTGCGGACCCAATCGGCTCTCATGTCCAAATAAATCTGGTTTCGCCCTCCTGCGTGGCCCGACCATCCTTTCCGAGGTGGCACACTGTCGCCAACCGACCATTGGCCACTGAAGTCCGCCCACCAGCCTTTCTCGAAGAAAGAGCACATCAGCCATTCTTCCGTCGAAACACTGCTATTGCGTTTGAGGGCGACACTGGCCGGAGAACGTCCGCGCAAATAGCGCGCTTGGCTGGGATGGAGTTCGGCGAGCTTGTCGCTGATGTAATTAGCCCAGCCTCTAGCAGGATAATCCTCGCCAATCTCTCTCCAGGGGCTGGCGAAGCGCATCAGCCACGAATTCGATCTCTGAAGCGGTGTTGAAGGACAGACCCAGACCTGAGCCGAACCGAGATGCGGGTCGAGCAACGGCAAGAACGATCCCATGCTGTTATATCGCTTGCCGCTCGTGTTGACTGGCGGAGTGAGTTGCAAATCCTCATCCGCAACCCACGGCATTAGGTCACGGTTGTCTGCCAAATACATCGTGGTCGCGATCCCGAGTTGGCGCAGGTTTGACAAACAAGAGGAACGGCGCGCTGAACCTTTCGCGTGAGCCAGCGCCGGCAGTAATAATCCCACCAACACTGAAATGATCGCAATGCAAACGAGTAACTCGATCAGCGTGAAAGCGAGCTTATGAGTGCGCATCTTGGGCGCACGGTTTAGCTCAAGATTTCCGGCAATGCACGAACAAAACTCGATGACAGCACGAAACCAGGTGCATCCCGAAGTTGTCGGTAGCGGGCGGGCATCCTGCCTGCCGCAGAGGGCGTGCATCTTGCCGCCCGGAGCAACGCTTCAAACGAGGAGGCTGCGTTCCAGTGCGTGCGCGTGATCCGCCGGGCAAGGATGCACCCTGTCACAAGATTCACAGATTCACAAGATTCACAAGATTAACTTGCGCTAAACGCATTTCTGGACTAACTCCTGCACGTTCAACCAGCATAAGTAACGAGCGGGTTGGATTTGTTGAACCAGCGGAAGCGGTAATTGAATTGGGCGGAAGCCATTTGAAATCCATGAGTGATTCCTTTGCGATTCGCAAACGGTCTCGTAGCGGGCGGGAACAAGAGCGGAACGGCGCAGCCAGTTTCTTTCGCGGTCTCGAACTTGACCTGGTCGAACGCATCGAATTCTTTCAGGCGTTTATTCGCGAACCGGTCAGCGTCGGTGCTCTTAGCCCAAGCTCACGTGCCCTCGCACGCGCCATGATTCAAGGGTGCAACCTCCAGGATGCTGACACGGTCGTCGAGATGGGACCCGGGACGGGAGCCTTTACTGGACTCATCCGAGAACGCATCGGAAAAGAAACTACCTTCGTCGCCATCGAATTGGAGCGGAATAATGCTCGGTGCTTGAAGCGGCGCTTCCCAGATTTAATTGTTCACAATGATTCCGCCGAGCGAATGCCTGAGTATCTGGCGCAACATCGAAAGAAAACGGCTGACGTTATCATCAGCGGCATTCCTTGGGCCAACCTGCAATCAGTGGTTCAGGATCGCATCATGAACGGTGTCATGGCCTCGCTGGCGAGCGATGGAGTATTTACCACTTTCGGTTACGTGCATGCTCGCTGGCTTCCCAACGCCCGGAGATTTCGGCAAATGTTGGAATGCCACTTTGTCCGCGTGGAAACGAGTTCGGTTATTTGGGGCAATTTCCCTCCGGCGTTCGTCTATCGCTGCGCACAATCGGGCACGAGTCCCGCCGCGGCATCCGGCGCGCCCTCACCTCGTTGACCGAGCGTTGACCGGGACAATCCGCGGAGAAGCAGCAGACAGGAGAGAGCAATAATCAGGCTGGCCACTTGGGAGAATGTCATACCCATGTCATGTAGATCGGCGCATTGTCCGCCCTGAAAAACCCCGTCGAAAACCGAATCAACGCGTACCCTATCCCTAATGCGCAGGCAACTTCGCCCGGTTGTGTTCGTTTGCTGAACCGGTACAGGAGCAAAAAGAATACGCCCATCGCCAGGATCGCCTCATACAGTTGGACGGGATGAACCGGCATCGATGCGCTCGGCACTCTTCACGCTTCTGCAGCGTGAACGCTGCGGGCCCAGGTTAGGTTACGGCGGCTGCATCCAGTTTCGAAAAGTCGCATCGCTGTTCAGCCGCTTGGCCAGCAGTACGTAGCCTTCGGTCAGCGGATGGCTGGCGTCCGCATAGAGCTGGCTGGGCAACGCCTCTGGCATAATATGATGAACCTTGTGTTCGGCTAACCAACTTGCCATTCCGTCGCGTAGCTTCCGATAAATCGCGCGGTTTTCGTCCGTCATCATGCTCTCATTGAAAGGCCCGAGCACAACCAGCACATCATTGCCGCGGTCTCGGAGTGTCTGGATAACACGCTGAAAAGCGCCCCACTGAAGAGAGCGGTCAAGCGGGACCCAATCAAAGCGAGTCGTGCCAGCGCCCGTTTTTGACCAAGGCTTGTGTCTCGAACTGTTTGGACCGCGCTGCGGATCGTAAGGAGCCGTCACCGGCACTGTCATTCGAACCTGCGCGAACGGGTTTTTCCAGGCGTTGGGATACCGCGGTGGATCGCCTCCATCGTCGGCCAACGTCCAGCTTAAAATGCTTTTCTGATCGAAGTAAGCGTTCTGGAGATGATCAACCCCACCGAGAAATGTCACATTACGTTCCACGATGGCGGTCAAACGGGCGTTCGCGTCGGCCTTATAAGAAGGAATTCGCGGATAGAACTGTGGCGCCAAACCGGCATGGTTAAATCGTTCTTCCTTCGCGCTGCTTAGGTCAGCCTTCGGGCTCGTCATCCAAAGAGGATTGCAATGCACGATGACTTTGCGACCGCGCAGCGACTGCCCGTAATGCTTAACAGGAGAAAGGAATGTAGAGAACGCGGGAGGAGGCCAATCGAGGGTTTGAAACGATGAGGGAGGTGTTGGCCAAGCAGCGGTCTCCCGTGTTCTCTGCATTCCTTTCTCCTGTTAGAAAGAACGTGAAGGCTCCCCATGAACCTGCGCGGCAGGATAGGCGTCCCGCCTGTCCTGCTTTTGGTGTACGCAGATGCTGGGCAGGCGGGACGCCCTGTCCTGCCACGTTCATGGGGCGCAATGCGCGAAAATGTGTTTCGGAGAAGTCTCTCCCCAGCCCTTATAGCGAAGTGAGGGAGAAGGCCATCGCGATTGCTTAATTCAACAGCAGTCGGGATTGCCGTAGGGTGTCCGATTACCATGTCAGAATTGGAAATAGATAAACGCGCCACCGCCTGACGCGGCAAAACACAAATAAATCACCATGAAAGCGGCGACACTCACGCGAACAACACTGAGCTTGAGAACCTCGCGGAACTTTGACTCGTAAAGACATTGGTAAAGCCAGATAAAGGCAACCAACGAGACCATGAGAGCCGGGATTTGCGGGTCATTCCAAGCCGCCGTGAAGATTCGATTGATGATTAAGAGTGCGTCCGGAAGCGATTCGGCCCGAAAGAAAATCCAAGTAAAACAAACAAAAACAAAAACACCGGCTTGCTTGACCAGCTTCGGCACCCGTTCGCGGTAAACGGCCGAACGTTCCAGTTCACGTGTGATAATCACGCCCAATCCATGCAATGCTCCCCAGATAAGAAAAGTCCAATTCGCGCCGTGCCAGATGCCGGAGATTAAGAATGTGAGGAAAAGATTTCGGCAAGTCTGCCAGGTTCCGCCGCGATTGCCGCCGAGCGGAATATAGACGTAGTCACGAAACCACGAAGAAAGGCTGATATGCCAGCGCGACCAAAACTCGCCCAGGCCCGTCGCGAGATACGGATTGTTGAAGTTCAAAATCAGATTGAACCCCATCAGCTTGGCCACGCCGCGCGCCATGTCCGTGTAGCCGCTGAAATCGAAGAAGATTTGCCAAGCGAAGGCAAAGGTCGCTAGCAGCAGCGCCGGAGCGCCGTACACCTTTGGATTATCATAAACGCGCTCGACGTAGAACGACAGATAGTTCGCCAACGCCAGTTTTCTTAAACAGACCCACAAGGAAAAGCGATGCGCCGTCCGTGAAGTTTTGGAGGCGCGCCTCGGGAAACTTATTGAACTGAGGCAGCAGATGCCTGGCGCGCTCGATTGGACCGGCCATGAGCTGGGGAAAGAAACAAACGAAGGTTGCAAAGCGAAGAAAGTTCCGCTCGCGATGGACCTTCCCAAAATAGAAATCAATCGTGTAACTCAACGATTGAAATGTGAAGAACGAGATGCCAACCGGAAGCAGATACTCGAAGCCGAAAGGCATGAGCGTCGAAGGATCAGACAGCTTCAATGGCAGATGAACCCAGGCAAACAAGGTGTTCAGATTTTCGACGACGAAGCGGGCGTATTTGAAGAAGAGCAAAAGCGCAAGGTTATTGACCAGGCTGATCAACAACCAAATGCGGCGGCTGCTCAAGAGCGCGCCCAGCGCCATGAGCAACACGAGCACGCTCAACGCGGCCATCGTTGGGCGCAGCGTCTTTGGCCCCAGCAAGGCAACGCAAAGGATGGCGAACGCGGCCAATGCTGAGCCAAGAAAAGCGAACAGCACCGGCAAAACGACCAGCAGAAAAACGAGGAAAGGCCAGGTGTGAAACAGCATCGTCGATCGATTCCAGTTAAATCATCGGGCGATGCTAAGAGTCGGTTTCGATTCTCTCAACATCAAAGGGAATGGTTTGGTTCCTTCGCGCGATAAGAGCGCGTTTTAGAAATCAATCCAATCGTAGCAGCCGAGGTAACGAGGCTCTGATTTGATTCGAAAACCGGCCAGAATCGCGGCCAGGACCAGCACGCCTTCCATCAGCGCAAATGAGTTTCCAATGCAAATGCGCGGCCCGCCGCCGAATGGAAAGCAGGCGAATTTCGGCAACTCTTTCGCCGAGCTGTCCAGCCATCGTTCCGGACGAAAGCTCCCAGCGCCGCCAAAATAGCGCGGGTCACGATGCTTCAGCCATTGGCTCATGATGAGAGACCTGCCTTTCCTGATCGGCTGTCCTCGCACTTCGCAATCGCTCGAAGGTTCCCGCCCGACAATCCATGCTGGTGGATAGAGCCGCATCGATTCCTGCAAGACGGCATCTGCGAAGCGTAGTTGTGCGACATCGCCAAAGCTGGGAGACCGGCCCGCCAACGCCTGTTCCAATTCTTCAGCGGCCTTTTGCTGCGCCGCCTCATTCTTCGCCAGCAGGAATAACGCCGATGACACCGCCAACGCCGTCGTGTCCAGCCCGGCCACCATTAAGGTAACCAGCTCATCGCGGAGCTGCTGATCGCTCATTCCTTGCCCGGCCTCGTCGCGCGCCAGCAGCAGCATCGAAAGCAAGTCGCCTTTATCCTGCGCATTGCTGCGGCGGCGTTCGGCGATTACTCCCATGATAAACGCGTCGATCTTCCGCAAAACTTGTTCGAACGCGCGCCAGCCGGGCGTTGGCAAAAGCGCAGCCAGAAGCCGCCAAAGGTTCCACTGCATGGAGAATCGCTCCAACACGACAGCTGAAGCATGCCCAAGCCGTCCAATCGATGGAGGCACTTCGGCGTTAAAAAGGGTCTTCACGACAACGCGCGTGGTTAACTTCAGAATGTTGTCATGAAGATCGCGCGTTTCGCCAGGTTGCCACGCCGACAAAATCTCTTCGGCAAACTGCACGATTACTCGCGCATAACCGGCGATGCGTTCGCGGTGAAAAGCCGGTTGCGCCAGCCGGCGTTGCTGTGTCCAAAGCGTTCCTTCGCTCGTCAGCAAGCCTTGCCCGAAAAGCCGGCGCATGAATCGAGTGCGATAGCCGATGGTCTTGCGGAATTTCTTGCTCTGCGTGGTTAGCACGGACTCGATGTCATCCGGATGGTTCAGCAGATAAACGCGCCGGTTCAAGAACCGGAGCGGCACGAAATCGCCAAACTCCGCTGCCTGCTCGAGAAATTGAAGCGGGTCTTGGCCGAACTGCTTCAGGTTTCCCAGGAGAAACGAGCCCTTCGGACCGCTGACATTTGGCATTGCCGACATCGTCGTGGTCCCGAGACGGTTAAATCGTTAAAGGAGTTAAATGGCTCAATGGTTTAGTGGGGCTAACAACCACCCGAACATGGGCACATTTCACCGCGCAGCCGATTCAACTTTTTAACCCCATTTAACTCATTTAACCAGGTAAGAAAGGCTATGGCGCCGCACCCGGCGCACGCGCCGGAGCGGGGCCATCGACTCCATCTCTGGGCAATTCATTCGCAAACTGGTCTTCGTCCTTGAGCTCGTTTTTGAGACGCAGGAGTTCCGCCTTTAGTTGCTTTACAACGTTGGCCGCCGCGGGATCGCTGTAAATGTTGCGCAACTCCTCCGGGTCTTTGACGAGATCAAAACATTCCCACTGATCCTTCTTCCAAAAGTAGATCAGCTTGTGCGTTTCAGTCCGGACCCCGTAATGAGCCCGCGTGTTGTGATGGCCTGGATCATGGTAGTACCGATAGTACATGGCCGTCCGCCAATGGGATGGACGCGCCCCTCGGAATAGCGAGACCAGACTCCGGCCTTGCATTTCACCGGGAACTTTAGCTTCGGCCAAATCGAGAAAAGTCGGCGCAAAGTCCGCGTTGATAGCAATGCCTTCTTGTGTGCTGCCAGGTTTAATCACCGCCGGCCACCGAACGAGGAAGGGCATGCGCAGCGAAGGTTCGTACATGAACCGTTTGTCATAAAGTCCATGGTCCCCCAGGAAGAAACCTTGATCGCTTGTGTAAATAACAACCGTATTCTCTCGGAGGCCATTCGCTTCCAGCCAATCCAGCAACCGGCCGGCGTTATCATCGACACTTTGGACACAAGCGAGATAATCCTGCATGTAACGCTGGTATTTCCATTTTCGCAGCTCGTCGCCAGTGAGAACCTTCTTTTGCCCGTTCACCTCGATCTCGACTTCGGTTGGCTTCGTATTGTTCCATTGAGCGAGTGCTTGCCCTTTCAGTTCGGCCGGCGGAGTTAATTTCAGATCGCGGCGGGTTAAGTCATTGAAAACGGATTGATGCTGTTCGCGGATGGCATCGGTCCGCGTCGCGTAATCATCGTAGAGTGTTGCGGGTTCCGGGATCGTTCGCTTGGCGAAGGCGGCGCGATGCTTTTCGTTCGGAGTCCATTCACGGTGCGGCGCCTTGTGATGGCACATCATGAAAAACGGTTTGTCCGGCGGCCGGTTTTTGAGGGCATCGATCGTCAAATCCGTAATCACGTCGGTCGCGTAACCACGATGAACACGCGATCCGGAACGGTCGTAAAGAACCGGATCAATATAACGTCCCTGCCCCGGAAGGATGTTCCAATGATCAAAACCGGTCGGGTCGCTTCCCAAGTGCCATTTGCCCACGATGGCCGTGTAATAGCCGGCGGTTTGCAGAAGCTTTGACACGGTGGTCTGAGAGCCATCGAATCGATTGAAAACGGGCACGCCATTCATGTGGCTGTACTTGCCGGTGAGAATTGTCGCGCGGCTCGGGGTGCAAATTGAGTTGACGGCGAAACAACGGTCGAAGCGCATTCCTTCTTTGGCGATGCGATCAAGATGCGGCGTTTCGTTAATCTTGCTTCCATAACAGCTCAACGCGTGGGCTGCGTGATCGTCGGTCATGATAAAGAGAATGTTCGGTCGTGTGGCGGCTGCGGCCGCGAGCACAGAAAGCCAGAAAAAGATCAGGCCGAAGAAGGATTTAACGATGCGTTGGTAATTCTTTGACGTTTGCATTGCGTGAGAGTGTGGATCGAGTATCTACCAGGTTCGCTACGGCCAAGCGAGCGATTTTGAATCACTGTTGCTTTAAGGGTCGCATGTTCCCAGCACCACCCTGGGTTTGCTACGGGACCTCTTTGTCGTAGCGGAGACTTGCAGTCTGCTGTATCGCCGACTTGCAGTCGGCAGCGGTTTCGCCTTGTCCCGCGCGTCCGATTGGCGGAGGCTCTGCACTGGCTCTGGTCAAAGCAAAGAAGATTCCCGCCATTGATTGACACGATTTCGCACACCAATATTCTGGAAGCATGAAAAGAACAATTGATATTCCTGAACGAACGCTGGAGGAGGCCATGAAATTCACCGGCGCAAAAACCAAGCGCGAAGCCGTCGTGACAGCCGTCGAGCGCTTCAATCGCCTGAAGCGGTTGGAACAATTGAATTCTCGCGTGCGAGGCGAATTCCGGGACTTCATGACATCTGCTGAACTCAAAGCGATGCGCGAAGCCGACAAACGCAAGGCTCAATTGGAGTTGGAACATTGCGACAAACATTTTGATGAGATTCTGCCGCTGGCGAAAGCCTTGTGAATGCAGAATTAATAAGCCGACAAAACCAAGTTGGAAGTCTTCCCCAATCCTGGCTCATTTGCCCTTTGCACCCGCCGCTTTCCACACTGCGATCTGGCGTCTTGGGGCGATTCGCTGTCAATTTTCGCCGGATGGCGAAAATTGACCTGGTCCCATTACCGGACATTGGCCCGGCTCCCCGATAAGAAACAACGGCTCGAACTGGAAGCCCGCGCCGAACGCGAAGAGTGGAATGCCGAGAAACTCGAAGAACATGTCCGCTTTCTTGTCGAAGGTTCGCCGAAAGGGGACGGTGTTCAGCCAGCTCGTCCCGTCATATTGCTCGAACCCAAACGCGGCAAGCTCGGTATTTATCGTATCGTGCCTGACGGTGACGGTTGTGCGGTGGACCTCGGTTTCAAGTCGTATCAAATCGTAAAGGATAGCAACCGAAGCCGGGCCATACGTGACACGCCAACCAACACCACGTTCAAGGCTGGCGAGTTGGTCGCGCTTTCGCCCGCGGGCGAGCTGAGTCTGGCGCCCGAGGCCACCCAAGCGGACCTCTACAGCTACGACGCCGAAATTCTCCGAGTGGTAGATGGCGACACGCTCTGGGTCAAGATCTGGCTCAAGCCCGACCAGTGGCTCAAAGAAAAACTTCGATTACGCGGCCTGGATTGCCCTGAACTGGACACGCCCGAAGGCAAGGCCGCGAAACGATTTGTCGAAGGCCTCGTGACGAAGGCGGTTTCAGTGACGGTAACGACGACGAAACCGGATAAATGGGATCGGTATCTCTCGGACATTTTCGTTGCCCGCGAGAACGGCGAAGAGGTTTTCCTGAACAACTTGCTGCTGGAAAAAGGTCACGCGCGCCGCACCGACAAAGTCGCCGCCGCAGATTGGGATGAGCAGCAAGCAATCGGGTTGGAAGCGTTCTGCACCGTTTCCAGCGAGCTGCCGGTTGTCATTTTGCGAGCATGACTGGCAGTGTTAATTGCACCTGCGGCTCCCCAAATCCACGCGTACGAGAATCGATTCCAAAGTAGAAACCGCGAATGAACGCGAAGAGACGCGAATCCTGAGAGGGTCGAACTCGCACCACCGTTTGCCGCGCCTTGTCAATAACGCCTCGAAAACGCCAATCGGCTCGAAGCCCATTTATATTCGCGTTCATTCGCGGTTTAATTTTCTTATCCGTGGTTCAGGGTGTTCGCTGATGTGTTGACATTAAAACGGGCCGCGTGAAAGTATCCTGTCAAATCAAGCTACTAACCATGAAATTTCGTTCGTTCCTTTTCGGCGTCGCGCTTGTCATTCATTGCGTTTTGCCTCCGTTTCCAATCCAGGCGGCGGACAAAGTGGACTTCAATCGCGAGATCAAACCTCTCCTGGAATCGAGCTGCTTGAGCTGTCATGGAACGGAGCGTCCCAAGGGTGGGCTTCGCTTAACGACTAGGGCTGGCGCGCTCCAAGGAGGCGATGATGGCGCTGCTCTCGTTCCGGGCCAGCCCGAAAAGAGTTCTCTCTACACGAGCACCGTGCTCCCGGCAGACCACGACGATCTCATGCCGCCTTCCAATAAAGGAGGTCCGCTGTCGAAAGACAAAACGGAGCTGCTCAAGCGATGGATTGCGGAAGGCGCAGATTGGCCGGATAGCGCGACGCTCAGCGCGGTTCGGAAAATCGAGTTCGTCAAAGATATTCAGCCGGTCCTGGAACTTAATTGCGTCGCTTGTCATCGGGAAGGCCATGCGGATGGCGGTCTGCGGCTCGACAACAAGAGCGACGCCATGAAAGGCGGCGACAACGGCCCGGCCATCCTGCCTGGAAAATCACGCGCCAGTATGGTTTATACAATGACGGTCCTGCAGCCCAATCACGAGGACCTAATGCCGCCGAAGTCGAAGGGCGGACCCTTGGCCGAAGCGGTCACTGAACTCCTGCGCAATTGGATCGATCAGGGGGCCGCTTGGCCGGACGGACTCCGGCTTGTTCCCAGAAAGGCTGAAGTGGCGGAGACCGAAGATATGGGGACCGTGGTCGAAATTCATCGTTTCATCCTCTCGAAACTGGACGTCACCGACGAGGCGCAAATGAAGCCGTACACAGATACGATCGCTGGCACAGGCATTACCTTTGACCTGATGCCGATCAAAGGCGGTGAGTTTCTCATGGGCAGCACTCGAGTCGAACCGGGCCATAAGCCGGACGAAGCGCCCCCGCATAAAGTCGCGATTGACCCTTTCTGGATGGGCAAGTGCGAAGTCACTTGGAATGAATATGAACTGTTCATGTACCCGGAAGAGGAAAAGAAAATCCGTGTCAGCCGTAATTATGCCGCCTCGCAATATCCCGGCGCCGACGCCGTGAGCCGTCCGACCGCGCCATACGTCGAAATGAGCTTTGGGATGGGCAAGGATGGGTTTCCAGCAATCAGCATGACTCAGCACGCCGCCAACAAATATTGCCAATGGCTGAGCGCGAAGACGGGACATTACTATCGATTGCCGACCGAAGCCGAATGGGAATATGCGTGCCGCGCGGGAACAACGACGGCCTACTCTTTCGGCGATGATTCTGGGAAATTAGGCGACTATGCCTGGCACGCGAAGAATAGCGGCTCGAAGTACCAGAAAGTGGGCAAGAAAAAACCGAACCCGTGGGGGCTGCACGACATGCATGGCAACGTAATGGAATGGACGCTCGATCAGTACGACGCCAATTACTACAAGCAATTCGAAACGATGATCGCTCGCAATCCGTGGAATCGCGCCACCACGCCATATCCGCACTCAGCGCGCGGCGGTTCCTGGGATGATACTCCAGACAAGTTGCGCAGCGCAGCCCGACGCGGCTCGGACAAGGAATGGAAGATTCAAGATCCGCAATTGCCGAAGAGCATTTGGTATCACACCGACGCGCAGTTTCTAGGATTCCGCGTGGTTCGGCCTTTGAAGGTTCCACCGCCGGAAGAACTCTCTAAGTATTGGACAAGCGGCGTGGAAAAAGATTAGGGTGAACGCCCCATGAACCACAAGACCGTAACGCAGACTTGCCGTCTGCTGTATCGCCGACTTTCAGTCGGCAATGCGTCCGAAATCCGGGTTGCCTCGCACGATCGGAGCGTTCCGCAGAATAGAATTCTTCCAAGTAGCAAGGTGAATGTTGCCCCTCTCCCTAACCCTCTTCCCATCCGATGGGGCGAGGGAATCGAGCTTTGGCGGTGGTCGATGCCTGATGGCCGAACGTGCCCAATGCCCCAGTCTTTCCCCTCGCCCCATCGGATGGGGAGAGGGTTAGGGAGAGGGGCGCTGCAACTGTCAGCTAATGCATTCGTCCGCCGCCGAAGAACTCTGCGTTACGTCAAGCGTTCCGCGTTGCGAGTGTAAATGCAGAACTAACCTTTAACCTGAGTAACAAATCATGAACGATCGAAACAAACCCAAACCAGCGTCGCAAGCCGATGTCACGCGCCGAGATTTCTTGAAGACGACCTCCACCGTTGTAGGCGGCTCTTTCCTGGGCAGCCTGTCTATAGAACGAAGCGCCCATGCCCAAGGCAGCGACACCGTCAAGGTAGCATTGGTTGGATGCGGCGGTCGCGGTTCCGGGGCCGCGGACCAAGCGCTGAGCACCGAAGGCAGCATTAAACTTGTCGCAGCGGCAGACGCTTTTCGAGAACGCATCGACGGCAGCTTGGGACAGCTCGCCAGAAAGCATAAGGAGAAGATTGAGATTGCGGACGATCGCAAGTTTGTCGGTTTCGAAGCGTACAAGGAAGCCATCGCGCTGGCTGATGTTGTCATTCTCGCGACACCTCCCGGCTTTCGACCGATTCACTTCGAGGAAGCGATTCGCCAAGGCAAGCACGTCTTCATGGAGAAACCGGTCGCCGTGGATGGTCCCGGTGTCCGCAGGGTCCTGGCCGCCGCTGCCGAAGCGAAAAAGAAGAACTTGAAAGTTGGCGTCGGGCTGCAGCGCCACCATCAAGCCGGTTATATCGAAACGCTTAAGCGCCTGCACGACGGCGCCATTGGAGATATCGTGAGCATGCGCTGTTATTGGAACGGCTCGACGCCTTGGCTGAAGAAGCGGGCTGATTTAGAGCGGGCGGCCGGCCGAGCGCTCACCGAGATCGAATACCAGATGCGCAATTGGTACTACTTTGTCTGGCTTTGCGGTGATCACATTGTCGAGCAGCATATCCATAACCTCGACGTGATTAACTGGGTGAAGAACGGTTATCCCGTTCGCGCTTATGGCATGGGCGGCTGCGAAGTCCGCAAAGGCCCGGACTACGGCGAAATCTTCGACCATCACGCCGTCGAATTCGAGTATGCCGACGGTTCGCGCTGCGCAAGCCAATGCCGCCATATCTTTGGTTGTTGGAATAATGTCTCCGAGCATGTCGTCGGGACCAAAGGCTCGTGCAACGTCAGCGGACATGTGATCAAGTTGAATGAATTCGATTGGGGTCTCGGCGGGAGAACTTGGAGTTACGGCCGCCAAGGCGCCCGAGATCCTTACCAGCAGGAGCACGATGATCTCTTCCAAGCCATCCGCAATGACAAGCCGTTTAACGAAGCCGAAAATGGCGCCAAGAGCAGCTTAACGGCGATCATGGGCCGCATGGCGACTTACTCCGGTCAAGTGATTGAATGGGATCAAGCCCTCGATTCGCAAGTGGACCAAATGCCGAAGATCTTCGCTTGGGACGCGCCGGCGCCAGTCCAGCCCGGACCCGA
This sequence comes from Verrucomicrobiota bacterium, assembly GCA_016871515.1. Lineage (GTDB taxonomy): Bacteria > Verrucomicrobiota > Verrucomicrobiia > Limisphaerales > SIBE01 > SIBE01. The sequence goes on from VHDE01000036.1 coordinate 25,481, forward strand.
CGGCATGTATCCGTTAGCAGTTCCCGGCAACCGGGATTGGCTTAGGAAAATCGTCTAATTTAACTCGAACAACTTCTACCGAAGAGCCAGCGGCCGAGCGGACGCTGGTTCTTTGTTTTTTGGAATGGTCACAAGGTTAACAAGGTTGCATGGAGGCTTCATTGTTTGCGGAAACGCTCGTTGACAGTGACGTTCACGAAGAATCATGCAAACATAACATGAAAAGAGGCAAATTATGCAAACAGCGCCCACAGTCATCGTAAAGCCTGGCGAAGCTGACCGAGTGCTCGCAGGCCATCCCTGGATTTATCACGGTTCGATTTTGCGCGTCACTCAGACCGTTGCGGACGGCGACATCGTGCAAGTCAAGGATCATCGACAACGCTTCCTCGGGATCGGCTTCTATAACTCGAAATCGAAGATCAACGTTCGCTTGCTCGAAACCGAGCGCGTGGAGATTGACCGCGCCTTTTTCGAGCGGCGCATCCGCGGCGCGCTGGCTCTTCGCCAAAAGCGCTTGCCCGGCGCAACCTCGTTCCGAGTGGTCAATGCCGAAAGCGATTTTCTGAGCGGCCTAATCGTCGATAAGTACGAAGATGTGCTGGTAATCCAAACGTCATCGCTCGGGATGGAGCAACGCAAACCGATGATCGCAGCGGCGTTGAAATCAATTTTTTCGCCGCGCGCGATTGCGGAACGCAACGAGATGGCCTCGCGAAAATTTGAAGGGCTGCCCGACGCCAACGGCATTCTGGAAGGCGAACTGACAGGCGAGACGTCGATTTCGTTGAATGGCCTGCGCTTTAGCATTGATCTGCTGGCCGGCCATAAAACCGGTTGCTATTTGGATCAGCAGATCAACTACGAGCAAGTGGCGCGATTCGCGAAAGGAGCTCAAGTGCTCGATTGCTTCACGTTTATTGGCGGGTTTGCATTGCATGCCGCCCGCGCCGGCGCCGCTCGTGTTCATGCCATCGATCAAAGCGCGGAAGCCATTGCGACCGCGGAAAAGAATGCGGCGGCCAACGGACTTCGGAATTGCGCGTTCGAAGCCGCCAATGTTTTTGATTGGCTGAAGGCCCAGACGACAGCGAGCCCGCACGAGAAAGTTATCCCTCGGTTCGATTTGATCGTGCTTGACCCACCGTCGTTTACCCGCAATCGCGCGTCGATTCCGGACGCATTGCGCGGCTACAAGGAAATTCACCTCCGCGCCCTCAAACTGCTCAAACGCGATGGTGTGCTCGCAACTTTCTGCTGTTCGCATCACATCGACGCCCTAACGTTCCAGCAGGTCATCCTGGAAGCCGCGTATGATGCGCACCGCGTGCTTCGACGCATTGATGCCTACACGCAATCACCGGATCATCCAATCATCCCAACGATTCCCGAAACCGAATACTTGAAAGGCTTTGCGTTCCAAGTGGCGCGGTAGATACTGTCGGGCAAGAGTCGGATTCGCAGTGGATTGCGTTTGCGTTTGGCGCGTATAAGGTCTGTAACATATGAAACCCGCTTTGCTCTGGCTCTTGATCGGCTGTACCGTCAATTCTTTCCCGATGACGCGCTGGATGCGGGCCGCATGATTCGACGGCCGTTGGACAGAAATGCTCTCCCCAAGTAGAAACGAGCCGTCCATAACAAAGCTGCGAAGCTGGATAATTGGAAGCTAAACTCAGCGGTGGCATGAGTACATCACAACCAATTGGTTCTTCCCTGACTCGCGAGGCGATCCTCCGTGCGCTGGCCTCCCTTTCGGATCAGCTCGGCAAGCAAGGCGTTATCGGTGAGATTTGCCTGTTCGGCGGCACGGTGATGGTGCTCGCATTCAACGCCCGTCTTTCGACAAAAGACGTTGATGCACTTTTCCAGCCCGCTACGCTGCTTCGCGAGATCGCCCGTCCCATAGCCGCCGAGCAACAACTGCCCGTTGACTGGCTTAATGACGGCCTGAAAGGCTATGTTTCTTCGCGCCATGAGATCACGGTGGAGAATCTTCCGCAGTTTTCAAACTTGCCCCTTGCCATGCCGGTCCCGGAATATCTGCTCGCTATGAAATGCATAGCTGCCCGGCTCGGCGGCACCAGCGGCGAACCATCGGACGTCCCTGACATCCTTTTTCTCATCCGCCATCTCCGCCTTCAGACGGCGCGCGATGTCCTCGATCTTGTCGCCCAATACTATCCGGCCAGCCGCATCTCAGTGAAGACGCAACACCTGATCGAAGGTTTATTCGACGAGGGCAAGGTATGAGCAAAACGCTCGCCGAAGTCGCGTTACTGGCCGCGCAGGGTGATGATTTCGATCGCTGCCTCGCGAACTTCCTCGACGAATTCTATACCGCACCAAACGCCGACGGGCTGGCCGACATGCCCCCGCTGCTTGCGTTGCAGTTCGGCGATAAAGGCCGCGTCCGGGACGCGTACCTTGCTGCGACGGCCGAAGAACTCGCGCGCCGGTTCAATTTCCCGTCGCCGAAATGGGCCGCCAGCAACGACCGTGCTTTGCACAAACCATGGTTCGCCACGCCGCTGGGCTCGTTACGCGCCGTGTTGCTGCTGGAAAGCCCCCCGGCCTTCCGGGCCCGAAACCTGTTTGTCAGCGAGAATGCCCTCTCGCGCGCCTAATTGATGAACTCCTGTTAGGTTGTCTGCTTCTTATTCGCGCTGCTCCCTGGCCCAAGCCGCTGCTCATTCCGCGATAGCGCAATCAATTGGCCCAGCCGTCGCGCGCGCGTTTCGGGTTTCTTTGCGCACACTACCCACCAAATGACCATGCGCTGGTATCGAGGTGGCTGCCTCTGGAAGAAGCCCCAGACCGCTCGGGTAGCCGTGCCAGATAAGCGTTGAGACCTGCGGCGGCCATGCGCCCCGCTCTCTTCAATCGCTCGACATGCCGAACGTTGAGCCGGCTCCAGTTACTCTTCGGTCGGCGCGGCGTGAAACGATGCGTATAACTGAGTTCATCCACCTGTTTCTTGATCCCATCAATCCAACCGAAACAGAGAGCCTCATCGACGGCTTCCGCGTAAGTGATGCCGACCTTGCCCGAATCCTTCTTGAAAAAGCCGATCCAAAGTTCGCTCACCCGGGCATGATTTTCTTCGAGCCACCGTCGAAATTCAGCAGCCGATTTGAAATAGGTGATCTTCATGGCTCGAGGCCAGTGTGGCGAGTGACAGTCAATTGGGCAATGCCAAGCTACAGGGTAGACGCATCTAAACTCCCCATGAGCATGACTGCGCATGACTGCGAAATGATTTTGCCTTGCGCATCGATCATGGCGAAGCCTAAATTCTCGCTCACATGAACCCGGCCCAAACGAAGGTCGCAATCGTGACTGGAGCCGGGTCCGGTATCGGCAAGCGAACGGTGCTGGCACTTTTGCGCGAAGGTTATTCGGTCGTGCTGGCAGGCCGCCGCCCCGAGCCATTAAAGGAAATCGCTACCGAAGTCGCAAATAGCGGCTCAAGCGTCCTCGCGGCGCCGACGGATGTAACCAATCCCGACAGCGTACGAGCCTTGTTCGCGAAAACCAAAGCGGCCTTTGGCCGGCTGGATCTGCTCTTCAACAATGCCGGGATCAACGTGCCCGCCGTGCCGCTCGAAGAATTGACCTTTGAGCAATGGCAATCGGTTGTTGCGACCAACTTGACTGGCGCATTTCTCTGCACGCAAGAAGCGTTCAAAATAATGAAGCAGCAGCGGCCGCGTGGGGGACGGATCATCAATAATGGCTCCATCTCAGCTCATGTCCCGCGGCCTCATTCGGCGCCCTACACCGCTACCAAACATGCGATCACTGGCCTCACCAAGTCCACGGCTCTGGACGGACGCAAGTTCGACATCGCCTGTGGTCAAATCGATATTGGCAATGCTGCCACCGAACTGACGGACAAAATGAAGAAAGGCGTTCCCCAAGCGGATGGCTCGATTGCCGTTGAACCGACGATGGATGCGGATCACGTCGCGCGGGCTGTCGTTTACATGGCGAGCCTGCCGTTGGATGCAAACGCGCTCTTCCTAACCGTGATGGCAACGCAAATGCCGTACGTCGGACGAGGATGACAGAAAAGGACGCGCCAATTCCAAGACGGTGTTTTTTATTATAGGAGCCTTGCGGCTACAATAGCAGACCGGACTTGCTATTTCCAAGGTGCAGCAGGAATGTTTCGTGGTTGGTTCTTGAATGAAGTCGCAATCAGCACTGCTCCGTTCACTCGTCGGGCAATCCCGAGAGGCAAGTGCACCATCGCCTGTGCGATCCAGTTCCGGGTCGGTGAGCGAGTGTGCTCGCTATCGAACGAAAAGAGGATTCACACTCATTGAGTTGCTTGTGGTGATCGCGATTATTGCCGTTCTGGCGAGCCTCCTCTTACCTGCCCTGAGCGTGGCCAAGGCCAATGCCCGTTCCGCCAAATGTAAAAGCAATCTTCGGCAAATCGGCTCGGCCGTTTATCTCTACGTTACTGACCGCAGTTTTTATCCATTGGTCGGGACAGTCACCGAACCGACGGCGAAATGGTACAACGACATTTATCAGTACACGGGCCAGGGTTGGACCAACGGGCTCTACGCATGCCCCGGATACAAAGGGGTTGTCTTTGACGGACGCATTGAAAATCACTCTGTCATCTGGCACTCGCAGGGCAGTTACGGCTACAACGTCGGATCAGCTGACCAAAATGACACGTTCCAATCGGGAGTCGGTGGAAAATTCGTTTTGCCAGGGCAAATCACACGAGAGCCAATTCCTGAAGGCGCCGTCAAGGTTCCAAGCGATTTGATTATCGTCGGCGACTCCTTCTCGACGCTTTCGCAGAAGGACCGGACCGTACTAACCGGCGTGGAATTGTTGTCGCGCAAACTTTATCTGAGGCTGGCGTATGGCACTTCCGATACCGTAAATGCCAAGGACAGCGAAACCCGCCACGCGAGACAGATGAACCTTGGTTTCGCGGACACGCACGTCGAGTCGGGACCGCACAAACGCTGGTTGTTTGACCTGAACCCACAATTGCTGCGACGCTGGCACATCGACAACGAACCGCATCCGGAGTTCTTTCAGTGAAATGCGGCTGCTCTGGATATTCGTGGGCCTATCGCTGCTCTTCTTGATCCCATTTCTGCTTTGGGGCGAGGTTCTCGGCGCCATGTTTTCCAATCGTGGCGCTGTCTCATGGTTGCAGTCATACGGAGCTTGGGCTTGGATCGCTGGCATTGCATTGCTGGTCGCCGACTTGTTTTTTCCAATGCCGGGCACTGCCGTGATGGCAGCGCTGGGTTATGTTTATGGCCCTCTGGTCGGCGGTCTCATCGGCGCTACCGGATCTTTTTTGGCCGGCACGCTCGCTTATGGACTCTGCCGGCTTTTGGGCCGAACGGCGGCTATTCGCATCGTCAAAGAGGGCGAATTGGACAAAAGCCGGCAGGTTTTCTCACAGGTTGGAGGATGGGTCGTGGCACTGTCGCGGCTGGTGCCGTTGTTGGCCGAGGTCGTAGCTTGTATGGCAGGTCTCGCGCGAATGCCAGTCCGCTCCTTCTTTGCCGCCATGGCGTGCGGATGTCTGCCCATGGGTTTTGCTTTTGCCATCATAGGACACGCCGGCGCCGAACGTCCTGCTCTGGCCTTGACTCTCAGCGCCGTTCTTCCTCCAATTCTTTGGCTGGCGGTCCAACCTTTGATCCGCCGGCAGAAGAATAGATGCATTCAAAAACCCTGATTCTCATGCGTGTCTTCATCGTAGGACAGGCGTCCCGCCTGTCTGTAGTTCTGCAAGGTGTGCGCAGGGCGAGGACAGGCGAGGCGCCTGTCCTGCCTGTGGGTGGAAGAGCCAAGCTTCGCTTATTGGCAATCCTTTGTTTATGGGTGGCCGCGCTTGTCACTCGAGCTGCCCCGGCGCTCGAGCCAATCGAAGTTGAAGGCCAGCCGTTGTCTGCCAATGTGCAGCGTTTAGTCCAAGCGCTTGAATTCTTAGGCGCGCCGCTTCCAGCAGACACGATGACCGCGCTCGAAGCAGCGGGACGCGCCCGAGATTCACGGAAAATTCAGCAGCTGCTCGATCCGCACATTCTCTTTGCCGTAAGCATCAATCCCGAGGTGCGCGTCAAAGTCGCCCGCGGCCCAGCCCAAGCCACGCTGCAACAAAGTGGATTCACGCCTTGTCTTGTCAAAGTGGTCAACGAAAGCACGAGCACGCAAAGGCTGAATATATCGAGCCCTCAATCGGGCCCAGTCTATGCCGGCGTTGCTGACTTGAGCATGAAACGGCAAAGACAGGAGCACCTGAAGGTAAATGAAAATGTTTCTAAGCGAACCGATCGCTTTCTGCAGACGGAGCTGTTTGCAAGTCCACCGATGACCGCAAATTTGAGCGGTCTCAAGGTCGAGTATGCGATTGCGCTGATATACAGCAGCGAAGCGGGACAACGCGAAGCAACCATCGCGTTCGATATCGGGGAAGGCACTCAGGATCTCGGCTTTCGCGGCGAGGTTCCGATTCTCTTCGAAGTCAAGCCAGCGATTCGGGTCAAGCTTGCGGTGAAGGATCACGACGACACGCCAACTACAGGCCGGTTCGCTTTCTTCGATCACGCCGGCCACGTTTTTCCGCCGCAAGCCAAGCGGCTGGCGCCCGACTTCTTCTTTCAGAAGCAGATATACCGCAGCGATGGTGGCACAGTGCTGTTGCCACCTGGCGAATTCACGATGTATTCCGGGCGCGGCCCCGAATATCGCTGGCTCAAACAAACGGTTACGGTTCCGAACCGAGGCGATTTTCAAATTGATGTGCGATTGCAACGCTGGATCAATCCGATGGAGCACGGTTTTTATTGTGGCGACCACCACATTCACGCGGCGGGCTGCGCCCATTACACGTCGCCCACGGAAGGAGTCTTTGCCGAGGACATGTTCAAGCAGGTCAAAGGTGAGGGATTGAACGTAGGGAGCATTCTGACTTGGGGCCCTTGCTTCGATTTCCAGCAACAATTCTTCGCTCCAAAAGCGCACGAGCTAAGCGAACCGTTCACGGTCATTAAATATGACATTGAAGTGAGCGGGTTTGGTTCGCAGGCATTGGGCCACGTTTGCTTGCTTAATTTGAAGGAGCAAATCTATCCAGGGGCCAACGGCAGCAAAGGCTGGCCTACTTGGACGACGCCGGTGTTGCGCTGGGCCAAGAAGCAAGGCGCGTACACCGGTTACGCCCATTCGGGGAGCGGCCTGCAAGTGAATCCCTCCGCTGCCGCGCGGCGACTTGCCCAGGAATTCGACGCGAATCAGGATGGACGCCTCGATCGCGATGAAGCTGCGCGCGGGCTGCTGCCGGAAGACTTTGCGACGGCAGACGTGAACGCAGATCAATCACTCAACGAGGCAGAACTTACGCAGAGTGTGAATCGCGCCGCCGATCGGTTGCCCAATCTCGCGATCCCGGAGCTGAACAGCGTCGGCGCACAAGAGATTTTTGTGACGACAGCGCTTGGCCTGTGCGATTTCATTAGTGCAATGGACACGGCGCGGTTGCTCGAGTGGAACTGCTGGTATCATCTGCTTAACTGCGGCTTTCCATTGAAGGTAAGCGGCGAAACGGACTTCCCTTGCATGAGTGGAACACGCGTCGGGCAAGGCCGTGTTTACGTCCAACTCGGGCGCGTGGAACGAATTGACTTCAGCGACTGGTGCCGCGGTGTAGCGCAAGGACGCTCCTACGTCTCGGATGGTTATGCGCATGCCGTGGAGTTTTCGGTGGATGGCAAAACTCCTGGTGAAGAAGTGACTCTAGATGGGCCGCGAACGGTCAAAGTGAAGGCGAAGGCAGCTTTTGCGTCGGAGACGCCGGTGGAGGTTGCGCACGGCCGCGTTCTTCCGGCGGGCGGCCCGAGATTGGTCGGCGATACGGTGGTAATCCACGATCCAGCGACGCAAAGCAGCAGCAATGACTCCAAACCCCGCAAGCGTCTTGTGGAACTCGTGGTGAACGGCCGCGCTGTAGCTTCCAAGGAAGTGCCAGCCGATGATCAACTGCATGAATTGGAGTTTCCCATCGAGATTTCACAGAGCAGTTGGATTGCGTTACGCGAGTTTCCTCAACTCCACACGAATCCGGTCAACGTCAGGGTTGGCGGAAAGCCAATCCGCGCTTCGCGGAAGAGCGCTTTGTGGAGCATCGCATGTATCGAACAACTCTGGCGCGCTCGCGGGCAGAACATCGCTCCGGCAGAACGCGAAGAAGCGCGGAAGACATTCTGGCAAGCGATTGACCGGTACCGCCAAATTGCTTTGGAAGCGCCGGAGGGCAGCTAACGCTAACTCAAAACACACAACATTGGCACAGTCGGCGATTGGCAGGGCGAACCTGCCGGTGAGCCGACAGAAGCAATTCGCAATTACTGTTTGTCGGCTCACCGGCAGGTTCGTCCTGCCTTAAACTGCCTTGTTCAATCTTACAGGCGAAATGTACCAATGTCGTATGTCTCGATTTAGATCAGCCAGCGCTATTCCTTGATGCGTTTGGCTTCAAACTCGTAGCTGCGATCGCTCCCGCCCCACTTCAAATTCACTTTGCCCTTAATGCTATCGCCTTCAAGCTTGCCGGTGTACTGAGTGGCAAACTTCTGGCCATCTCGTTCGCGTTCCACTTTGAATGACACTTCGTCGTTTTCGATTTTGCCTCCGGAGAGAGGCGCTTCGTTTTGACCGAAGGCGATCGTACCAGTAATAGATTGTCCCTCCTGCTTTAGCTTAAGGAGAGGTTCAAAGCTTTGTCCACCGGGCGTCGTAAAGGTGTATTGCCAATTTCCCGTGACGTTCACAGGTCCTTTGCGAGCTTCGCGTTTCGCATCCCAATTGCGTGTTGTTGGCTGGCCCCCGAAACTGGATTCGATCTTTCCCAAGATCGTGTCGCCCGAAATTTTGCCGTTGTACTTTGTGACGATAATGTCGCCACCGCGCTCGCGTCTGACCTGGAACGAGATTTGATCACCTTCCAGTTTGAGACCTTGAATCGGCGCTTCGCCGCCCCGCCCGCTAATGGTCCCGACCAGTTTGTCGCCGTCGAACTTCAGCTTCATTTGCTGATTCAACGGATTATTGTTGAACGCAAAGGACCAGTTCCAGGCGCCCGTCGGGTCAACCTTCGTTTCCTGGCCTGAAATGCTAAGTGTCGCAACAAAGGCAAGGGAAAGGAGAGTTGTTTGCACTGCGTAATTCAAATTTCGTCGCATAAGATTTCTTAAGAAGAATGTTGAAATCATTCTGTCGCGAGAAACTGCAGCAGGCGAGTTCAAACTTGTAGCAACCAAGGCAACCGGGGTGCATCCCGAAGTTGTCGGCAAATCGTAGCGGCGGGCATCCTGCCTGCCGTAGAGCCGAGGCATCCTGCCCGGCGGATCACGCGCACGCACTAGAACGCAGCCTCCTCGTTGCAAGCGTTGCTCCGGGCGGCAAGATGCACGCCCTCTACGGCAGGCAGGATGCCCGCCGCTACCGACAACTTCGGGATGCGCTCCAGCCCCGCAAATTTTGTCATCCGAAACGGCCAATGCTTGAACGACATTGTTTGCATTCGGGTTCCAGTCGCGGGGGGCGCCGGTCGCCACGTTTGTCCATTCGGGCAAGCAATATTGCGTTCTTGCCGGTTTAGCAAAAGGCTTTTTAAGTTCGTGTCGTGAACAAATCGCTGACATTGCGAACCATGACATCCGGCGATCTGGAGTTTGCGCACGCGCTGCGGGACTTGATCGGATGGAATCAAACCATCAATGATTGGCAACGATTGGTCGCTTACGAACCGAAAGGGTGCTTCGTTGCAGAATGGGAAGGTTCACCGGCGGGCACCGCAACAACAACCTGTTACGGAACCGAGTTGGCATGGATCGGAATGGTGCTGGTGCATCCGCAATATCGCCGGCGCGGCATCGGCAAAGCTTTGCTCGAACATTGCCTGGAGCACCTCCGCGAGAGCCGGATTTCGTGCATCAAACTCGACGCAACGCCGCTGGGCAAACCGCTCTACGAACAGCTCGGCTTCCGCGAGGAATGGGCGCTCACGCGTTGGAGCAAAGACTTCTCGAAGTATCAGGAGGAAGTTGCGGCCCCGCGCTCGGAAATTGAGTCCGGCGCAAACCTCCGATCCTGGAAGCAATCAGGCATCACGCAGATCGGCCAATTCGACAGCGCAGCCTTCGGTGTGTCTCGCGAAAGAATGTTGGAGTTACTCGCACAAGGAAGTACGAGATGTATCATCCACACTTCCTCCGATGATTCAATTACAGGCTATGGCATGCTGCGCGCAGGCTCCAAAGCGGATTACTTGGGACCACTCGTTGCGACCTCGGATCAGACTGCGCTTGCATTGATCAGCACGCTTCTTTCAGGACCGCTGGAACGGTCGGTGTATTGGGATATTCCCGATGCAAATGTCGCGGCGGTTACGAAAGCCAAGGACTTGGGGTTTGCTCCACAGCGTCCATTGCTTCGGATGCACCTCGGGCGAAACGAAAATCCTGGCCAGCCAGCGTCTTGCTTTGGCATTGCTGATCCGGCCATTGGGTAACAATGAGGCCATTATAATTACAGGGGCGCGGACCGCCGAGCCCGCGCGCGGCACGAGTGAAATCTAAGAACAACGCGCGGACTCGGCGGTCCGTGCTCCTGTTGGGTCCTGTTGGGGCCAGCCTTGCATCGACGGCTGAACTGCGATAAGAACGTGGCCTGATTATTTGCATCTTTCCAAACGAGGCTATGAATTTGGGCGGAGGCAATTGAAAACAGGCTGTCGTCCGTTTTGGGCGATGCGGCTGTGAAGCCTGCGGTGAATTAGCTTGGGGTTTTGATCGGTGTGAATGCAGAAACGTGAAATTGCCGGACGCCTCGAAAGTCTTGAAAAGTTTCGACTCTGCGAACGTTTCTGCAACGTAAAGGCTGCGCTCCCTGACTCGTTGAAGACCAATGCGTCATTTGCACGCAAATTGAGTGAAGTATTCGAGGCGCGGCCCGCGAAGCGCCAGCTTTAATCGCTCCCCCACGGCCGGCTCAGTAATTACCCCAACGCGTGACTCCCTTGATAATTCGGTCAAGTTGAGGAATTTTTAACATCGTGAGTCCCACGAACGATTTGACGGACGGTCAAGACAGGTCCAAAGGGTTATCCCACGGCTCTGTTTTGGAGGTGGACTGAGTGGCGCAGATGGTGCTATAAGATTAGAGTTTAGAGTGTCGAAGCTGCCAAAATGGCGGCGCTCTTTGGAGAACATTATGAATTCAATCAAAGATCGAACCAAACTGGACGTTGTTCTTCTGCTGAGTTTGTGCGCAGCCACCCAAACCTGGGGCCAAGTCACCATCGGCTCGGATGACATGTTCAACAGGATCGGCCAGTACTACAAAGCGTACGCCAACCGTTCCGATGTGGTCGTCAGCGGACGGCTTGGCACGACCGGCGGACCTCAAGCCTGGGATTTTACGTCCGGACCGACCGACGATGTTTATCGCTTCGATTATGTGGCGGTGAACGATGAAGGCAACGGGACGGATTTCCCGAATGCCAAGATCGCCGAGCGGAAAACTGAGCAAGCAAACGGATCGAAAGCTTGGCTGTACTTCGAGCAAGTTCCAGGAGTGGGACGGAAGGTTTATGGGGCGCACGAAAAGAAGATTAATGCAGATGCTCCCGTGTTGATCTTTCAACCCCCAGTCATCGATTTCCCGGAGACAATCAGCTACGGCGACAAATGGGCCGCCACCATGAGCTACAAGACCGAGTTTCTGACTTTCGACACGCAACCGGATCCGGACGATCCCGACAGCGACGGCGGCTCGCTTACTATTCCGCTTATTGTCGAGACCAGTTCTGAATTTGTGGTCGATGCGCATGGGATTCTGAACTTGCCGGGAATTAGTTTCGGAAACGCCCTCCGAGTCAACGAACTCGCAATGCACACCTTCAAAGTTGATATCGAAGGCAACGGCAGTTTTGAAACATTCGCTACGGAATTTGTTCGGACTTACTACTGGCTGCGAGAAGACAACGGCATCGCGGCGCAGATCACCTCGAAACATCAAAACACGCCGCCGCCGGATAACTTTACAACCGCTTCCCATTTCATCCGGATGTTTGAATCGAATCACCCGAAGGGCACCGTCACAGTAGCGCCGGCCATCAGAAACCTGAAGCTCACGATCAATGACGGACGTGCATTGCTCAATTGGACGAAGAATGCCAGCGCCAAGTCTTATCGGGTCGAATACACGTCAAAGCCTGGGGGAACGGAACCCTGGACTAAACTCGAAGAAACGCCGAACAACTTCGTGCTGGATGCTACGATCTCCAGCGCTCCAGCGCGCTTCTATCGAGTTGTGCCGATCAACTAACTAATCGCTGTTTGGGCATATGAATCCAACGGTCTTCGCAGCTCCAAAGAGGAGAGGATTCACCCTCATTGAACTGCTGGTTGTCATTGCGATTATCGCAATCCTGGCTGCGTTGTTGCTGCCCGCATTGGCAATAGCCAAATCAGGCGCCCGCTCCGCGCGGTGCAAGAGCAATCTTCGGCAGCTTGGGCTGGCTTTGACCATGTATGTGGACGACTTCGATCGCTATCCGAGTTGCTATTTTGACGCAGCTATTTTGGAGAACGAACCGTGGCATGTGAAATTGAAGTCGTATCTCTCGAGCAAGTGGACCGATCCGGTTTATCGCTGCCCCGACTACAAAGGAATTACCCTGGACGGAAACGACGATGGGGCTCCGCTCGGGAGCTATGGATACAACGCAAATGGAGTCGAGTTTTATCCGGCGGAACTTGGACTGGGCGGCAAGTTTGCAAATGTTCACGACCGGGTTGTGCCGCTTATGGAAGAGGACGAGAACATAGCGCCCCTCTCTGCGTCTCGCGTCAAGGCGCCCAGCGATATGATCGCTCTGGGCGACGCCACATTGGTTTGGGTCAATCCTCTCCTAATGAAACTTCTCTACAACCGGAAGGAATCGGGGGCGACTTACAGTGGCGCGGCGGTCATTGACATCACGTCACACAATATTGGGCTTTCACCCCAGTGGCCGGGCCGCACCGGAATTATCAATGCAACCAAGCAGCGTCACAAAGAGAGTTACAATATCTCTTTTTGCGACGGCCACATTGAGAACATCAAAGAGCAAAAGCTTTTCGAGAAAACCGATACGGCGATGCGCCGCTGGAACAACGACAATCTTCCGCACGCCGACTTGTTGAAGGAACTATAAAGCAGGACCGTTTCGTGCCGGTGCATCCCCAAGTTGGCGTTTTTTCGGTGTATGCTTTAGCGGGCGGAGATTCTCGGTCGGCAAAGCTTTCAGAGCGAGCACCGGCAGCTCATTGTCTGCGCGCTGAACCTTAAGCCGCGCCATAACCGCCACGGCTTCCGCGACTGTCTTAGCGGGTTCCTGAGTGTCCTGATTGATGCGCGGGATTCGCCGGACCTGTTTTTGGCCGGCATCGTCTTCAACCGCGAGCCGCGCATAGCACCGATCTCCACGGCGCCACAGCCCGCGAATTGGTCGCTTGCGAGCGTCCTTAACCTTGGTGTAACGTCCGGTCCGATGATTTGTGTTAGGGCGCGTCTTTTCTGGCTGTAGCGGCGTCTCGTAAGAGCGCCGCTAACGTTCACGGGAAGAATGCGGCGCTCTTACGAGACGCCGCTACAACTGAAAAGACGCGTCCTCTGATTTGTGCCACTTACATGACCATTGCTTGCGGCTGCATTCGGATATTAGTAGATTAATTTTTTTGTAATAAGTGTTGCCGGTGTGGCGAAATGGCAGACGCACAGGACTTAAAATCCTGGGGCTTTAAAAAGCCGTGTCGGTTCGAGTCCGACCACCGGCACCAAATGCTGGCATTTGGTCACGGCGATGCAGGGATCCGCGCTCGGGATTGCATGGGTGAACTTATGGCGGCGACAGCACGACGATACGGTAGAAGCGCATTGATCCCGTCACGTTGATGGGCAATTGCAAACCTCTTTCCGAAGGCGCGGAAGCAATATCGGTGAGCTTCTGCCACGAACCACTCTCCAGCGAATCCCGGAACTCGATGCTGTAGGCTTTGTTCGCCGCGGCCGTAAACTCGAACGTGAGGAGCCCGCTCGAATTCAATTGAAGGCCGGCGCGGAACACACTCGTCGCGTTGCGTGGGTTTGTTCCGGCCAAATACTCCTGCAGATTGTTCGCCCGGTCTTGGTCAGGGTCGCTTGCAGCATCGCCGTTGTCGTTTGGATTGAGACCGTGCGCAATCTCCCAATCATTCGGCAAGCCGTCGCTATCTGAATCGCCAACGATAGTGGTTCCCGCGCCAGGATTCGGCGTGGACGCCGTCCAGTTGACCGGGTCGTTGCCGTAAGTTGACACACTGATTCGTTGCAAGGAAAGACCGGCGCCATCGGCAGCAGCGGGCCAGGGAGCGACGTCACTATAATCAATGCGATCTATAGTCACGTAAGGAACTAAACCAAAGTCCGGGCCGGGCAAGGTTTGGGGAGCATCCGGTTTCTGCAAAACGAGGGTATCACCGCTGTCTCGGAGTTTTCCTCGGTACGGTCCGGCCAAGGAAGCTCCGGTTCCATACATGTTTTGGAATGCAACCACAGCATCCGAGCGGGGATCGAAACTCACAACCACAAGACGCCCGGCCGCCGGAATAACGGCGCCTTGAGGAAAATCAAATTCGATTCCTTTTCTCAAGCGCCAGGTGTTCGCTGGATTTGCTGGATCGTATAGCGGCACGGACAGGGCGCTCGGATTGTGCAATTCGACAAATTCCAGCGCGTCATCGGCATTTGGTGAGCGGCACATGATCTCGCTGATCACGATGGGTCCGACTTTTGCCGACGAGTTGGGCGCGCCGGTTCCAAACCGGAATTGATCGACTGCGCTTGGATTATCCTGGCCGAAGGTGCGTCGAGCCATCGGCACGAAGTGAAAGCCTTGGCTGGTCAACACGCGCCCGAACGAGACGCCATTCTCCGATGCGTCGAATGCCGCGGAAGCGCGGTAGCCGGTCAACTCTCCATTGATCGTTTGCGACAAGTAAACTTCGTCGCCCTTGGCGGAACTAAACGAAAACGGTTCGCTGGCTGTTTCACTGCGATTGAACTGAAACTCATAAAGCGCCAGATAGCCGCCTGCGGGAATGATGGTGTTGTCAGGAATCCGATATTTGCGGAGGCTGGCCGGAGTGTCGCTCAGGAACCAACCGCCGATGTTGACGGCGCTGGCGCTGGGATTGTGGAACTCAACAGCGTCTTCGAGAGGCAAATCGC
Source organism: Verrucomicrobiota bacterium (assembly GCA_016871515.1). Lineage (GTDB taxonomy): Bacteria > Verrucomicrobiota > Verrucomicrobiia > Limisphaerales > SIBE01 > SIBE01. The sequence continues at coordinate 40,781 of VHDE01000036.1, forward strand.
TATGACTGAGCAGTTCGTTGATCACCACGTTATCGAGCGGACGAAAATTGCCGCTGCCCGGAGATGGCGTGGCGGGAAAGTTCGCGAGGCGGGTTGCGCCGTCTGGGAATCGCCCTTGTGAAACGCCAATGACTTGCGGACCAAAAGTGATTCCATCGATCAACGCTCCATTAACCGAAGAGATTGCGAGCGCTTCACCCGAACCGGTCAATCGAAAATTCACATGATCGGCGCCAGCCTCTAAATTCTGATCCGCCTCGAATCGCTGGAAGGCATGCGATCCCGTCCCGATGAACGACAATGGAGGCAGCGCATGTTTCATAGGACTGCTCAGATTGTCAGACAACCAGAAGCGGCTCATTTCGACGGGTTGCGCATTTGGGTTGAAGACTTCGAACCAATCCTCACCCGTCGCCGGATCAGCCATCCACTCATTGATCCGGAGCGATGGCGGGTTCGCGAGCGCTGCTGCCGTATTGGCGCCGCCAAATGTTGGGTTGGTCAGAACCCAATTCGTGCCGCCGTCCGGGACGCGGCCGATGGACCAATTTGGCGCTTGCAAGCCATAAGTTACTGAACTGAGAAGCCGCCCTCCGTCAGCCGCGCGATTGAAAAGATGGACGCTGCCGCCATTGGCTTTGAGACCCAGACCTGTGTTGCTGTCCGAAGCAGGAGCATCGGAATTGAAGCGAACTCTCAGGAATCCCTTGGCAGCGATCGACGAACCAATCGGAAAACTCCAACGCCGCGGGGCCGCCACATCATCGGTCAAGCTCATGCCCGCGAGATTTACCCTGTCGTTCGAAGGATTATAAAGTTCGACCCAATCCGGTCTGCTCCCATCGGTGTCAGCCAGCGAAGCGTTGTTGGCCAAGACTTCGTTGATCACCAGACCAGACTGCGCCGCGCTGTTGGTCGCAATCAGCGCATCGATCTTCAAGCCGAAGACGATGTCGCTGCTGGTCCGATTGATCTGATGAACTTCGACCGCCAGAAAGTTCGCGCCCGAACGCAATTGTTCCACGGGCAGTGTGAACGTCTGGAGAGTTGCGTCGCCCAAGTTCGCGGCCGCAAACGTTCCAAAATCTGCCCCGGCGCGGAGGTTGAATCGCGAGACTTCGCGACCGTTCAGGTAGAAGGCGGCGCCGTCGTCAACCAGATGCGTGACCTGAATGCTCGAAGCGGTCAGTCCTTCCGTCACGTTAAATTGCGCCCGGAAATAGTATGTCGAGTTCGTCGGAGTCGGAAGCGTGGTCAAGAGCGGCTGAGGCAGAGGATTGTTCTCGATGCCGAGCAATCCGGGTCCGGAGCGCCATGGACTGTCGTCGTAGTTCGTTTCTCGCCAGGCGGCGCCCAGATCGGTCCCGGTCGCGTTGTACTTCCAGAGGTGATTGAATGGGACCAATGTGACGGTTTGGGAAGGTGGAGGCACGAACGGGCACTGGTTCGGCCCGCCCGGAGTAGGCGAGCCAAGGGCCTTGATCGAGGATTCTCCATCCGCGCAACGGCCGGTCGATGTGCCCAATTGCTGTCCGCTGTAAACAACCGAGTCGATAAGAGACAGATCAGGCGCGAGCAAGGCAATCTCACCTTGTTCAGTGCTCAGGTTGAAGTTGAATTCGTGCGGGCTGTCGGCATCTCCTGACACGAATAACACATATCCGTTGGCCGAAATGAAGGTCACCGGCGCAACGCGGCTTCGCGTTGGCGCGCCGGACGGTTGATCTGTGAGATAACTCCCGCCAAGCGCGACGGGTAATGGTTGAGGATTGTAAAGTTCGATGAAATCGTCCGGATAGGGGCTAAGACCCAGCGTGAGCCATTCGTTAATCTTGACTTGTTTGGGATCGCCGAGTTGCTGAACAGCATTGGCTGCGCCGAACGTTGGCTGCGTCAGCACCCAGTCCCCACCGCTGTCCACACGGCCCAAGGAAAAGTCTGGCACTTGAGCGCCGAATTCAACCGAATCCAAGAGAGCGCTCCCTGTCGATGCGCTGTTGAAGAGATAGACGCCATCGCCCGTTTGATCGAGACCGAAGCCAAGTTGGTTCGCATCCAAGACCAGGTAGCCGCCGGGCGCCAGCACAGTTCCATTGGCGAACGTGAACTTGTTTGGCGCATCCGGGTTGTCGGTCAGGCGCATGCCGGACAGGTTCACGGGCGACCCGCCTTCGTTGTAAAGCTCGACGAGATCAGGATAGAGACCGTTGCGGCTTACGGCGGCTGCATTACCCGCCAGCACTTCGTTGATCCGCGCTGCCGGCCAAGCCGGATCAACAATCCACGCGCGCACGGTTGCCTTGCTCTCGGTTTGCCAAACGCCGGCCGAATTTTTGCCAATCACGGCGACGATGTTAGTCCCAATTTCCAGGCGAATGATCGGCATCGCGCTGTTGACCGGTGTTTCAGGACCATAAGCGCCATTATTCAACCGGAGACGATAATGCGTAATGCCTGTGCCGCCGATGGAGAGTGTGGCGGCGTTTTGCGGCGTGGGAGAACGTGGGCCGCCCGAAATCGTGGCGATGGGTGTTGTGACAGCGACTGTCTTCGGCGGCAATTGCGATTGGACAAAACTGCGCCGACCGTCCATCCACGTTTTGACCGCATTGATCGTGGGTTGCGGAACGTAGCTTCCCAGCACTTGATCGATCAAGGCATCGAAGTGCGGTTTTGAAAACGTGGTCTCGATCAAGCGTCGCAACGTCGCGTAATAAAGCGGCTCGAAGTCCGGCGAATGCAGGAAGCGATTCATCGCCCGCCATGCTCCCTCAGCATCGCCGGAAATTGGGCAGCAGGTTGCGCGAAAGAGTTCGACGTTTTGGGCGAGCGATCCTTGGCCGAGAATCTGATCCAAATCATGATAAAGCAGCAGGAACCGGCGATCTGCGTTCCCGCGGTACATGTAATAATCGTCGTTGTTGCCGGTGTTCAAACCCGACTCGCCATTAGCCATCAGGTTCATCACCGCCAGATGCGTCAGCCATTGCTCCACGTTGATAACCTTGCGGACATTCTCGGCGGTGAACTGAGCGCCGCTGTTTTCGCCCATGACTTGCAGCATGGCGATTAGGTCGGACCAATCGTCTTCGCTGACGTTCGTTTCTTTGAAGTAGGTGTTGGCATATGAATTCTTGTTGGCGCCTCGATAATCGAAGTTCGGCGGCCGAATATCCCGGATGACTTTGTAAATGTTGCCTTCGCTATCGGTGGGAAAATGGCGGTCAGGCCAGCCGGCATCGTACACCTCATTGGCCGCGTACGAGCCGAACATGCCGCCACCCGCATTCGCCTGATTCGCATTATTAATGCGGACTTGGACCGCTTGCGAGTAAGTGCCGATGGCGCCCGATTTGTTGGCCAGCCAACTGCCGAAATGTTGCATGTGAACTTGCTGCGAGTTCAGATTGATCGCGACAACGCCTTTCCATGGTTCATCCGCGCGGAAATTGACGCGGTAATTCGGGGGATTCGCGCGCCGGCTGCCATGACCGCGATTGCGCACGCCGGTGAGATAACGCAGATCGGTTCCGGTTCCGTCAAAACTGATGAATGTTGCATTCATCTGCGAGTTTGGCCCTTCGCCGCTGCTTTGCGATGGAATGATGGCGAGCTCCGCGCGTTCGTTTTCGGTCATGATGATTTTGTAAAGCGGCTGGCGTCCGGCGTAGGCAGTGTCATCGACCTGATAGAGCGCGTTGACGACTTGGCCCGTTGGACCGGCGCCGTCTGCAGCGGCAATAGCGGGCGCCGGCCAAGTGCGCGCACTGCCGAGAGCGTCAACGGCATGAATGTAGAATTCGACGACGGAGTTGCTGGCTTGGGCCGGAAGGATCGCGCTAACAATACCGTCGTTAGCTGAAATGTCGCCGTTCAATCCATCGTCGCGCATCGTGGCAGCGCTGAAGTTCGGCGGCGTCGCGCTGTTGACGCGGTGGCGCAGAGTGACGACAACTTCGCCTTGCGCTTCGTCGCTGACCTTCGCGGTGACTCGGACGGTCTCGCTCGATTTCGGCACGACTGGAAAATGAGCGGCGTTCTCAATGAGCGGCGCAATATTATTTGCGATGACTGAGTTAGCGCGGCCCGGAGTTCCATTTTGAATGGCGCTCGAAGCCCAATTCTGGCCGTTGTTGTTGGACATCGAAGCATTGATGAGCTCTGCGGATTTACCGAGGCCATCATGCTCCGCGAACCAAACCCAGCCGCGATGCTGCAGCTCGAGCGGTCCGCGGCGGCGAATTGCCCAATCGCCTTCGTCCGCGCAGCGGACGCTATCAACGCGATTGCCTTGCGCGTCGTCGAGGTCGATGTCTTCGCGACTGTTGCTGAGCATGCCGGTCCAATTCCCGACGACGTTATTAACGCCCGGATATTTCGCGCGAAAGGCGGTCAAATCGGCTGCGACCACAAGGTAACCGTTCGGTGGAACGGTGACGATGGGAAACGCAAACTCGACAGCATCGCGCAAGCGCCAGGCTTGGAGATTCACCGGAGACGCGCTGCGGTTGAACAATTCGATGTACTCTTCGAGCGGGTTTTCGGAAGAAGGATGATACATGATTTCGTTAATGACGATGCCGGCCTGATCGGGATCGAGAAGGTAACTCCAGGCGCCGCCGCCAAACGGATTGTTGGCTTGATCGCGAATCGAGTTCGATCCTGCCCAGCTCACAGCGACAGTTCCTTCTGGTGGTTGGGGGAAGACAAAGGTGTACGGACCGGCGCCAGATCCGGACACGCTGCTCGCCGGCTTCGAATTAATCAGCAAATCGGACGCGCGGACGCCAGCAACCGACTCATCAAAACTGATCACGATGTTTGTGAGCGCCGCCACAGTAGAGTTGGCCGGCGGGCTCAAACTCTGCACGGCGGGCGGCGCAGCATCACTGAACTGATATTGCCAGGTCGTTCCTGGTGCAGTGTGATTAAATGGGTTGGGCGGCGTGAACGTGTCGGTTATCCCGTGCGCCGGAGACCAGCTAATGGCAGCTCCGCCTGGCGAAGTTGGCGTGAACACAAAGGTGAAGGTGTCACCGGCGCCGTTGACTTCTGTGGCAGGAACGCCATTGAGCAGAAGGTCCGCCGCATTCACACCAGCCATAGCTTTCGAAAATGTGATCGTAACTTCGCGAAGACTCGTGACGGGGCCTGGAAGCGGTGATTGGCTTACGACGGTTGGGGGGCCCGCGTTGGCGCTCACGATGATGTTCACGGTGCTGGAACTTCCGCTGAGGCTAGTCTCATCGGTGGCAACAGCGCTAATTGCGTAACTTCCTGGCGGGACATCGTTCCAAACGAACTCGAAAGGGTTGCTCGCATCCTCACCGAGCTTGGCGCCATTGGCGAAGAAGGCCACAGTTTTCACAGAACCGTCTGCATCAATCGCGTTCGCGCTCATGACGATTTTCGCTGGAGCGCCGAAGATCGCGTTGTTCGCCGGCGCCGTTACAATAACAATCGGTCGCGAATTCCCCGGCGCCGCAAGCACGGCGGACAATTCGAGATCAAACCTGACATCAGAACTGTTCGCGCTGCCTTGGTGCATTTCGACCGCGACAATGTTCGTGCCGGCGGTCAGCAAACTCTTGTCCAGTGTGCTCGGCTCCCAATTGTAGTCGGAACCGGCCGTCGCCAGAGTTCGAAACTTCACCGTCCCGGTGGGCATAGCGACGCGGTGAGCTTCGCGCCCATTGAGATAGATGATGGCGCCGTCATCCCGCAGCAAATTCATTCGCAAGCTCTGAACCCGCGCGGGATCGGCGAGAACAAAGGTTCGGCGAAAATAATACGTGATGAATTTGTTGTTCGCACTCGGACCGAAGCTCAGAGTAGTCGCTTCGTCGCCGTAGCCGCAGCCGAGTTGCGCCTGGCCGGTTTTCCACGAACTGTCGTTGAAGCTGAGCTGAGTCCACGCCGTGCCCTGATCCGTGCCGGCATCGAGGTAGCGCCAATCACTGCCAGCCGCCACGAGCACGTTTGTCGAGGGCGCTTCACCGGTAGAAACGGAAATGTTAACCGGCGCCGAGGTTGTCATCAGTCCACCGGTCTGGATTGCCACGGCGCGGAGCGTGTAATTGCCGGCACGAACGTTGTTCCAGGCAAAACTGTAGGGAGCGCTCACGTCATTTCCGAGATGGGAAGCGCCCTCGAAGAATTTAACCTCGCTCAGGCTGGCGTCCGTAGAATTGGCGGTCGCTGCGATCGTGATGTTGGTGGGCGCAATGAAGATGGCCCCCGGAACTGGCGAAGTGATGGCAACGAAGAAGGCGGCCGAATTGGGCGCGGCTGTGAACATGCCGATATCGGTCGGGCTTCCATCGGGATCAACTGGAAACGCTGGATCGCCAGCATTGATGCATGGAGAACCCGGCTTAAGTCGATAATCGCCGCCGGAGATATTCATGAACAAGGGATCGTCCGTGATGTTTCCTGCTCCGAGCCAGGTTTCGGAGAGGTTGCAATAGGTGACCGACACGAATTTTTCGGGGCCGAAGTCTGAGTGGATGGCATCGGCCGAGCGCACGATCGAATTCGACAGGTAGATGTTGATGTTCCCGGCGGAGGCGTTGGACTTCGTCGCAGCGGCTACCCCCTTGTCGATGCCAGCGATCGTGCAATGATCAACGCGTAGAACCGCCAGCGGCCCGCTGCTTTTGCCAGAAACACCGGCAAAGCAGTTCGCAATCAAACAGCGCCGCAGCTGAACTTCGCCGTTAAAAGCAATGACGCCTTTGGCGTCTTCGTTCGGGTTTGGCCAATCGCGAATGATGCAATTCTCGATGGTGACATTGGAATCGAGCGTATCGATGGCATCATCGGCGCCAGACGCGAGCACGCAGCCTGAAAGGGTGAGTGAGCGTCCAGCCGCGGAGTGGAGGTAAATGCCATCGGAATCATCCGGCCCTGACATTTCCATGAAATAGCTGTTCGTGCAGGCAAGGCTGGTCCCGGCGATTTCTGGCTCCATGCGCGCGCGGGTGAACACGCAATTACGAATCGCCAACGTCGAGCCACTAGCTTGCATGATCTTGCCGACGGTGCTGTCGTTCGCAGTTAGGTCGGAGATCACGCAGCTATCTAAAGTGATGGTCGAGTCGCTCGGACGGATGGCTGGTCCCGTGCCAGTATGACCCTCGCCTTGGGCGCGACCAGCCGGGTGCTGATAGACCGAAGGCTGCGCATTATTATGACGAATTTGGCCCCAGTTCAGATTCGGATTCTCGCAAGTGATTGTGACGGGGTTTGATTCCGTTCCGAGCGACTGAATGGTTCCATTGACATTGAGGCCAATGCCAGACGTTCCAGTGGCAACGCCATTGATCAAAACAAGCGTGTCCGGCTGAATCGTGAGGGTGTGGCCCGAGGGAACGGTAACCGTTCCCGTGACATTCACGACGCCTCTCCAAGTTGTCGAGGTCCCAGGCAATTCACCGCTCACGGCGATGAGGGCTTGGCCGCCAAGACTGCTGACGGACTGCGCCGTCTGTTGACCGTTAACGGTTGCCGTCAATGTGAAGTCGGCGCTGCCGGTGATCGTGAGAAGCGCCGTTCCTAAACCGTTACGCAGAGTGATTCGGTTGGTGGAAAGAGCGACACCAGGCCGGTCTGTCGAGAGGAAAGCTTCGGCATCCCAAAGGGTCCAATCGCGTTCCCCGGAGGCATTGCGGACCTCGACACGGGCGAGATAGGCGATTCCAGGCATGTAGCCGGCTGGAGCAAGCAACTTAACCTCCGTTGATAACTGGGCTGCCGAAGCCAAAACTAGAGGATATCCTGAATCTAGTTGAAAATTGAAGAGTGGCTCTTGGCGTGGTAGCAACCACGCAAACAAAGAAACAAAAACAAGAGCCACGCATGAAAGTCGAAACCAAGAATCGAAAAAAAGCAATGGCGGGATTCCGCCAAATGAGCAGCGAGCAACAACAGCGTCAGCAAGTGCATGAGATCATCCAGAACGGCGCTCAGGCTCTGCATGAAGTGACCTTGAATCTGGGCCGGCAGTTGGCCGAATTTATTCTTTATTCGGAGCGGGAGGAGCGGGCCGGCCCAGACTGTCAGCCACGCAAAGAGGGGTTGTACAAATGGGCTTCGGAGCCTGGCTCAGTCTATATCGGCGGACAGAAAGTCCGAGTCGAGCGCCGGCGACTGCGGCGGGGTGATAAAGAAGTGCGATTAAAGAGCTGCCAGGCGATGCAACAAAGCGAAGGTTTTTCCGAACAGTTGCTCGGCCAGTCGCTGGCGGGACTGTCCGGGCGGCGCTACCGCGAGACGCTGGTCAATGCGGCCGAGGCTTTGGGGGTTTGGCCCAGCGCGGTCTCGGAGCGTCTGGTGGAGGCGACCACGCAGAAGTTCAAAGAATTCCGGGAGAGGCGCCTGGAAGATTTTGCGCCGGTGGCCCTGTTCCTGGACACGGTGCATCGCGGCGGGATGGCCTTTGTGGTGGCGCTGGGCCTGGATATTCAGGGCCAGAAGCGCGTTTTAGGTTTCTGGGAAGGGGCCACTGAAAATGCCGAAGTGGCCGAGACATTGTTGGCTGATCTGGAGGAGCGCGGGCGTTGTTGCGCAAGAGGCTCCACTCGGCCAATCCGATCGAGAGTTTGTTTTCGCGCGTGCGCCTGTGTGAGAAAAACATCAAACGTTATCGCCGTTCCACGATGGCCCAGCGCTGGCTGGCCAGTGTGTTGCTTTATGGAGAGAAAAGTTTTCGCACCATCAAAGGCCACGAGCACATCCAAGCCAGGGTGGCCAACATTGAAGTCGAACATGCAACCATGAGTCATCCTTAAATCTTAAAAGCGTTTTTTAATGAGCCACTCCAAAAAGTTTCAACTAAAAGCTGGACATGCTCGAAAACTAAACTCAGCAACAGCATAGGATTCCACAGAGAGTTTCTTCGGATATTCATCATGCGATTAGCGATGGACTCAAATACATTACCCGCCTAAAAGCAAATCACAGACCAGGGAAGGTGTGGGATCATGTACTAAGCAGCACGCAGAACCTGGTGCAAAAAGCAGCCCTCTCCCAATCGGATGGGGAGAGGGCTGCTTTTTGCCTTCGCCAGCCGCAGTTTAAAAAAGAACGCAGCCTGAACTCGGGCAGGCTGCGTTCAATTCTTGCGCGCCTATCAAGTGGGATAAAGCGCAGATTTGGGTGAGCTAACGTATTACTTGGCCTTTTCGCGTTTGGCTTCCCATTCGTCCTTCCGCGGTTCAGCGCCATCGCGGCCGGGCCGTTCAATGGCGCCCTTTAGCGTGTCGCCACTGATCTTGGCAACGTATTTGGAAGTCCGTGTCCCACCACCGCGCTCGATAGAGGTCGTGAAGGAAAGTTCGTCGCCTTTGAGCTCGGCGTCCTTGAGGTCGGTCTCGCTGGTTTGGCCTTGGCGTCCGGGCGCCTTGAGTTTGCCGGTGACCTTTTCACCGTCGAGTTTTAGTTCGAGGCTGAACTTGCGTGGTTCGCCGCCGTCGCGACCAGGCGTGCTCCAGGTCCAAGTCCCGGTTGGGTCCACTTTCTTGTCCTGCGCATTTGCCATTACGGCAACCATGAAGCCCAGACAGACAGCTGCTTGAAGGAGAGAAGTTAAAGTTCGTTGCATAGTGATTTTTGTGAGATGGATGACCCCTTTAGACTGCAAGAACCCTGGCCGAGGTTACAATTCAGAAATTCTGGCTGAAGGGGCGAACGCCAAGGCGAAACACAGTATCCTTGCCAGGAATAAATCTCCCAGGGTTTCACTCCTCGAATTTGGGGATCGATTGCGCCCGCGTAGCCGCTGCTTCAATTTGATCCCATTCCTTAGATTCTTTGCTCCGATACCAACGGTCCAAAGCGGCTCGGGGCGAAGCATCGATATTTGGAAAAGACGGTTGGGTTCAGCCACCAGTCGCTGCTCCGCTTCCTTCGGGCTGCAACGGATAGCCAGACGATAAACTTCCCGGCGCCAATCGGCACCACAGGCGCCAACCGGCGCCGATTCAGGCCTCGCCCAGGCACGGCGCTGCAGGTAGAATGAGCGAACGCGGAACAAAGCCCGAAACTGTGCCCTCAATGTGCCCTCAAACGCACACTTGCATTTGAGGACGCGCTAACGTACAAAAACCGCAAGTACAGTCTTACAGTCAACCCACACGCCGATATGCAAAAAATGAAATCCCGGTCCACGACCCATATCACTTGCCAGAAACGCTCCCGGGCGTTCACGTTGATCGAACTTTTGGTGGTTATTGCGATTATCGCGATTTTGGCTGGGATGCTTCTGCCGGCTTTGGCTAAAGCGAAAACCAAGGCGCAGGGGATCATGTGCTTGAACAATCACAAGC
>VHDE01000037.1 GCA_016871515.1 Verrucomicrobiota bacterium
CACCGGGCAACCAGGCGTGGGGTCGCCCGGAGCGGGAAACCCGCACGCCGGTAAATATGAGGAATCGACCTCATCGCGACAACGGGGAGGGAGCGGCGGCAACGCCACTCCCTTACCCACTGAGTTTCAGTCTGCCGTATCGCCGATTTGTAATCGGCATACCTTCCGCATCTTCCAAAACGCTCGAACTTGCGGGCGATCCGCAGAATACAATTCTGCCAAGTAGCAAGGTGAATGTTGCCCCTCTCTCTAACCCTCTCCCCATCCGATGGGGCGAGGGAAAAGACCTGGCCGCTCAATTCATTCTTTTTGAGAGCGGCCTTCCACACATCGTTCGCAAACTCGACTTTGTCTCCTTCGCGCTTGCCTTCGATCTCGATCTTGGCTGGCTTGTCCCAGCCTGCGCCTGGCAACCCGCCTTTATGTAGAACGACCCTGAACGTATCGTTCCCTAATGCGACGACTTGGGCGCCCAGCTCGGAGTTGGAATATTCGCCTTGGAGATCAAAATCAGGGCCGGCAGGACGAGCGTCGTCTTCGGTTAGGTAAGTGGGAATGTGTGGCTTGGCGCCCGCAGCATAAAGACTGCTGGTCAAAGAAAGAACAACCAAGGTGACGATTTGTATTGGCTTCATGTTTTTGGTCCGTTGCACTGCGACGATCGTTTCATGTGTCCCAATCTCCACGTTTCCCAATACCATGATTCAACTTCGGCCCGGCCGTGCTTCTCGACGCAATGTTTGGCCCATTGATAAACGAGCTCCCCCCACTTGGCGTAATCTTTCGGCGGGCAGGCCCAACCCGTGTAAATCTCCTCGTATCGCGCGGTCGGAGCCGATTTCTTGACCACGGATTTCACGGATTTCACGGATTCGCCGATCGAGAAGTGATTTTATTTATCCGTGTGATCCGCGTAATCCGCGGTTGAATCAGGTTCGTGGGGAGGGGTGCGTTTGCTTGCATCCTAAGAATAATTCAAAACCTTTGCTCGAGCCGTGTTTGTGGATCACCTTCGCAGTTCAAAGGCGATCGTGCCCAACTCGCCAAAGTCGGCTTCATGCTTTCCGGCCTCGCCTGGATGAATTGTCCCGCGCGCGCCACTAATGATCACACTGCCCGCTGGTATCATGCAGCCGCGCGATGTAATTTGGTTCAAGAGTTCGCGCAGCTTCGTCCAATGCTCTCCCCTCGTTGCGCCGCCTGCGGCCTCGTGAAGGATTTTGCCATCGCGCTTCAACACAATCTTCAAGCGGCTCGGGTCGATTGCATCCGGATCCTTTCTCGCGCCAACGATAAACCGTCTCGAACCAACGTTGGACGCCACCATATCAATGGCGCTCATCGTGCCGATGCGTCGCGCATAATTCGCTGGAAGCTCGATGGCCGGCACGATCGCTTCGACTGCGCCCTGCGCTTGTTCGTCGTTGTAAAGCTTGTAGGAGATATCGACGCTGATGATGTAACCAATCTCGGTTTCGACAATGATCTCCTCGTTCGCAGTCAGTTGGACAACCGGCGATTTATCAGCCATGAGTTGACCCGATCGCAGCAACACACCGGTGAGCGGCTGGTCGATCCCCAAATTCTTTTGGGCTTCGGCAGATATGGCCGCGGCTTTGAACCCGGCGATCTGATCTTGCCGAAGCGCGCGTTGAATTTGACGTCGTTGGGTAATGTAACCGTCTTCCAAGGATGCGTTCGGATGTTTTTCAGCAAGTTTCGGAAGTTGGCCATTTCCCTTGAGCGCTTCGCTGAACTCGCGCACGTAGGCGCGAATGAATGATGGATCGAGGAAGCCCTGTGACTTCATCCACTCAGCGAACTGAAGCTTCCAGTTGCCGACAGGCGCGCCCGTTTCGCGCACGCCGAAAGCATGCCCCCCGGTTTGAAAGAGATGTAGTTCCGACGGGACGCGCGCTCTTTTGAGAGCGAGCATCATCAGGAGACTGTTCTCACAACTGTCATCGAACGCGTGGGCGAAGAACATCGGCGGTGTCTCCGCGTTGATGCGGCTGGCGACCTGTTCTTTGATTTGGCCGGTGCGGCCAGTCACGAGGCCGCCCGGATAGATCAGTGCGGCGAAGTCGGGCCGGCACGGGAACGCGTCGCTCGCATCCACAGTTTCGTATTGACGTTCCTTGTGATGGGTCGCGAGCCAAGCGGCGATCTCGCCTCCCGCGGAGAAGCCGAGCACGCCGACGTTTTCCGGATCGACACCCCACTCACTGGCGCGCGCTCGAATCAAACTAAGTGCGCGTTGGGCGTCCTTCAACCCAGTTGTCGCAGGGCCGGGCACGCGATACTTCAACACAAACGCTGCGATGTCGCCTGAGGTCAGCCATTCGGCGACTTCCAATCCTTCGTGTTCGTAGGCCAATCGTTGCAAGGCGCCGCCTGGACAGACGAGTATGGCCGCGCCCGTGCGACGTTCCTTCGGCGGCAGAAATACCGAGACCGTTGGTTGTGAGATGTCCGTGATTTGATAGAACGGACGGCGTCTGCCGAGGACACGCTTTTCTGTGGCAGCCTCACGAGTTTCATCGGGCGCGCGGCCCGGCCAGACGGAGAAGAGTTCGTCTGGTTCTAGGGCAAAACTGATTGAGCACACGGCCAGCAGAGCCACGGCGGAGAGGAAGGCGTGAAATCGTCTCATACGAAAATGAATGTCTCTCGAGTTGGACATCGCGAAGAGATGCTTTTACAGCGCTTTTGAACAGAAGGCAACGAAGGGAAACAAGCCATAAAATCTCGAAGCGTTGGTTCCCTGCCGATCCAGCGCCGAATGGTTGGACATTTGACAGCGCCGAATCCTCAGCGCACAATGCCTCATCCATCTGAGCCTCCCGGCGCCACTCGAAGAGTTCGTTCACCGCAAAGTAGCAGCCGGCGAGTTCGAATCTCCCGACGAGGTCGTTTGCCACGGGTTGCGTCTGCTTCAGCAAGATGAACAGTGGAAGCTCGACGCCCGCGCGAAAATAGACGTTGGGTGGGAACAGGCCAAGTCCCGGCAGCTCCGCAACCCTACAGAAGTGCGCGAGAGCTTGGCGTCACGCAAGGCCTCCTGGAAACGTCAACGCGGTGGCAAGTGAAGTCTTACCATCTCACTCCGGCGGCGGAGGATGATCTTTTGGGGAATCTGGCGGCACATTGCTGCAGATAACCTCACCGCTGCCGACGATCTCGAATCAGAAATCCTCGATGCGTGCCAACGATTGGCAGAGCGGTCCGACCTTGGGCATTTCCGCCGCGACCTAACTGACAAGCCGGTCCGGTTCTTCGCAGTGCGCAGGACATATCTTATCGTCTATGACGCGGTCAGTGAGCCGTTGGCTGTGCTGCGCGTGCTCCATGGCGCCCGCGATGTGGCGGCTGACTTGGAACGGTAGTTTCCGGAAGAATCTCCACCCGGTGGGCCGTGTCTGACGGTAGTTTAAGTTCCGCCACGAGGCTGCTTTAGCCTTGTAGCTTTCCGCTGGTCCACCTCCTGCTCATGACCTCAATCGCCCGGATTTGAGAATACGCAACTCACCAATCAACAAAGCTGAGTTGTAAGCATGCGGTTAACGTTGCTCTTCTCGATGAACGTAAAGGCAGGGCGCAATTCGGATGGATAGAGGGGCAACGCACAACTGAATGTTTACGACTCCAAATTCAAACAATTAGATATTATGACCAATCATTATTTCAGCCGCCGCCGTTTTCTCAGTGGGCTTGGAGTGACGGCGCTTCTCTCCCGCCTCGGATGGATGAATGCTCTCGCGCAAGCCACTCCGCCGGATTACAAAGCTCTTGTCTGCGTCTTCCTCGGCGGCGGCAACGATGGTCACAACACCATCGTTCCGCTCACGCAAGCTGACTTCAATTCGTACAAGGCCGCGCGTGGATCACTCGCGCTTCCAGACAATAACGGCGCGCTATTGCAGGTGGCAACGCCGGAGGGCACGCCATTCGGGCTTAATCCTGGTTTGACCGCGATTCACCCACTTTGGGCGCAGGGCAAACTGGCTGTCCTAGCCAATGCTGGCATGCTCGTCCAACCGACCTCGCGTGCGCAGTTCCTGGCCAATTCTGTCCCCGTGCCCACGAATCTCTTTTCGCATTCGGATCAAGTCCAGCAGAGGCAAAGCGGCATTCCCTCGACTTCGGGGGGAACTGGCTGGGGCGGGCGCGCCGCTGACGCCCTTCATATGTTGAACGGCGCTTCAACGTTCCCGGCCACCGTTTCCATTGCTGGACCTTCGCTTTTTTGCATCGGGAATATCGTGCAAGCGGCCAGCTTGTTGCCTGGATTTAACCTCGATGTGAGCGGGATGAATTTATGGCCGCAAGCTGCCGCGGCGGCGCGCAAGGCTGGACTCCAACAGGTGCTCGAGTTCGACAGCGGATTGGCCCTCGTGCAGGCCGCCAATAAAGTGCGCAAAGATGCGCTCGACTTAAACGCCATGCTTACAGGTAATGACGCGACGTTGACCAGGCAGTTCCCGGGGACGAGCCTCGGAGATCAGCTCAAGCAAGTGGCAAAGATCATCAAACTCCGCGCGACGACGGGCATCAGCCGCCAAGTATTCCTCTGTTCGATCGGCGGATTCGACACGCACGGAGCGCAAGGCTGGCAACATTGGGACCTGCTGCGCCAGGTGTCGGAGGCGCTCGCCGCCTTTTACAATTCGACGATTGAGATGGGCGTAGCCGACCGCGTCACCAGCTTTACCTTGTGGGACTTCGGCCGTTCCTTGCAACCGAGCGGCTCGGGAAGCAACCATGGCTGGGGCAAACATCAGCTCATTCTTGGCGGCGCTGTTCAGGGCGGGAAAATGTACGGAGCATTTCCAACCTTGGCCCTCGGCGGACCCGACGATTCAGGCTCGCGCGGGGCACTCATTCCAAGCACATCGACCGAGCAATATGGCGCGACACTTGCCGCTTGGCTTGGTGTGCCGGCGAATCAGTTAGGTTCGGTGTTTCCGAACCTCGGCAATTTCGGGACCCAGAACCTCGGGTTTATGTCATAATCGGAAACAGATTTCGCCTGTCGCACTGACGAACCGTATGGAGCGCGGACAGCCTTGTCCGCGCATCCGTGCAAACTTTCTCAAACCGCGCGGACAAGGCTGTCCGCGCTCCGAAAAGCCGCTCGCCGAGATATTATCTTGAAACCTTTTTCCTAGCTTCACTGTCTCTATCGTTGGCTGGATGCTGCTGGACTGAACCGAAAGGACGGCGTCGTGGCCAATCGATAAACTATGACAATGAATGCTCGAACTCTCTTGTTTGGCGCTGTGGCGTCATTGACCTTTTCCATAACGACTCTTGAGGCTGCCGATTGGCCGCAATGGCGAGGTCCCGATCGCACTGGGCTTTCTTCGGAAAAAGGCTTGCTTAAGGCCTGGCCCGAAGGCGGACCGAAGCAAGTTTGGATTTTCAAGAATGCGGGTGACGGTTACTCCAGCCCCGCCATTGTGGCCGGCAAACTTTACACCATGGGGACGCGCAACGATGAGGAGATTCTCATCGCGTTGAATGTGGCTAATGGTTCGGAGTTGTGGATTGCGCCGATGGGCCCGGTTCGGCGAGACGATCGGGGACACGGACCGCGCGGAACACCGACGGTCGATGGCGATCGACTGTACGGCCTGAGTGGAAGGGGTGATTTGGTATGCGCCCAAATTGCCGATGGAAAGGTGCTCTGGAAGAAAACGATGTCCGAGTTGGGCGGGAGGGTCCCGTCGTGGGGATTCGCTGAATCAGTGCTTGTCGATGGCGACAATGTCATTTGCACACCGGGCGGCCCGCAAGGCACAATCGCGGCGCTCGACAAAAAGACGGGGACTGTGCGCTGGCAAACAACCGAGCTCACCGACTTTGCGGCTCATCCTTCTATCATTCCAGCGACACACAACGGCGTGCGCCAATATATACAATTGACCAAACAAACACTGGCAGGTGTTGCGCCCAAGGACGGCAAGGTGCTGTGGAAAGCGCCGTTTCCGGGAGGGTCGGTCCCAGCAGTGATCCCGACGCCGATCTATGGTGATGGTCATGTTTTTGCGACAGCCGGATATCGAGTTGGTTGTGAGTTGGTCAAGATTGCCGACAACAGCAGCGGGGCGTCCATCGTTTACGAAAACAAAACCATGCAGAATCAGCATGGCGGCGGCGTGCTTGTGGAAGGGCGCATCTTCGGCCATTCGGATTCGGCTGGCTGGCTTTGCTTGAACTTCAAGACCGGCGAACAGGTCTGGGCCTCTCGGAACTTCGGCAAGGGCGCCGTCACTTACGCGGATGGCATGCTTTACTGCGTCGAAGAGAATCGTGGCACAGTCGCATTGGTGGAAGCATCGGCTAAAGGATGGACGGAAAAGGGCCGGTTCACGCCAGAGCCGCGGACAACTATTCGGACGCGCGACAACAAAGTCTGGACGCATCCCGTTGTGAGCAATGGCAAGCTATTCCTGCGCGATCAGGACCTGATTTATTGCTACGACGTGAAGGGTTGAGTTTGGAAACGCAACCGCGCTTTCCTAAAATTGAAATACTCAACATTCGCACAATCACAGTTGGCAGGGCGCGTCACTCTGCGCGCGCCGTGTGCACCTTGTTATACGCTACGCTTACTGCAGTTGCGGCGCGCACGGAGTGACGCGCCCTGCCGCTGACAGTGTCGTATCCTCGATTTGCGTTCCAGAATCGAGTTCGAGAAAAGGCGTTAGCGTTCAGTATTCCAGGCGTCGATCAACCGTCGGGCGGCAGCGATCTGTTCCGCGGACATTTTAGCTAAAAGTTTCGAGCGGAATCGAAGCGCGGCGGCGTCCCGTGTCGCGGCAGCTTGCTCGATCCAGAACAACGCTCGCGTGAAGTCTCGCTCCACGCCTCGGCCCGCCGCGTACAGCATGCTGAGGGTCACTTGAGATTTTACGTATCCGCTCCGGGCAGAAAGTTCAAACCACCGCGCTGCTTCGGCGAAATCCTGCGGCGCCCCGGCGCCCGTGTAATAGGTTTCCGCCAAATCATATTGGGCAAGTCGATCACCTGATTCGGCGCGCCGGCGCAAATCCTGGAGTTCGGCTGCGCTCGCGTTCTCGATCGTGGACCGAACTTGCCGAACGACGCTCACGGTTTTGCGCAGCGTTGCCTGCGCGCCCTTCACGGATAATAAAAGCGACCAAATTCCCATAACCTTAAAAGGAGCAATTCAACCACAGATGACGCGGATGAACACGGATACAGAAGCAGTATCAGCGACGGATGAGATCACGTCTAAGGTCGATGATGCGATCTCTGCAGCTTCTTCGTTATCTGCGCCATCCGCGAAATCCGCGGTTCCAAGAGCCGTTTTCAGCATAACCGGTTCACGGGCTATATCCAGTCTGGCTTAATCCCCTTGGATCATTGTCCACATGCCGCGCGGCGCGTTGGTAGTGCCAGTGCCGACGGTATCCGTGATTTTGTGAATGCCGACGTGGCCGTCGAAGAAAAGATAATTGAAGCGGCGTCCGTGGAGACCGTAAGCCTTGGCGCCCCATTGCTGTCTTCCGCCGATCGCAATTTGAAATGGAGTTTGATCGCCATTCGAAGGGCCGGTCGGTCCTTGACAAAACGAAGGCCAGCTGTTGCCGGCAATATTTCCACCTTCGGGCTGCTCAACGAGCAGGATCGTGCCTCCTGTGTCACCAATCACACTAGTCTGGAACCCGCGCGGTTGCCACGGTGGCAGCGAGCCGCCCCGCACGTCGAAATATATTCCGGCGCCATGCGTAGGTGCAGGCAACGCCGCTGTCGGCGATGTGACAATGAAATTGGGACCAGCGTAGTTCATGGCATACGTCCTCCGTTGGCCAAAGGTTGCCCAACTGATGCTGATTTGGATCGTGTCCGCGGGACATTTCAGGATCTTGGGAATAGTGCTGCGATCCGCGATGCCGCCGGAGATTCCGACGATCAAGTCGGCGTCAGGCGCGTTGCCGCCGATGTATCGATGGATGTAATCGTCCCATGACAACTGATATTGATAATCGCCCGTGTAGTAAGCCGCCGGCGGGTACATATCGCCATGGTCCAGCGTAAACAGATGAAAGCCGAGTCCAAGTTGCTTCATTTGCGCCGTGCATTTGATGCGTTGGGCGCGTGATTTAGCGCTCGCGAGCGCCGGAAGCAACAGACTGGCGAGGATCGCTATGATGGCGATCACCACCAACAACTCGATCAATGTAAAAGCGCTCGAGCGGCCGTGCGTGTGAACTTCTGGATAGGCCTTGGTTGGGCGCTGTGAGGAGTTTCCGTCGTGGTGTTGCGGAGTCGGTTTCATTTGATGGACCCGTTACTGTGCAGACTGTCTACTTCAATACGACTTGCAGGTTCTTTGAGTCGATGGCGAACGATTTTCCCGGTGGGGGCTGCGGCATGTTCTTTATGTATCCAGCCGCAGCCACTTCATTCAGGGAGGCTGGCACTTGTCGTTTCTCGACGCTGAACCTGCGCAACGCTTGCGTCAATTCCGCTAGAACATTCGCCCAGTCTGGCTCCGCAGCGGTTCCCGTTGCAGCGGCCTTTGACTCTGACGAAACAGCCGCTGTTGGCGGAGCGCTGTCGCCGCATCCCAGACACAATGAAACGACGCAACACAAGAAGAGCAGGCGTGACCTTGGGGTAGTTTGCTGCACGACATTCAAAATTCAAGCTGCGTCTTGCCGAGCCATGAGTCGAAGGGAGAGCGAGGCCGAACGAGCGTCAACGCGTCATCGGAGCCCTCATTGCCTTCAGACAATCTGACGCTGAGCCGGCATCTCGGCACGGAAAATGGTGGCAAACTCATTAGTCAAACAAACTTTGAACGGGCTGTGCAGGTGCACTGTCTATCGAGAAAGCCTGAAAAAACAACTCTCCGTCATAGGGCGGAGATACGAACCCAAATGACCGCGTCTCTTGGCAAATGCAAAAGAGTGGCGCCATGTTTCTGAATATCGTCTGGGAAATGCCGCGTTTGGGACGCTATCGCGGCGCAGGCTCGTGGAAACGCGCTGTTGAGGCTTGTTAACGGTTTGACTTGGTTTTCGTGGAAACGTACATTTCCAGGCCATGCTCGATGCCGACCCTAGAGCGGGGGTTGCTCCCGCTGCGCTTGCTTCCCTTAGCGGGCTTAATCCCGCTTGGAAAGAAGTCATCGAACCGGTCAAGCCATTTATCGAACAGGTGGCAAGCAGATTGGAGGAACAGGTCGAAACGTTCGATCCCGAGATCGCCCCGTACGCACGTTATGCGCTTACCAACCAGGGAAAACAGCTTCGACCCGTCCTCGTGGCGCTGAGCGCTGGCGCGACCGGAAAGATTAATGACTCTTTAGTAACAGCCGCCGTAATCATTGAAATGGTCCATCTGGCGACACTGGTGCATGACGATGTCATGGATGAAGCAGAGATGCGGCGTCAGCGGCCGACGCTGGCGGCAAATTGGGGAAATCATATCTCGGTGCTGGTGGGGGATTGTTTGTTTGCGAACGCGTTGCGGCTGGCGGCAAGTTTTCCAACGCCGGAAGTTTGCCGGGCTGTTGCTTCGGCGACAAACACGGTCTGTTCCGGCGAAATCCTGCAGACGCATCAGCGCCGGAATTTTGAGTTCACGCGTGCAGAGTATTTTAAGGTCCTCGAAATGAAAACAGCCGAGCTCTTCGCTTTGTCTTGCGATCTCGGAGCCGGGTTGGGCGGCGCGAGTCCGGGTGGACGCGCGGCGCTCCGGAAGTACGGATTGGCCTTGGGGACCGCTTACCAGATTTACGATGATTGCCTCGATCTGTTCGGCAGTGAACGCACGGTCGGCAAATCCCTCGGCACCGATCTGGCGAATGGCAAATTAACCATGCCAATCTTAATCTTGCTGGAGCAGGGGAGTGGTAGCGACCAGGCTCAATTGCGTGAGTACATCCAACAGTGGAAACCAAGATTTTTGCCCCGGTTCCTAGAGCTTTTGGACAAGTATGATGCCCCAAATGCTTCGCGAGGAATTGTGCATCACTATCTAGAAATCGCGCGGCAATCTTTGAAATCCTTGCCGGAAAGTGTCAGCCGGACAGCATTAATCAGGTTAACCGAGTTTTTGGCGCAACAAACGGACACGTTAGGAGTTCCTTCATAAGATGGAACCAGGGATCATGATCGATGCGATTGCCTTCAAGGCGCCGAGCGCCCCTCCACCAATCAGCATCGGGCAACTCGACGAGCGTAAGTTAGTCAAGCGCGCACAGGGTGGCGATTTGACCGCGTATGACGAGTTGGTGCGACGTTATCAGGAACGCATCTACGCGACGATCTACCACATGACCGCCAATCATGAGGATGCGAACGACTTGGCCCAAGACGCCTTCATTAAGGCATACCGGGCCTTGAAATCATTCAAGGGCGATTCCAGTTTTTTCACGTGGGTTTATCGGATTGCGGTCAACAAAACGATCAACTTCCTGAAACAGCGGAAGAAGCGGGCGCAAATGAGCCTCAATGACTTGGACTTCAATGCCGAGCATGATCCCGACCTGATTGCGCTAATTTCGGAGAAAAATCCCCGGCGTGATCTGAACCTCACTGAACTACAGGAAAAATTGAACGAGGCCATGCTCAAGCTGTCGGATATACATCGGTTGGTAGTGACGCTGCACGATGTCCAAGGACTATCGCATGATGAGATAAGCAAAATCATGGATTGCAATACTGGCACGGTGCGGTCTCGGCTTTTCTATGCTCGACAACAACTGCAAGCTCATTTATCTGATTACTTGAAAGCATCATGAGTTCTTCTCCGGAAAACTTTGACAATTTAAGAAGGCTGCTGGCCTGCAAACGATACGAGCAGCCGCCGCCGGGCTACTTCAATTCTTTCTCGGAAAAGGTAATCGACCGGCTCGAAGCCGAAGAGTTCAACGAGTATTCCTCCTGGTGGCAATGGCTCGTGGATAAATTCGATGCTAAGCCGATTGTGGCTTGCCTTTACGGGATGGCCGTTTCGGGCCTGTTGTTGGCTGGCTTTCGGTTATCTCAGATTTTTGAGACCGAAACTGCTTCAGCCGCGATTCCGAGCGGGCCATGGCTGGCTGCGACGCCAGGCTCCGGCGCAATTCTGCAGGGTCAGTTTGGCCAAAACAGTTTTGTAGACGTTCCCGCTTGGACTGTTTCGAGTTCGCTCAATTCGGCTTTCCGTCCTGAAACTTCTAACCTCCTATTCGAAAGCAGCGGCCTGCGTGGGCAAACGCTGAAATTCGGGACGAGCGGATTCTAAGCAGGACAAGGCTCCCCCCTGGTATCTGGCAGAGTAGCGCAGACTGCCTAGTCTGCCGTATCGCGCGGAATTATTGCAAACCGCGATGATTTTCCGGAGCGCGCACATTCTTGTCCGCAGCAACTGGAAATGAAAAGCGCGCGTTGGAACTTTCGAAAACCGCCAGGCATTCGGACGTTGCTGCGGACAGGAATGTCCGCGCTCCGTTTTGGTTGCGGCTGCGTCCTCCTGCGATAACAGGTGTTGGGACATGCGCGAAACTCCGCCAATTGGCCATCGGCGAAACAGCAGACTGGGCAGTCTGCGCTACAAAGCTAGCTTCGTGGGCTCGCCCCAACGCGTCGGTTAATCGGATTCTACAAGAACCAACGCACTAAAGGGCGCAAACATCGAGGAGGAGGAAAGGGTCATTCTCTCGTCGTCGGCGAGCGTTTCTATGCTGTGTTCCTTGCCCTTCTCATCCTGAAGTTTGACTTCGTATTTGTCTCCCTGTCTTTCCCAAGCTCCATCGCCCCCTGAGACACCCAGCTTCGGCAACGCCACCGCGGGCGTTGGTGTGGCGGGTTGCTGGGCGGATCCTGGGCCAGGCTGACCCGGTCGCATGCCATACCGTGCTGCCATCTCTGGAGACATGGCCGGAGCACCTGGATTCGGCGACTGAGTCCGCGGCGCAGCAGCCGCTTGCGCGGCTTGAAGGATTTGTTTGGCTTGTTCGCTGAGTTCGACTTTGAGTGAAGCCTTTCTGTCTGTGGTCGCCGTGAAGGTGACCGAGCCCATATAGTCGTTAAGCATCTTTTTCAGGCGAGCCATTTCAGAAGCGGACATATTCGGTCGCTTCTTGCGCTCTTGCGCCATGGTCGCGTAGCGGTCCAATCTCCAGCGGCCGAGAATTTTTTCATCATCAAATTTCGCGGACTTGCCAGTCAGCAGGTATTCGTGCAAATCCTTGGCGTCCTGCTGGAGCAGTTCTTGCACAATCTCTGGATTGTAGATCACGGCTTGAGTCTTGAGGTGCCTGATAATCTGCGTCACATCCCCTCTTGTTTGAAGCAAGTTGTTGAATTCCGAGTCAGTGGCGATTTCCTGAAACTCGGTCCGGGTCCCGGTGGATAAGAACGGAGGATATCCCGACAGCCGGCTGAGCACGCTTGGATTATTGTAAATCAGGCCGAGAATGTCCGCGGCGCGATAATATGCCGGAGAGACGGGATCAAATGGCGCAACCGCTTTGTCCAAGCCCGTGTTCGCCATATCGACACGCGCCTGTGAGATCAGTCGCAACGCTGAGGAAGTCGTATCCTCGTTGACAACCTGCACGGTCAGGTATCCAGCGACATAAATCGCCAGACTAATTAGGACGACCCAAACGCCGCCCATGAGCAAGCCGGCGCAAAGCCCCAACCCTTTATTGAGGCGTTCCCAGCGAATCCGCGTGATGTCATCGGTTCTATATTTGTAGTAGAGCGTTATCTTGCGCTGCACGAAAAAGGCAACGCCAACAAACACAAACAAGACAACGAAGAACACGATAATCGGCGGCCAAACCACACTCCAAACCGGATGTTTGACGCCCATCATGTTCATGACAGGCTTGAGCGTTGGCGCCAGAGGCAAAGCCAGCATCGCTCCGAGCAACATCCCGGCCAAAGAAACAATGAGTCGAACGGCGCCCTGAAAATAACCCAAAGCCGCGACGATGAGGAAAAGAAAGCCAGCTAAAATCCAGATAAGCATAATCACACCATAATTCGTCACGATGGAAACGCACGCACAAAATTTGGGTGCGATTAATTAAAAACTCTCGGCCAGGGGGCCGCAGCGTAAACGCTGCGGCCCCCTGGCCGACAGCTTAAACGCGCGCGCAAAATTTGCCCTTTTGCCTTCCGCTCCGTTCATTGGCCTGCTACAAACCGCGGCATGTCTTCTGACCTGGCCATTGGTTTTCTGGGCGCCGGCAAGATGGCTTCGGCCCTCGCCAAAGGATTCGTTCAAGCTGGTTTGATAACGGCCAATCGGGTTCTAGCGAGTGATCCGGTTGAAGCAGCCAGAGCCAGCTTCGCTCAAGCTGTCGGCGCGAAAACAACGGTTCATAATCTGGAAGTCCTGAAGTTCGCCAAGGTTGTTCTGCTAGCTGTGAAACCCGATCAAGTCAAAGAGCTGCTGGCGGAGATTAACGGAGTGTTTGCCAGCGAGCACGTGCTGATTTCTATCGCGGCCGGTGTCCCGCTGGCTAAGTTGGAAGGCGGCTTGATTGCGGGGGCGCGCGTTATTCGTGTGATGCCTAACACACCTGCCTTGATCGGAGCCTCAGCAACAGGATATGCGCTGGGCAAATGCGCCACGCCAGAAGATGGCCGCCTCGCACAAACGTTGTTTTCGGCCGTCGGCGTCGCTTTTCAAGTGAAGGAGACTTTATTGGACGCTGTCACAGGCTTAAGCGGCAGTGGACCGGCTTACGTTTATTTGATAACCGAGGCATTGAGTGATGGAGGTGTCGCAGCGGGTTTGCCCAGAGATATCGCAACCAAGCTGGCCGCTCAAACGGTGCTTGGCGCCGCGCGAATGGTTTTGGAAACTGGACTTCATCCAGGCATCCTCAAAGACATGGTGACCAGCCCCGGCGGAACCACCATTGAAGGGATTCACGAGATGGAGAAAGGCAACGTGCGCGCGGCATTGATCAATGCTGTGCGCGCAGCATCGGAGAAATCGAAGAAGCTCGGACAGGCCTGAAACATGAACCGAGGCCACTTGGGTATTCGGTAGCCAGCGATGCCACGTCAATTTTACAATCGCTGGTTCACATTGTACTACTGAGCCATCGAAACGTTCGGCAGATTCAACACAACGATAAGTTTAGATATTTTCAACAAATCAGGTCCATGCCATTTCCGTCTCCAACAGAAAAGCAAGGGCGCATTCTTTGGATGTCGCTTACGGCTCTGGCGATTGGCATTTTGCTCGGTCTTGTGGGTCTGTTGCTGTGGGGCTTCGGCTGGGTGCTCAACCAGCTTTCGGCGGTGCTCTTGCCGCTAGCTATTGCGGGAATCATCGCTTATCTACTCGATCCGGTCGTCGATTTCTTTGAGGCCAAGGGAATCGGGCGCATTAGATCTATCCTCTTGGTTTTCTTTCTCGCGATCATGTTGGTTCTCATCGTCGCGGCTAACATCGTCCCTCGTATTGTGAGTGAGTCTGGCGCATTGGTGCGACAACTGCCAGCTTACACGAAAAAGCTCGAAGACAAATTTGTGACATGGATGAAAAAGGAACCATTCGGGCTTCAATTGCCCGGATGGTGGAAGACGGATCCGCCGCAAACGAACGAGACCAATCAAGTATCGCTGAAGAACCCAGTTTCAGCGAACCTCGGAACCACGAATACGGCGAAGGCAACTGAGGAAGACAGCGCGTCCGAGAGCTTCATAGCGAGTGAAACGTTTCGAAAGGTTGTTTCTTGGTTGCCGAGGATCTTGCCCAAGATTGGGATTTGGATTCGAGATCAGGCTTATCGAGTGGCTTCCATAGTGGGATTGCTAGTCGGGCTCGCTTTGGTGCCTGTTTATACCTTCTATTTTTTATTGGAGAAAAAAGGGATTCAACGGAGCTGGACGGATTATCTTCCGATTCACGAATCCCGGATCAAACACGAGGTCATCTTTGTCATTCGAGCGATCAATGATTATTTGATTCTTTTTTTCCGCGGGCAAGTTTTGGTGGCGCTCTGCGACGGCGTTCTGTACACAGCTGGGTTTCTGGCTTTGGGGCTGAATTACGCATTTCTCCTGGGCGCGGTGGCTGGCGCGCTGAGTATCGTGCCGTTTCTCGGTTTCGTGATTAGTATTATTCCAGCGCTAACTCTGGCCGTGCTTCAGTTCGGCGACTGGCTTCATCCCGTGCTGGTGGTAGGTGTGTTCGCGCTCGTTCAACTGACTGAAGGGCTGCTGATTTCTCCGAAGATCATGGGAGACCGTGTCGGCTTGCATCCGCTCACGATTATCGTTGCCGTGATGGTCGGCACGACTCTGATGGGCGGAATCATTGGAGGCATCCTCGCGATTCCGCTGACTGCGGCGTTACGCGTGTTGATGTTTCGCTACGTTTGGAAGCAGGGAGGCGGGCCGCAGAAAGACGCGGCGGCTCAAGCTAAAAGGAAAAATGCTGCGTCGCCGGCCTAGGGCCCGCCCCCAATGCTGTTGCGCGAAGAAATTTGGTCGTAAACTTTGTCGGGAACTTCATCGAATCGCGAATTACAAAGGGAACGAAGGCTTCGAAAAGCGATTTATTTATTCAGATCAGTAATTCGGCCAGCTCCGATTCTGATCTCGCGGATTGAGCAGCAATTCCCGCACATCCACAGCTTCCATTCCGGCCGCACGAATTGCCTGCATGCCCAAGTCAGTGTCTTCGTAAGCGCGGCAATATTGCGGGGGCGCCTCGATGCGACGGGCAGCTTCGAGAAAAATGTCCGGGGCCGGCTTCTGATTCTTCACATCCTCGCTTGTAACGATGGCTTGAAACAGGTCCCGAATACCCAGTTGTTGCAAAACTCGCTCAATGATCGGTTTGTTCCCGCCCGAGGCGACGGCAAGTGGAATCCTTCCGAAATGTTCGCGCGCGATGTTGACGACGGCTTGAATTGGACGCGCCGCGCCAATCAACGGCAAATACTCGGCTTCCTTCTCTTTCGCCAGCGCCAGATGATCAATCGCGCGTTTTTGTTCCTCACCCAGCATCCGTAGAATATCCCGTGAAGGAACGCCGCCCAACGCATAGAACCGGTCTTCCGTAAACTGAAGTTTGTGCCGTTGAACAATCGTTTGCCAAGCCTTCCAGTGCAACGGCATCGTGTCAGCCAGGGTACCGTCGCAATCGAAAATGATGCCTTTAATCATGTGTGATGCGTGATGCGAACACTTTGGTTCGACGGCGTCGGTGAAACTCAGACTTTGACAGCCGCCAGCTTCTCCTCGAGATCGTTCGTCATGAGAGGCTCGATCATGGAATCGATGCTTCCATCGATGAACGTCGGCAGATTATAGAGAGTTAATTCGATCCGATGATCCGTCACCCGATTCTGCGGAAAGTTGTAGGTGCGGATCCGTTCATTGCGTTCGCCAGTCCCGACTTGAGCCTTCCGTTGGGCCGCATACTTTGCGTTTTCTTCGGCGACCTTTTGTTCGAGGAGACGGGAACGCAAGACGGTCAAGGCCCGGGCCTTGTTCTTTTGTTGCGATCGTTGATCGGCGCAGCGCACCATCAACCCCGACGGTTTATGGACAATTTGCACGGCGGAGTCCGTTGTATTCACCCCTTGGCCGCCGGGGCCGGAAGCGCGGCAAACACTGATGTCCAAGTCTTCGGGACGAATTTCGATGTCGACCTCCTGCGCTTCGGGCAGGACAGCCACTGTTACGGTGCTGGTGTGAATCCGTCCCTGCGCTTCCGTGGCTGGCACGCGCTGGACGCGGTGCACGCCGCTTTCGTACTTCAAGCGCTTGTATACGTCTACCCCAGTCACACCAAAGATTATCTCCTTAAATCCGCCCAAGTCCGAAGGGCTGGAATCCATCGTTTCGACTTTCCAGCCGCGTCCTTCAGCGTAACGCGTGTACATCCGGTAAAGATCGGCCGCGAAAAGTGCGGACTCAGATCCGCCTGCTCCAGCGCGTATTTCGACGATGGTATTGCGGGAATCCGTCGGGTCGGGGGGCAAAACACCTCGCTGAACTTCCAGAGCCAGTCTCTTTTCTTCAGTCTCCAGACGGCCGATTTCTTCCTGAGCTAAAATGGCCATTTCGGAACCGGCTGGCTCGGTCCGCAGCAAAGCGCGGTTCTCCTCCAAGTCCTGGACCGTTTTCAAATAAGCAGTGCCGTAGGCGATAAGGTCTTTGAGGCGGGCATATTCGCGCGCGAGGTCCTGAGCGCGTTGCGGATTATCAAACGCTTTCGGATCGCTCAGCACGGCCTCAATCTCGGCAAAGCGGCGTGAAAACTTTTCAATGTGGGGACGCAAATCCATAGTTGGCTTGGCAAATCACTCTCAGACGTTGACACAGGAGGCACCTGTACTTGAACCGCGGAGGGGCCTCGAAAAAAAGAGACCGCCCGCAGAGTCGCGAAACGCTGCGGGCGGATACTCGGAAAAACGCTACTTCTTTTTCTTCTTGGTTGTTGCGGCGGCAGCCTGGGCTGCTTGTGTCTTCGCCATGCGTTGCTGAAATTTGTCAACGCGGCCAGCGGTGTCGACGAATTTTTGCGTGCCTGTATAGAACGGATGGCAAACGTTGCAAATGCCGACCAAAATTACGGGCTTAATGGAACGGGTCTTGATCACGTTGCCGCACGCGCAACGTATCTCCGCACTCTGATACTTCGGATGAATATCTGCTTTCATAACAAAGGTCGGACAGCCTAACAACCGAGACAGCCTTGACAAGCGTTAATTTAAACTTTTGCGGGAAAACCAGCGACAACCGAAATGGATCGAGACGTTCGCTCAAGAAGCGAGTTTAAGAAACCCCAAACGGGTCGCTGACTCATAGTCGCCGTGCAAAATAGCATCTCGGGTGTTCCGTGTCTAACGACCAACAGCCAGCCAGCCAATATCCACTGCACCCGGCCAGCCATCGTTGCAGCCCAAATACCTAGCCTGTCCCAAAAGCTGTCGCGCGAAGAAACCTTCGTCCTAAACTTTGTCCAGAACTTCGTCGAAGGGGAGGTTTTTCCACCCTCTTTCGACCAAGACGGCTGACAAAATTTAGGACGAAGTTCAGCAAGCACTACTCTGCTGGAGCAGCGGCCAGCGACTGAAGGGAAAAGACTGCTAGCGTGATCTTTTCGTAGGGTGACTTTTCCCCGCGTTCGTAAAGGCAGCCGACTGACCGGTCTGGAAGGATAGCCAGACAAGAATAAGCCGACGGACCCGCGTGAAGTTGTTTCGCGACCGGCCAAGTCTTGCCTTGATCGTAGCTCGCGCGGACGGTCATCTTTTCCCGTTTTGTGCTGGCTGGGTTCGAAAAGAGCAACGGCGGCGGCTTCCCATCATCGGCGTGCTCGTAGCGAAGAATGCTTGCCTGACAGACCGGTTCGATCAGCGCCGGGTCTTCGACGGGCGGCGTCCACGTTTCGCCACGATCCCGGCTGGTCGAAATCATTCGGCGGTTGTTCGCCTGATAGCTGCGCATATTGAGAAGCAACGAACCGTCGAGCAGCTCGACAATCTGCGATTCGTTGCAATTAGGCCCAACGACTCCACCTATCTTCCACGTAGCACCACGATCATCGCTGCAGATCACGTGCGACTGACGGGCCTTCGTTCCGGCCACCTTGTTGTCGCACGGAACAACCAAGCGGCCATTCTTCAGTTGGATCCCAATGCCTGGTCCAGTGGCGTACCACGTCCAATCGGCGCGCTTCACGTCTTTGGTGATCTCGACTGGCTTCGACCAGCTCACGCCATCGTCCGTGCTTTTGCAGAGCCAAGCCGTGCGCGTTCCCTGGCTGGCGCCATCGACGATTTGGACTTCTCGATCAACTCCGAGGTTATGCGTCAAGAGCAACCAGATCGTGCCAGTCACTCGATCAATGACAGGACACGGATTGCCGCAAGTGTTCTGGCCATCATCCCAAACAACCTGCATGGCCGACCAGGTTTTGCCGTGATCAACGCTGCGTTTGAGAATCAAGTCGATGTTCCCGGTGTCGCTCGTTCCGCGCTTTCGCCCTTCGCAAAAGGCAAGCAATGTGCCCTTCAGAGTCACGATGATCGAAGGAATTCGATAAGTGTGGTAGTCGCCCTCGCCACTAATGAACACGTCCGTTTCATGAAGTTCTGACTTTGGCGCAGCGGATGTGCCCAAGGGCCAATGGATGAACGATAGAGCGAAGAGAATAATCAAGCGCATGATAAGCATGATAAGTTGTATCGTTTGCAGTGGATTGAAATCTGCCTGCCCCACGATCGTGCGTCGAGTCGTGATTGAAGTTCGCTAACAGCCGCTTCAAATTCAATTTCAAATTGCCAATTGACCACGGAATCACTACGCTGCGCCTGCGATAGTTCAGGAGCCATGAAGCAGCCCTGCCATGAAACGTCATCGAGGAGCGGTCGCATGCAACGAGTCTCGTTACAAGCGCTCCGCATGTTGTCTTCCGCCGTGGCGCTATCCTGTTTCCAATGCTGGTTGCTTTCTCTGGCGACTCTGCACCGAATTTCCGCCGCCTCTCCGCAAACACCGGAGCTTGGTGCAACGACACTTGCGGCTCCGACGACTCATCATTGGGCATTTCAACGAATCGGCCATGGTCCACCTCCTGAGATTTCCAACCACAAACAGCGGCAATGGATTCAATCTCCCATCGATCGATTCATCCTCGCCGGTTTGAACGAGAAGAATCTCGAACCTGCGCCGCCCGCTGACAAACGCACTTTGATTCGACGAGCGACGTTCGACCTCATCGGTCTTCCGCCAACGCCTGAGGAAATCGCCGATTTCCTCAGCGATCGTTCCCCCCATGCCTTTGCGAAAGTTGTGGATCGGTTGCTCGCGTCGCCGCGCTACGGCGAACGCTGGGGACGTCATTGGCTCGATGTCGCCCGTTACAGCGATTCCAACGGGTTGGACGAAAACTTGGTCTACGCCCATGCCTGGCGCTATCGGGATTATGTCATCGCGGCGTTCAACCAGGACAAACCGTACGATCAGTTCATTCACGAACAGTTGGCCGGAGACCTTCTCCCAAATACAGATGATGAGGCCAGAAAATATGAACGGTTGATCGCAACCAGTTTCCTCGCGCTCGGGGCCAAAATGCTGGCCGAGGATGACCCGACGAAAATGGAAATGGATATCGTGGACGAACAAGTGGACACGGTCGGTCGCGCTTTCATGGGCCTTACTATAGGATGCGCTCGGTGTCATGATCACAAATTCGATCCTATTCCGACCGCGGATTACTATTCGTTGGCGGGCATTTTCAAGAGCTCGAAAACGATGGAGAATTTCAAGGTCGTCGCCGTATGGCACGAACATGTCTTGGCGTCAGAACAAGCGCAAGAGCGCTTAAAATCGCACAAGCAACTCGTGGCCGACAAGAAGGCTGAAGTCGAGCGACGAACGCGGGCGGCAAACGATCTTCTGCTGTCCGAAGCACGCCGAAACTCAGATGCTTACCTTTTAGCGGCCACTACGTTGTTGCACTCGGAAAGAACCCAGGCCAGCAACTCGACTCCCGAGACTTCACCAAAGCCGGCCCAAGAATCAACGACCTCAAGCTTGAATGCCGATATTCTCAAGCAATGGACGGAACACCTTCGCCAAACCCGGAATGAAACCAATTCGATTTTTTATCCGTGGCATACGTTCATCGACGACGCGACTGAGCCACGCGACCTCAGTTCGCTCGCTCGAATTCTCTTCCGTGCCCCGAAACCCTCTGCCGCGCACGAATTGGCAGCCCGTTACCAAGAGCTCTTCGAGCAAGCCGAGCAATCCTGGCGAGAATTACTCAAGAGCCGGAAGGAAACGGGCGGTCTGAAATTAGCCGATGGAATCTTGGAAGAATTTCGCAATGTGTTGTGCGGCGTAAAAGGACCTTTCGCTCTTCCGGCCAATGCCAGCAAATATTATTCTCCGGAGACAGCCAGTGAATTGAAACGCTTGAACGAGGAGACCAAAACGTTGGAAGCCGCAACGCCCGTGTTGCCAAAAGCCATGGGCATTAAAGAGGGCACTGTCACGAATCTCTCGATTCATCTGCGGGGGAATTATCTAACACTCGGCAGGGAGGCGCCGAGGCGGTTTCTGCAAATTGTTTCGGGAGCTGACCAGACACACATCGACAACCAGCGCAGTGGGCGGGTCGAACTGGCTCGATGGCTAACTTCGGAGGACCACCCGCTGACGAGTCGCGTCATGGTGAATCGCATCTGGCGCGGTCACTTTGGCGCCGGTTTAGTTCGCAGCGTCGATAATTTTGGCCAACTCGGCGAATCCCCATCGAATCCGGCTCTTTTGGACTGGCTGGCCAAGCAGTTCATCGAATCGGGTTGGTCAATTAAGGCGATGCATCGGCTCATCATGCTTTCCTGCACATACCAGATGAGCAGCGCTTTTAACGCAAAGGCGGCTCTCGTGGATCCCGAAAATCATCTGCATTGGCGGAAAGACCGCTGGCGATTGGAAGCCGAGGCGATTCGTGACGCGATCTTCGCGGTGAGCGGTCAGTTGGACCTGTCCATGGGCGGGTCGCTGCTCAAGTTCAAAGAACGCGAATACGTCACCAGCACGGCGAATCGCGACACAACGCCGTACGACGTCAACCTTAGGTCTATTTATTTGCCAGTGATCCGGAGCGCTGTTTACGACGTCTTTCTCGCATTTGATTTCAGCGATCCCAGCGTGTCGAATGGCGACCGAGCAACGACGACGGTCGCGCCTCAAGCGCTCTTCGCGATGAACAGTGGCATCATGCTTAAGCAGTCCCAGAAAATGGCCGGGGCCTTGATGCGATTTGGCGAAGCCAGCGATGCCGAACGAGTGCGCATTGCTTACGAACACAGCTTTGGGCGTTTGCCCGACGATCAGGAGCTGCATCAGGCTTTGGCGTTCGTCAAACGCGCCGCTGCCGCTTTAGAGCCATACGAATCGGACGTCAAGAAACGTCACGGGCGCGCTTGGCAGAGCTTCTGCCGCACGTTGCTGGCCTCGAACGAATTCATTTATGTCGAGTAACTCGTCCATGCACCTAATGGCAGGGCGGCGTTGCTGCGCCGCCTTGGCAAACCCACGATGTTGGCGGCGCAGCAACGCCGCCCTGCCGACGCAGTGGTTCATGGGTGCAATGAGCGAAATCCTGTTTCGGAGAAATCTCTCCCCAGCCCTCTCTTCGTTCGCGAAGAGACGGAGAAGACTCACTATCTGCCGCATCGACTGCTTAACTTAACGACCGTGACGCACCGTACCGGGTTCACGGTGCATTCATCGTTCCTATGAATGACCATTGGAATAACTTTCTGAAGCGACACATGACAAGGCGCGACATGCTGCGTGCGAGCAGTCTTGGATTTGGCAGCCTCGCTTTGGCCGGACTCTTGGCCGATGAATCCCGACCTGCCAACCGACTTTCGCTGTCGCTTCGATCTCCGAACTCTGCCAGTCAGCAACCATTGGATCCGCAAGCGCCGCACTTTCAAGCGCGCGCGAAGCGAGTGATTTTTTTGTTCATGCACGGTGGCCCATCGCAAGTGGACACGTTCGATTACAAGCCGCTGTTGCAACGCGACCATGGCAAGCCCTTGCCGTTTTCCAAACCTCGGATCGTTTCGAGTGAGACCGGCAATCTGCTCCGGTCACCCTGGTCATTCCGACAACATGGCCAATCCGGCGCGTGGGTCAGCGAACTCTTCCCGCAAGTTGCCAAGTGCGTGGATGACCTCTGTATTGTTCGTTCCATGCATGGCTCGAATTCCCGACATGGCGGCGCGCTTTTGGAGCTGCACACGGGAAGCGATACGTTTGTCCGCCCGAGCATGGGCTCTTGGATTACTTACGGCTTGGGAACGGAAAACCAGAACTTGCCCGGCTTCATCACGATTTGTCCAACGTTGACGCATGGCGGGCTCAACAACTGGAGTTCGGCTTTCTTGCCCGCGGCTTGCCAAGGAACACCTATTGGCAACGCTGGCACACCGTCGGAGAAGGCGACTATTCCCTTTATCACGAACCACGAAACACCGCGCGACGTTCAGCGGATGGAACTGGATTTTCTGCAAACATTGAATCGGGAGCAGCTGCGGCGGACAGGTCCCGACCTGGCGTTGGAGGGACGGATTGATTCGTTCGAGCTGGCGTTTCGGATGCAATTGGCAGCGCCGGAATTGCAGGATATTTCCGGCGAATCACCGGAAACGCTCAAGCTTTACGGCCTCGATGATGCAAAGACGAAGAACTTCGGACGCCAATGTCTGATGGCGAGGCGATTTGCCGAGCGGGGCGTGCGGTTCGTGCAAGTGACGCACAGCTATAAATGGGATCAGCACGATCAATTGAAGCGCGATCACACGAACAATGCGGCCGAAGTGGACAAGCCGATTGCTGGACTGATCGCGGACCTCAAAGGACGCGGGTTGCTGGACGATACGTTAGTTTTTTGGGGCGGTGAATTCGGCCGCACACCCGTTGCGCAAGGAACGGATGGCCGCGACCATAATCCGCACGGCTTCACAATGTGGCTTGCCGGAGGAGGCGTCAAAGGCGGGATGAGCTACGGCGCCACCGATGATTACGGATATTACGCCGCCGAGAACAAGGTTCATATCCACGATTTGCACGCTACCATTCTTCATCTCTTGGGACTCGATCACGAGAAACTAACTTACCGATATAGCGGACGAGAGTTTCGATTGACGGATGTCTATGGGCGAGTGGTGAAGGAAATCTTCGCTTGAAGATGCTCAGACAGGCGAGACGCCTGTCCTAAATAAAGGAACCAAACGCGATTACTTGCGCGAGTCCTCATTCTCTGGTCCTATGTTCACAGTTCCAACAAGAGTCCTTTACAACATCATATGGCATCGAATGTGAAGCGCGTGTTGACTCACGGCGAGTTGCTCCAAATGAAACGCTGGAATACTCCGACCGTCTATAACGGCTGGGAACAAATCACCAAACACGACAGTTCGCGCGATTGTTTCAATCTCGAGGATGTTCGAGATTACATGCCGCAAATGGGTCCGATGGTCGGTTACGCCGTGACCTTAGTCATTGAACCGAGCAACGCCGCACATCGAGAAAAGAATCCCAACGCTTGGATGGAATATTTTCGTTACGTTGCTTCCGTCCAAGGCCCGAAAATCGTGATGGTTCAAGACTTGGACAAGCCCGACGTTTATGGAGCTGGTTGGGGCGAAGTCATGGCGAATACGCATCGCGCGTTGGGATGTGTGGGTCTAATTGCCGACGGCAGCGTTCGCGATGTGGAATGGATGACCAACGCGGGATTCAAAGTGCTGGCGCGCCGTTTGAGTGTTGGCCACGCTAAGGTTTGCCCGGTGCGATGGAATTGTGCGGTCGATGTCTTTGGGCGGCCAGTTGAACCAGGCACTCTGATTCACGCGGATCAACACGGTTTCCTCGCCATTCCGGACGAAGATCATGCAGGACTTTTGGAAGCGCTCCATTTCATGGACAATAATGAATGCAACACGCTCATTTCGGCCGCCCGTGCGGGAACAGGGCTCACGATGGAGGAGCTTCTCCAGCGGATCGAACAGTCGTTGGGTGATTTTCGAAGCGCAACGCAAAAGAAGTTCAAAGGCGGCATCGGTTATTAATCCATCAAGATCGGGATTCATATGAACAAGGTTTTGATCATAGTCGGCGACGCCAGCGAAACCGTGGACACACTTTACCCGTATTACCGGTTGATCGAGGAAGATTTCGTCCCGGTTGTGGCCGCGCCCGAGAAGCGCCGCTACCAGATGGTCTTGCACGAGGTCAAACCCGGTTGGACGATTACGAAAGAGTGGGAAGGTTACACGATCCAGGCGGACATCGCGTTCAAAGATGTAAATCCGGAGGAGTATCTGAGCATCTTCTTTAGCGGTGGGCGAGCTCCCGAGTACATTCGCGACGACAAGGATTTGATTCGCATTACGCGGCATTTCTTTGAAGTGAATAAACCCGTGGCGAGCGTTTGCCACGGCGTGGAAATTCCGGCGCGCGCCGGATGCGTCAAAGGCCGTCGCATGGCAACGGTGCCGAAATGTCAATTCGACCTGGAAGTTTGCGGCGGCACATTCGTAAACGAACCGTGCGTCGTGGACGGCAATCTAGTGAGCGGCCGGACCTACCACGATCACGGACATTACATCGGGAAATGGATTGCGCTCCTGAAAGAAGATCGAGCTGCGGCCGAGAAAACGGGATTATAAGCAAACAAGCGCACACCCATTTGCCTATGACAACACAAACGACATTCATTCGTCGTGATCCGGCAGAGATCAAACCTTGGGCCGAAACCTGCGGTCAAATCCGTTGTCTCGTGGAACAAAAAGATGGCGCGGCAGCCGAAGTCCATCTCGTCGAAATCGAAGATGCCAAATTGCATTATCATAAACGGACGGACGAATTCTATTACGTCGTCGCCGGCCAAGGCACCATGATCCTTGACGGCGAGGAAATCGAATTGCACCGCGGTGTCGTGGTCTATATTCCTCGCGGCGTAAAGCACAAGGCCAAAGGCCATCTCACCGTGCTAACCGTCTGCATTCCCCGCGGTGTCCTAGACGACGTGCACGAGTTGGAATAGCTTCGTGCGCCGCCGGTCGCCCCAGAGCGCAGCGTTTACGCTGCAGAGACCTTCGCATATTCAAGCGGTTTTGAAGTCCAAGGAATCCTATAACGTTTCTCGAAATAGATTTCCGGAAAGGTAGGGAAACGCTGCCGGGTTTCCAGCAAACCCGCAGGCTTGCTCCACCTTTCCGGAAATCTATTTCGAGAAACAATCTAAGAACCTTACACCTCTGCGGCG
This sequence comes from Verrucomicrobiota bacterium, assembly GCA_016871515.1. GTDB lineage: Bacteria > Verrucomicrobiota > Verrucomicrobiia > Limisphaerales > SIBE01 > SIBE01. Next base: position 25,798 of record VHDE01000037.1, read on the forward strand.
TGAATGCTGCGCTCCTCAATTGGGCGAGTTCAATGGAAACGGTGTGACCGCGTGCTCTAACACGGTCACACCTGTCTTATGGTCACTAAGACAGGATACGGCACACGCCATATCCCACTGCGAATATGGCGGAATGCGTTGAATCTGCAAGTGCGACGGATTCGGAACCCTTCTGAACTAAAATGCAACGGCGGCCATCTCTGGCCGCCGCTGCGCTAAACCGATTTGGAGTTTTTCTTTATTGCTTGTACTTGCGCGTCGTCCGCTCGTAGAGCCAGAGAACATCTGGATTTGGCGTCGGGCTGCCTTGGCTGCCCATGCTGGTCAGACCGCGCTTGGTGACCGGCGGCATGGTGCGTTTGTCGCGCCATTTCTTAATTTCCGAGTGGCCATCCGCAAAGGCAAAACCGCAAGCATTGTTATGAAAGCTTGCCGGCACATCAGGCAATTTCGCTTGCTTCGGGTCAGGATAACCGTTCATGTCCACGCAAAAGAACCCGTCGTTCATGCTGTCAGGATGTTCGTCGACAAGAACCCACGTCATAGACGGGCCTGGGTCAACCAGATCTGACATCTTGGTGTACTTGCGAAATTCCGGACCACCAAACCAAGTCCATTCGCCTTGGTTCATTCCCATCCAAGAATTCATTGAGTTGCTTCGGATGCGTTGAACCTGTGCGCCCTTGTGCGGACCAGAAGTCGGCTTGACCGTATACTTGTCGGCCGGACATTTATAGATTTGGGGGGAATTGCCTATGTAAGGCCAGATAGCGCCATTCTTGATGGTATTCTCGATGTCCCAATTCTGAGTGTTGCCATCCGACCAATCGAGGATGCCATGGGTCCAAGAGAACTTGTAGTTTGGATTGGATTTATCTTCGGGCGCGTACGCGAACGGCAGTTTGTCGCCGTTATCATCGACATACATTTTCCAACCCAGCATTAATTGCTTCGTGTTGTTCAGGCACATGATGCCTTGGCCTTTCGTTTTGGCTTTCGCGAGAGCTGGCAGCAGCATCCCAGCGAGAATAGCGATGATGGCAATGACGACCAGTAACTCGATGAGTGTAAAGCCACGCACTTGGCGGCACTTCGAGGCGATTCGGCGGTTGGGTTTCGAATGCTTCATAAGGTTGTTACTAAGGTTTTATCCGCGAGATGGATTACTCATACTCAAGATAAGCGCAAACGGCAAGTACGCCGTTTGCGTCCGGGCGCGCCTGGCGCGTTTGCTCTTGCACCGTTCTCCCATGAACCGACGTGGCTGGACAGGCGTCCCGCCTGTCCAGCATTTGCGTCCACCAAAAGCAGGAGAGGCGGGACGTGCTGTCCTGCCGCGTTCATGGGTGCGCGAAGCCGAGCGGCCCAGCGACTTTCTGCATCGCGGCAATGACGTGATTGATATGTTCGTCGAGCGGCAGGTTAAGCAAAGCTGCGCCTTGTTCGATGTCTTCACGTTTGACGGCTGCCGCGAAGGACTTTTGTTTCATTTTCTTGCGGACACTGCTCGCGGCCATGCCAGTGAGTTTTTCGGGCCGCACATAAGCAACCGCAGTAATGAACCCGCAGAGTTCGTCAACCGCAAACAACGCTTTGCGTATCGGCCGATCCAATGGAAACTCTGCCTGGTTCCACTCGGCGTGAGAAAGAATGGCGCCCACGATCTCCTCATTGACGCCGCGTTCCCTCAAGATGCGCGCGCCTTCTCGCGTGTGATCTGGCGGATTTGGCCACCGCTCATAATCGAAATCATGGATCAAACCAGTGATACCCCAGGTTTCGATCTCGTGGCCCGAATGCTCGGCGTAATGCCGCATCGCTGCCTCCACGGCCAACGCGTGCTTGATTAATGATTCGGACTTGGTGAACTCGTTCAGCAAGTCCCAAGCTTCATCACGTGTCATCATTTCACTGAATCGTCCGGTGGCAGCCCCAAGCGCTCATACAATCTTCGGCGCCCGGCCTTGTCATCATCGAGAATCTTTTTGGCGTACTTAGCCACTTCCTCCGCGCGAGCACGTGGAACGACAATGACGCCATCGCCATCGGCCACGATCACATCGCCCGGCATGACGAGAACACCTCCACACACGATGGGCCGATTTACCGATTCCACTTCATTGCGCCCCGGACGAATGCCGCGCCCAGGCTTCTGAAAGTACAACGGCACCTTCAGCGTAATAATCTCGTCGGTGTCACGGGCGGTGGCGCTAGTGACGACGCCAACACAACCTCGCACTTTCCAACTCAAGATATTATTCGATCCAATGGAACCAACGTCGGCTTCGGCAGCATCTTCAATGACAAGCGCGCTGCCCTGGCGAAGCAGCGGCACGAACGGTTCGCTTGACTTGTTCTTGTACTAATCACCAACCCACTTGTCATAGTCCGCCGTCTTCATTAGACCGGCCGGTGGATGTTGGGTCGGGACGTAACGCGCCGTAACCGCAATGCCTATGAAACGATGCGTGAATTTCACGGTATCCTTCCAAAGCGGGCGAATGTCGGAATTCATCAGCCCGGTATTCTGAAGCCCGACGGCGTCCATCCCATCGGAGACATCGGCAACTCGCAGTCCATCGAAGAGGGTCAAGAGTTTTTGATCGTCTTGTTGGGAATAAACCTGGGTGGAGATGTAATTCTTGCCGGCTCGCAACTCGTCTCCGGACGTTGGCTTCTTTTCGGCCGGCGCTTGCGCAACGGATAAAATGCTAGAAGCGGCCCCGGGCATCACAGTCAGCAATTGATCCGCGCCAATAATGCCGAGGCGTGCCGAATGCACGCTCGATGATGATTGCACGGGTCGTAGTCGAGATATGCTAAGTTTCATGGGCAGCCGATATTTGAAACGAGCTTCGAGTGCGTCCGGTTTGCCCGCTGTCAGTTATGGCCGAACCTCATTTGTCGAAGCCGGGATTCTGTTCTTTTTGTCGGGCTCATTTTTGCGGTCCGCTTTCGTCAATCCAACAAGCGCGTTGGCAAACTCTGCGCCCACATTACCTTGCTCGGCCGCTTTGCGAAACCACTTTTCGGCTTCCTCATCATTCTTTGGCACGCCTTTTCCGGTGGCGTACAGAAAGCCAAGATTCTTCTGCGCAGCGGCGTGTCCAGCTTCCGCAGCCAGCCGATACCAATTGGCCGCTTCAGTGTAGTTTTGTGGGACTCCATCGCCGTTGGCGCTGCGCAAGCCGCGTTGGAAGAGCGCTTCCGGACTTTCCTTGGCGCGGGCGGAATTGTTGGCGCCTTGGTCTCGAACCACAGTCAGGCGCTTCTCATTTGCCTTGGCAAGCGCAACGATGGCGCTGCCGAAGTCGGCGCCGATGCTGCCTAGCGCAGCCGCTTTGCGAAACCACTTCTCTGCTTCGCCATTGTCTTGTGGCACACCTTTGCCCGTCGCATACAAGAACCCGAGATTCTTCTGAGCCTCGGCATGTCCGGCATCCGCCGCGAGCCGGCACCATCGAACGGCTTCACCATAACTTTGCACAACCCCGCCGCCAGTGGCATATCGAAGGCCGCGCTCAAAGTGAGCATCAGGACCTTCGACTGGAACCGCAGGTTCTTGGATTTGCCCCTCAGGCGGCAATTTCTCTTTCAACGAGGCGATGACTTGCGAAAGCCGCGCTGCTTCGCTCGGAGCTTTGGAGTCTGGAAGTGTTGTGGTGTCGGCTGGGACTGGTGAAGGGTTTTGCGGAAGCCACGGAGGTTTCCCATTTCCCAGTTTTGTCGAGAGTTCACTTTGCCCGGAATGAGATCCGTCCCGCACTGCGGCCAGTTCAGAAGCTGGCTCGGCCGCGTTCGAAAACGCTCTCGTCGACCCCACTTCCTCGGTGAATTCAGATGGAAGCATCCTAACGTCGTCCGGTCTTCCAAGGTTAAGTCCGAGAGCTGTCGCACCTTGATCCTGCGCAAGGCGCGTCTCCGGTCCAGACGGCAGCAGGGCATTTTGCGAAACGAATGCTTGGGGGTTTTGCTCCTGTCGGCTCTGATCGATATCGGTGGTCGATGCTTCCGGCGCATTAGCAACAAAGAGATGCATCGCAGCCAACCCAGCCAAAACGATGCCCAACAGTGCAAAAATCGTTGCTGCTGGCTTTGCGAACAGCTGATTCCAAAAAACGAAACGTGATTCATGACGCCGCGCGTCAGACGCCGCGTGAGAAGTATCAACCGGAGGTTCTTTCGCATCCGGATCCGCGTCAGTTCGCGGCGCATAACCGGGCTCCGGTTCGTGGGGACGAGGCGCTTGGCGTCGAGGGGAATTGGACTTTGAGCGAGCCGGTCTTTGCGCCCCACGATTCCGGCGTGGATTCGCGGCTCGGTCTTCTTGGATGCGCTCGAAAGCGAGATTGATATCTTTGAGTTTCTCCTCGGCTTGCTGCCGTTGCTGCGGTTGGCTGGCAAACTGATCGGGGTGCCACTTTTTGACGGAATCGCGGTAAGCCTTCTTGATTGCTTTGGAGGATGCGCCAGGTTGAAGCCCGAGCAACTCATAAGACTTTAGAATCTCACTCATAGGCGCTTCATGCCGCGCACACCGATATACCATGCGTGACTGTACGACTTAACGATCATCGTCTCACATTAAGATAACGCAAAGCTGGCCCTTCGCTAAGCCGCCCACGTTCATCAAAACAACAATTGATAGACGGCCCAGAACAAGCCAAGGCATGCGATCGCGGTCCCAATAATCATGGCCGTTGTCAGCCGGTGGCAGCGGCCATCTAATGTGCGGTCTTCTAGGATGCGTTTGGTATTCTCGGCCGTAGTATGGTCTTGCAATGAATCCCAGGCCTCGATGAAGTCCGACGGCGCATTCTCCCGACGCATGTTCATCACGAGAACATTGATCGCCATCTTCCGGCGGGTCGGTTCAAGATCGAGCAGCGACAACAACTTCCGGCGCTCTTCCTGATTCTCTCGGACCACGGAGAGAAGCGTTAGAAACGGCTCTCGATTGTTTTCCGGAGTCATAAATCCATGGGAACCGCAGTCGATTACTCACGCTGGAATGCTGTTCGGCTCGCGAACAGCAGGCGTTTCCGGCTTGGCAAGCAAATCGAAACGTAGAAACCAGGCCCACGAGGGCGCATCTCAGTTTCTTGTGTCTGCAAGAAACTGAGATGTCCGGCCCACCAGCCCGTTGTTCTTTGTGATCGCCAAAATGCAACCTGCGGGCTAAAAGCCTCGATAGAATTTGTTATGATTAGCAAAGCATTTCTCTTCGCTCTCGTCGGTGGCAGCGTCATTTGCGCAACCGCTGCGGACACGGATCCCAAAGCGGAAATAGGCGCGGCCATTGCCTCACTGAGTGGCAAACCGAATTACAGTTGGGTTGCCAGGTCAAAGTCGGAGGGCTCCGCCGCCAGCGCGCGTTCGGCGCCTACCGAAGGAAAAGCGGAGAAGGATGGCTACACTTATTTCAAACTCACGATGGGCGACAACACCGTGGAAGCCGCCTTGAAAGGCCCCAAAAGTGTGATCAAGACTGAAGCAGATTGGGAATCTTCTCAGGACCTTAAAGGAGATGGCGCGTGGATCGCTCGCCGCCTGAGCGCGTTCAAAGCGCCCGTTGCTGAAGCCCAGGACCTGTTGGCCAAGGTCAAAGCGTTGAAGAAGGAACGCGGTGGCGCCTACAGCGGCGATTTGACGGAAGTGGGCGCTCGAGAATTGCTTTTTGCTCGCAGCCGAGAAGCGCAAGTCCGTTGGCCGACCGGTTCCAAAGGTTGGGTCAAATTCTGGATCAAGAATGGAGTGCTCACTCAATACGAATACAACCTCCAAGGCCGCGTCGCAGGACAGAACCAGCAAGAGCATGAGGTGAACCGGACGACAACGGTTGAAATCAAGAGCATCGGCTCGACCAAAGTTCAGATTCCGGAGGAAGCGAAGAAAAAGCTCGGTCCATGAGCGCTTCCAGCGTCTTGTCCCCCGTCTGGCAGGACAGCGCGTCTCGCCTGTCTAGCATGTGCGTAGCCCCTCCCAACAACAACCTTTGGTCTCATATGAGACAAAAGGTTGTCCAGGCTGTCCTATCAAAAGTTCATGGTGCAATGGATGGAATGTGTTTCGGTAGTCATCGGAAGAATTCATCGTAGAAGGTTACAGCCGAAATGATGAAGCCAATGATCGTGATCACCTGCCGGACGCGCCTTTGCGGAATGCGCTGCGAATAATGCGAGCCGAGGTAATAACCGGCGATAGCACCGATGGTCATGACCGATGCTTTCGGCCAGTGAACGAGTCCCGCAATAATGAACCAGAGAGCTGCGACAAAGTTGATCAGCGAGGCGAGCACCGTTTTCAGAGTGTTCATCTCGTGGATATCGTGCAGACCAATAAACCCGAGCGACGCGAGCATCAATATTCCAATGCCCGCACCGAAGTACCCGCCGTAAATCGCGACGCCAAACTGAAATAGAATCGCGGCCGCAATCGCGCGGTATTCTCCAGAGGTGGCATCGAATCGAGCCAGGCGTCGGAAGAATCCTTGAGCCAGAAAAACTATGGTGGCAAAGAGGATCAGAAATGGCACCAGCCTGGAAAACATTTCATCGCTTGTGCGTGTGAGAAGGACACCCCCAATCAGACCGCCGAGGATGCTGACCGGGACAAAGCGCCACAGCCATGGCTTCACAATGTGCAAATGGCGGCGATAGCCAAAAACGCTGCCCGCGGTGCCGATAAGCAGCGCAAACGTGCTCGTGGCGTTCGCCACGACGGGAGGCGTGTTAAAGAAGAGCAACGTTGGGAAAGTCAGCAGTGTGCCCCCGCCTGCGACGGCGTTGATCGCACCCGCAGCCATCGAGGCGGCGATCAAACCAATGATTTCTAACGCGGACATTGTTGAGCCGGGGAGCGTAAACAGATGCATCAGCAAAACAAGCTCAAGGTATCCTCGTCGTCCTCGTCGTAGTGGTTGGTAACGGTTCAGCAGTTCTTCCCATGAAACCTGCGGGTATGTAGTCCCGCCTTGAGGCGGCAGCATCTGCTGGGCGCGACACAGATTTGCGGATGGCAGTCGCACCGGCTGAAGCCGGGACTACATACCACAACAGTTGATTCGTGGTCCCAATGCGTGTGATGAAGACATCGAGGCTGTCCATGAACCGGCGTCGTAGGATAGGCCTCCCGCCTGTCCAGCATTTGCGTACACCAAGAGCAAGACAGGCGAGAAGCGCTGTCCTACAGGTTTCATGAGCAGAATTGCTGGCAGCGGTTGGTTCGCTCGTCTTCTGCGCTTGGCTGAGTTAGATTGGGGCATGTTTATTCTTGGGATAGGAACAGCGACACCGCTTCACTGTTACCGGCAAAGCCAGGGCTGGGAGGCTTTGCAGTCGGCTCCGCAGTTTTCTCAGCTTAACGTCCGCTCGCGCGCGATTTTGAAAAAGGTTCTGCTTGGGAACAACGGGATTTCGACGCGCTATTTGGCCCTGAATTCTCTCAGCGAGGCGTTCGAGATTCATCCCGACGCACTCCACGCGCGCTTTGCCAAGAACGCGCCACTTCTTGGCGCGAACGCCGCGGAACGAGCCCTGCACACGGCCGGTCTGCAAAGCGCGGAACTGGATGCGATCGTTGTCAGCACTTGCACGGGATATTTGTGTCCTGGATTAACGAGCTACATGAGCGAACGCCTTGGATTGCGGCCAGACATTCTGGCGCTCGATCTCGTCGGGCAAGGATGCGGTGCAGCGCTGCCGAACTTGCAGATGGCGGACGCTCTGTTGGCTTCAGGACGCTGCCGCTATGTGCTGTCGATCTGCGTCGAGATTTGCAGCGCGGCGTTTTATCTCGATGATGATCCGGGCGTACTTATTAGCGCTTGCCTTTTCGGTGACGGAGCTGGTGCTGTCGTTCTGTCGAATAAGCCGAATCGAGATCGCCGTCGCTTGGAATGGAAAGCTGCCGGCACAATTCTCAGTCCAGCTGACCGAGATTACCTCCGTTTTGAACAGAAGAATGGCATGTTGCGGAACATCCTCACGCAGCAGGTGCCGAGTTTAGCCGGCAAATATGCTGAGCTCGTTTTCAAAGAAGCTCTATTGAAAGCGAACGTGCGACGTGAAGAAGTGACTGCTTGGATCATGCACGCGGGCGGTCGGGAAATTCTTGAGGCCTTGCGCGCGCGTCTTGGCTTGGAGGAGGCTGACTTGCAGTGGAGCGCTGATATTCTTCGTCGTTTCGGAAACGTGAGCAGTCCTTGCGTCATCTTTGTTTTGGAAGCGGCTTTGGCGGGGCAAGCTCGCGGAGGCCACTGGTGGATGTCGGCATTCGGCGCAGGATTCAATTGTCATGGAGCTTTGCTGGAGGCGGATTAAAGGTGTCCAGGCATCAGGCATCAGGTGCACAGCCCCTGATGCACCTGATACCTGATGCGGACGCGACACCTGACACTTCACAGCTGACACCGAACCGCTAATATGAATCGCCTGGTTGAGCCTGAACTTCTCGATGAATTGCCGGCGCATGATCCGTCTGCCCTAAGTTCGCGGCGCGACCTGCAGCGAATCAACCTGCTGATGAGGCACCCAAACATCCTGGCGCATTGGATTCGCCGCGTCCGTTGGAATGATGAGAAAAAATGCATTGTCGATCTGGGCGCCGGTGATGGCTTTGTTGCGCTTAAGCTGGCCCAGCAGCTTGGTCCGGCCTGGAATCGCGCTGAAATCTTTCTGGTGGACCGCCAGAACGCTCTCAGCCCCGCAAATGCGGCGCAGTTCCGAAATATCGGGTGGCAGGTCCGCGTAGTGGAAGCAGATGTTATGGAGTTTTTGGCCAAAGAGTGCCCAAGGGCGGACGTCATCATGGCAAATCTCTTCTTGCATCATTTCTCAGAAGCGGCCTTGCAAGGCATCCTGCAGCGGGCTGCGGAGCAAACGAAGATGTTCCTCGCGTGCGAGCCAAGGCGATCGAGGCTGTCGTTGCTTGGAGCTCGCTTGCTGTGGATGATCGGGTGCAATTCTGTAACGCGCCACGATGCCATCATTAGCGTCCAAGCTGGCTTCTTCGGACATGAACTGTCTCGGCTATGGCCTCAAACGAAAAGGTGGCGATTACGCGAACGAGCGGTCGGATTGTTCAGCCACGGGTTCTGTGCGGATCGTTCTGAAGAAATCTAATCGACGGGCATGAGGCCAATTCAAATTGTAGGCGGAGGTTTGGCAGGTCTGACGTTGGGAATTGGTCTTCGAGAACGCGGAGTCCCCGTGACGATTCATGAGGCTGGGCATTACCCACGCCATCGCGTTTGCGGCGAATTCATCTGCGGTCGCGGGCTGGATTCGTTGCGACGCCTGGGGTTGTTCGAAAAGATTTTGCCGAACAGCCGTGCAGCCCGAACGGTCCGGTTCGTTTCCCGGTGCGCAGCATCCCGTGTGTTGACGCTGCCACGCTCGGCCTTATGTATCTCACGCTTTCTCCTGGATGATTTTCTCGCGCGAGAATTCCGACAATTGGATGGTGATCTTCGCGAGAACAAACGAGTCCGCGGACCTAGCGCGATCGAAGGGGTCGTTTGCGCCAGTGGAAGACGGCTGCATTCCGCGGCTGCCGGCAGGCGATGGATTGGTTTGAAGGTGCATGCTCACCAAGTCCCTTTGCGCACCGACTTGGAGTTGCACCTGGCCAACGGCGGTTATGTCGGACTATGCCGGCTCAATCAGGATGCAACGAATATCTGCGGCCTATTCCGCTATCGGACATCCGGATCGGCGGTAATCGAGAGCTGGAGAACCTATCTCGGAGGGGAACCGAACTCTGAGCTGGAACGTTATCGCGCGGAAGCTATCTTGGACGAATCTTCGTTTTGTTCAGTGACTGGGCTTTCCTACACGCGGCGCGACGAAGGCAAGGCGGGCGGCTGTGCGCTGGGCGATGCGTTTTCGATGATTGCGCCGTTCACGGGCAATGGCATGTCGATGGCCTTTGAAGCTGCTGAACTGGCAATTGATCCTCTGGTTCAGTACAGCCTCGGCAGGATGACCTGGAGCCAGGCGCAGCAGTCGATCGTTCGGGGTTGCACGAACGCTTTTCGGACTCGAGTGAGTCTAGCGTCATGGCTTCAGAGGGCGATGCTGGATGCGTGCTTGGCGTCGTGGTTGATTCGAATCACGCATTGTTTTCCGCGAGTTTTCTCGGTGTTGTTTTCGCACACTCGATAGGCGCGAAGGCTAAATCGAGACTTACGACATTGATACATTCCGCATTTAAATTAGATTGAACAAAGCCGTTTTAAGGTAGGGCGAACCTGCCGGTGAGCCTGATAAATAGTAATCGCCAATTGCTTCTGTCGGCTCACCGGCAGGTTCGCCCTACCAACCGCGGACTGTGCCATAATGTGCGCTTTGAGTTAGGAACGAAATGCCAATCGCTTGATGGCAATTCGTGCCCTAGGGCGGAAAGAGCTCCACTCCTGCGCAGCTAGTTCACGCCTGGTTCGGGACAGTTGAGGACACAATTGTCTACAAGGCAGACATCTTAACGGGCATTTCAGATCGGCTTGGCTGCACATACTCCATGGCGCCACGGGTGCTAATGGGGCATGGTGCAGCGTGTGCATCTCGTGGGTTTACGAGCAGTGTTGCTCGCAATGTGTTCTTTCTTTTTTCTTCCCTCGCTTTTGGGATTGACGATTGAGGATCTGCGCAACGATCCGGATCTCACGCCGGAGCGTTTTGCAGAACATTTCGCTAACTTCAAATTTCAATTTCGTGCGCAGATACAGTCGCCGGAAACGTTTCTCGCCACGAAGTCTGGAGATTGTGATGATTTCGCCACGCTGGCGGCGGACATCCTAAGGCGCAAAGGATACACCCCGCACATGATTACTGTTCGCACAAAGAAAGTCGTTCATGTGGTCTGCTATATTGAAGAGACAAAAGCCTATCTCGATTTCGAAAAGCGAAAGCACCCAAACCGCCTGGTCGGCGCCAGCCATTCGCTGGCTGAGATCGCGCAGAAGGTGGCCGAATCGTTCAACGCGCAATGGACGTCGGTCTCTGAGTTCACGTACGAGGCTGGTGTTAAACGTCTCGTTTCGACCGTGTCACGGCATAATGCCCTCGCGGCGAATCAAGCCGAGGTGAAGATAGCGTCCGTGACACCGGCAGCAAATTAGTCGGGCTCTGGGAGAGACTTCTCCGAAACAAAATTTCGCGCATTGCGCCCATGAGCCGGCGGCTGTGGTGTGTAGTCCCGGCTTCAGCCGGAGCGATTGCCATCCGCAGATCGTGTTTTGGCGCCAGCAAATGCTGCCGCCTGAAGGCGGGACTACATACATGGGGTTCATGGGAGGGAAGAGGCACACAACGTGTCGAACCGCCGAGGTTTTCGCATCGTCTTCGGCTTGAAAATGTAGTGAGCTGCCCTCGTCGAATCTCTCGTTGACTCCTAGGAAGGGTTTGCTACGGTTGCGCCAGCGCAAAGAACGAGCAGTGCCGGTGTCAGTAGTATGACAGATTGTGAGTTGTCCGATGGATAACTTTCAGTGATTCCTGCGGGTGCAGAATCTCCCCACTGGGTTTTTTGAGCAAAACATCAAATAAATCCAAATGAACCAATCCAGACTATTCGTTGGTAATCTTTCTTACCAAACGATGGAAAACGACTTGCAGGAGTATTTCTCGCAAGCTGGCGTTGTGACCTCTGTAAATCTGATGTTAGACAAGTTCACGGGCAAATCGCGAGGTTTTGCCTTCGTTGAAATGTCGACTCCCGAAGAGGCCAATAAGGCAGTTGAGATGTTCCACAGCAAGGAACTTCAGGGGCGGACGCTCACAGTGAATATTGCTCGCCCGAAAGAAGAGCGCGCGCCTCGTGCTGGTGGTGGTGGTTATCGTGGTGGCCGTGATGGCGGTGACCGCGAAGGTGGGCGGCGCGAGCGTTATTAATTTAGACTTTGAGCCTCAAAGGCCGGAGGTGATTTCACAACCGGCCTTTTTTATTGGAATAAGCATTTGACACCTTTTGGCGCCGAATCTAGGTTCATCGCACACGATTTGATATGGCTGAAAATACCCCTAACCCGCCCGCTGGCGCCGTTCCTCCGAAACCGGCCGAAGCTTCCAAAGTGCAGCCCAAAAAGGAGACGGTTCGCATCAATTTGCCGCCCAAGCCGACTGCCGCGCCAACGATCAAAATTCCCGCGCCTTCCGCGGTAGCCGCCGCGACTCCAGCACCGGCGGCGCCTGTTGCAGCCGCCCCTGCGGCAGCGGCGGTTGCAGCCGCTCCAGCCGCCGCTGCAGCGCATGCTCCTGCGCAACGCGCGGCGCCTGCAGCCAGCCCACGTCCAGCCGCCGCATCCCGACCGGCCGCTCAAGGTGGCGCCCGTGTCAGTGGCGTCGATACTGGTTTAGCCATCGTCGCGGCCATTATCGCCGTGGTTGCGGTAGTCCGCATCTTTTTACTGGCAGGAGGTTAGCGCTGCTTGCCGGACCAGTTAGTTTCGGCGAAAATCTCTAAGCAAGGAATGTCTATGGCTTTGGCCAATATTGTGACTTTAACGGAATCGAATTTTGCTCAGGAAGTTATCCAATCTCCCACGCCGGTGCTGGTGGATTTCTGGGCGGAATGGTGCGGACCCTGCAAAATGATCGCTCCTATTCTCGACGAAATTGCCGGCGAGTACGACGGCAAATTAAAGATCGGGAAAGTCAACATTGACGAACAACAAAAACTTGCTACGCAACATGGCATTCGTGCGATCCCAACGTTGTTGCTCTTTAAGAATGGCGAAGTAGCGAATCAGATTGTCGGCCTGCGCAGCAAACGGGACCTCAAAGCCAATATCGATCGGGTCGCTGGATAAAAGGATTGGGCTTGGTGATGGGGTATGCCATTCATCGTTACGCCCAAGCAACTCAGCCAGCGTGGTGAGTTCTATCACCAGATTGGCGCTTTATTGTCGGCCGGTGTGCCGTTGCCCAAGGCTCTGGAAATGCTCCAGAAAAACCCGCCAGCACGATCCTTCCGCCAGCCCATCACGCAAATCAGCTCTGATATCGAGCAAGGCGCGACCTTTACTGAAGCGATGCGGCGGACTGGCCACTGGTTGCCGTCTTTCGATGCCGCACTCCTCGAGGCTGGCGAGCAGAGCGGGCGTCTCGACGCCTGCGCTAAACTGCTGGCCGCTTATTACAATGACCGCGCGCAAATGGTGCGGCGGACTTTGAGTCAATTGGCCTATCCCCTCTTTCTGTTGCACTTTGCCGTCTTCATCGGCCCTTTTCCCCAGTTAGTCCTGAGTGGCGACTTAATTTCTTACTTGCGCCAGACGCTGATCCTTTTAGCTCCGATCTATCTCGTCACGTTCGCATTGATTTTCGCCTGTCAGGGGCGCCACGGCGAAACATGGCGCAGCCTCGTCGAACAGGTTGGCCAATTTATCCCGATTCTCGGGAGCGCTCGGCGCAATCTTGCTCTCGCCCGTTTATCGGCTGCGCTGGAAGCTCTCCTCAATGCTGGGGTCTCGACGATTCACGCCTGGGAATTGGCCGCTGCGGCAAGCGGTTCGCCGGGCTTGCGCCGAACCGTTGTGGCTTGGCGGCCGCGCGTCGAACAAGACGGACAGCCGCCATCGGAAGTTGTCAGTGAAAGCCGCGAATTCCCGGAATTGTTTGCCAACCTGTATCACACGGGCGAAATCAGCGGAACATTGGACGACACATTGCGGCGGCTCCATCGGCATTACCAAGAGGAAGGCTGGCGCAAGTTGCAGCACCTCGTGGAATGGTCACCACGGCTGGTTTATCTCGCTATCGCGTTGGCCATCGCTCAGCGCGTCGTTTCTTTTTGGACGGGTTACTACTCGGGAATCCTGAATGCCTTCTAGCTCCACGTTTCTGGCGGCCAGGACCGATTGGCTTCCCAAGCCCCGCGAGCCTCGCGAATCGGGCACTCGGTCCCTGAAATTCCCTGAACGCGAACTCCAGCCTGCGAAGAAGTTTGGCGGTTTAAATCCGAAATCCGAAACAAATCCAAAACTCAGATGGGGAAATGCCACAAACGTTTCTCAGGCTGGCTTGGGATTTCGAATTTGCTTATCGCTGCTTTGTTTCCGATTTCGGATTTCGAGTTTCGAATTTAGGCTCGCAGCTCCTCACCCTTCTCAGCCCTTGCAGCCGTGACTATTCCTGAGATTCTGTCGAACGAGGAATTGCGCCAGCATGAGTTTCCCGTCGTGCGGGACAAAATCTTTCTCGCGCACGCCGGGGTTTGTCCATTGCCCCGGCGCGTGGCTGATGCGATTCGGAGGTACGCCGAGCAATGCACTCTGGGTGACCAAGAAACATCGCTGCCGGCATTTCAATTGCAACGCTCACGCGAACTCGCCGCTCGAATGCTCCAGGCTCAACCGGATGAAATCGCGTTCGTTGGCCCAACTTCTCTGGCCCTAAGTTTTGTCGCCGCCGGACTCCCAGTTCGGAAAAACGACAACATTCTGATTTACCTCGATGATTATCCGTCCAACGTTTACCCGTGGATGGCGCTGGCCGACCGCGGAGTTGAAGTGCGTTTTCTCAATATTCGCGAGTACGGACGCATCCGGCCAGTCGATGTAATTGGACAAGTTGACGAACAGACGAAACTCGTGGCTTTGGCCTCTTGCCATTTCGTGGCGGGTTATCGCATCGATCTTGACGCCATCGGGAAGACGCTGCGTGAACGCGGAATTCTGTTTTGTGTCGATGCCATTCAAACACTTGGGGCCTTCCCCACCACCGTCGAACACATCGACTTTCTTGCGGGTGATGCTCATAAATGGATGCTCGGGCCATGCGCGGCGGGAATTCTCTACGTGCGCAAATCTGTTCAGGAGCAATTGGCGCCAATGGCATATGGTTGGAACAACGTGCGTTGTCCCGGTTTTGTCGCGCAAGAGGAGATTGTATTTCGCCCCGACGCTCGGAGATACGAAGCAGGTACACACAACCTGCTTGGATTGGTTGGGCTTCATGCCGCACTGGAGTTAATGCTCGAGATAGGAATTGATGCCGTCGCCGCCGAGCTTTTGCGCAAACGCTCGCTGTTGGTGACGACGCTACAGGCGAAGGACTGCACTGTTTTGCAAGCGGACGCGCCAACCCCGAACGCCAGTGGAATCGTGAGCTTTCACCGTCCTGGCGGAGATATGTCAGTTCTCCATCAACGTCTGGAAAGTGCTAATATTATTACATCACTTAGGACCGGCCGCGCCGGCCAACGCTACATCCGTCTCTCACCACATTTTTACAATACGGATGCGGAACTGCAGAAAGCGATCGAACTATTGTGAAAATGAAGAGCAAATGTCCATCAGGCATCGCCCACCGCAAAAGCTCGATTCCCTCGCCCCCATCGGACCGGGAGAGATCTCTCCCAAACACATTTTCCCGCATGGCGCCCATGAACCTGACGTTGCGGCATGTAGTCCCGGTTTTAGCCGCCTAAAGGCGGTACTACATACCGAGAGGTTCATGGGGAGGGTTTAGGGAGAGGGGCAACATTCACCTTGCTACTTGGAAGAATTGTATTCTGCGGACCCTCCGCAAGTTTGAGCGTCATCGAAGGTTCGGACGGTATGCCGATTGCAAATCGGCGATACAGCAGACTGAAAGTCGGCGCTACGCCGGACACCGCCCACCACTCCCAAATCAGGCGCGCGGATGAAACTTGCGATGCACTTGCCTCAAATGGTCGTTCGCGACGTGCGTGTAAACTTCCGTGGTGCTGATGCTCGAATGGCCGAGCAATTCCTGAATAACGCGCAAGTCAGCGCCATGTTCCAGGAGATGCGTTGCGAAGCTGTGCCGCAGCATGTGCGGCGTAACATTGCGAGAGATGCCAGCTTTCCGAGCGCGCGTCTTGATGCTCTTCCAGAGTGTGAATGGAGCGAACGGTGTTCCTCGGCGCGTAAGGAAAACATTCGCCGGCGTGCGGCGGTTCACCAGTTTGATCCGGCCAACCTCGAGGTAGCGTTGCAACGCGGCCCCCGCCTGCCGTCCGACCGGTACGACTCGCTCTTTGTTCCCTTTTCCGACGACCGTGACGTAGCCCGCATCCAGGTGTAATTGTTCGATGCGAAGCCCGCACAGTTCTCGGAGCCGAAGGCCGGAAGCATAAGCCAACTCGAGCACCGCCTGATCGCAGAGAGCGCGCGGCGTTCCCTCTGGGGGCGGCGCCAGTAACTGATCGACTTCGTCATTGGTCAGCGCCTTCGGCAAGCGCTGCCAGCGCCTGGGCAATGAAAGATGCTCCGCCGGGTTGGCAGGCAGAAACTTCTCGCTCTCCGTAAAGCGATAAAAGGCGCGCAACGCGGCGATTTCGAGGTAAACGCTGCTGGTGCTCAATCGTCGCGGCGAATCCTCCGGCTGATGAGCCAAACCCCGTTGCTGCTCGGACAACAAAAACGCGGTCAAGTGGGACAACTCCACGGACTGCCAATCAGTCAGTTTTTGAGCCGCCGCCCAATGCACAAATTTCATGAGCAACGCAGCGTAGGTCCGTTGCGTTTCCTCCGATTGGCCACGCTCGTTCCGCAGATACTGCAAAAAGTCTTCGACCAACTCTTCCATCGATTGAAACGTTAGGCAGGGTCTGGCTGCCAGGCCGACCACCGCCGGCAAGCGCAAAAGTGGCCGGCCTGGCAGTCCGACCCTACCTGGTTGATTGCGCACAGGAGATCAAAGGTCCTGGCCTGTCAATCGCTTATAGGCTTCCAAGTACTTCGCTTGTGTTTGCGCAACGACTGGCTCGGGCAACGCAGGCGCTGGCGGAGTTTTGTTCCAATCGAGCGTCTCAAGGTAATCGCGGACAAATTGCTTGTCGAAACTTGGCTGGCTTTTGCCCGGACGATAAAGATCGGCCGGCCAAAAACGAGACGAATCAGGCGTCAAGACTTCGTCAATCAGGATGAGTTTTCTCTGCAACAATCCGAATTCAAATTTCGTGTCGGCAATAATAATGCCTCGTTGCCGCGCATAATCGCGCGCGGCCGAATAAATCTTGAGACTCAGCGCGCGGCACTGTTCCGCGATGTCCGCACCGACCATTTTGGCAGCCTCATCGAAATTGATATTGATGTCATGACCGCTGGTGGCTTTCGTGGCCGGGGTGAAGATCGGTTCTGGCAGTTCGGAAGATTCGACCAGACCTGACGGGAGCTTGATTCCGCAAACCGTTTGTTGGGCTTTGTACTCCTTCCATCCTGAGCCAGCCAGGTATCCCCTGACCACGCATTCGATCGTTAGTGGTTCGGCTTTCTTCACAATCATGCTGCGCTTGGCCAGCTTGTCTGCGAATGGCTGCAGATTATTGGGAAGCGGATCGTTCGCCTGAGCTAACCGATGGTTCCGCACCAGCGAGGCCGTCCGGTCAAACCAAAAGTGCGAAAGCTGGGTCAGGACCTCGCCTTTGCGCGGGATGCCGTTGGGCATCACACAATCAAAGGCGGAGATGCGGTCGGTGGCCACAAACAAGAACGCATCCCCTAGATCAAATATCTCGCGGACCTTGCCGCTTTTGACTTTTTGGATTCCTGGCAAATCGAGTTTTAGTACTTCAGTTGTAGGCATGGCGGACATAATGATTTCTCGAAAAGATTTGCAAAGCCCAAATCGCGCAAATTATTCTGGAGTGCGGACTGCTGAGTCCGCGCGTAAGCGCAACGCAGACTTTCAGTCTGCGTTGCTACGAAGGCAGGCGCGCATTTAAGGCGCTCTGATTGCCAACGCCAACCCCCTCTGATACTTTGCTCCGCATGAATTTTCTGGTGACCGGCGGAGCTGGTTTCATCGGCTCGCACGTTTGCGAGCGCTTGCTCAAAAACGCGCATTCTGTCTGTGCGTTTGATGATTTGAATAATTTTTACGACCCGGCCCTGAAGTCGCGAAATGTTAACGACCTTGAAATTTTGTCTCCGCAATTCACGTTTGTCCGAGGCGACCTTACCGATCGCGGGGCAGTCGAGCAACTCGTGCGCAGCCGGAAGTTTGATCAAATCATTCATTTGGCGGCGCGAGCCGGTGTGCGTCCGAGCTTGGAAGAACCTGCCCTTTATCAACGGGTCAACGTCGAAGGCACGGTGAACCTGCTGGAAGCGGCACGCGCCGGCGGCGTGAACAAAATCATTATTGCTTCGTCATCGTCTGTTTACGGAATTAATTCAAAGGCGCCGTTTTCAGAAGCAGACCCAATCTTTGCCGCCATCTCGCCGTACGCTGCCAGCAAACTCGCCTGCGAAGCGCTCGGACACGTTTATCACCACGTCTATGGCATGGACGTAGTGATGCTGCGGTTCTTTACCGTGTACGGCCCGCGACAACGACCCGATCTTGTTATTCACAAATTCGCGCGTCTCATTACCGCGGGGCAACCGATTCCGGTTTTTGGTGATGGTTCCACCGCGCGGGATTACACATACGTCGATGACACGGTGGATGGCATTATCGCCTGCACGGAAAGGGAGTTCGGGTACGAGATTTTCAATTTGGGCGAGTCACAAACCGTGAAACTCACTTATCTCATTCAGCTGTTGGAATCTGCTCTTGGCCAAAAAGCCAACGTGAACCGTCATCCCAACCAGCCCGGCGACGTTCCGATTACGTTCGCAGACATTTCCAAAGCCAAAGATCGGCTGGGCTACCACCCACAAGTGAAGATCGAGCAAGGTATCCCGCGCTTCGTCGATTGGTTTCGCAAAGCAATTATCCAATGAATCCAAGCCACAAGTTGCTTCGCGAATTGATCGCGATTCCGAGTGTCAATCCGGCCTTTCTTCCGCCCAATGATTACCGGGGCGGAGAACAGGGACTGGCCGACTATCTCGCCGTTATCGCTGGCAAATCAGGGTTGGAGGTCGAATTTCAAAAAGTCTTTCCGGGCCGGAAGAATATCTTAATCCGGTTGTTGCCCGAGGGGACCCCGAAGCGCCGCATCGTCCTGGCGCCACACATGGATACCGTGGGCGATGCGGCCATGCCGGCCTCTATGTTTCAACCAACGCTCAAAGGCAATCGCCTCCACGGCCGAGGCGCGTGCGACACGAAAGGTTCAATCGCTGCAATGGTCACGGCCTTGCTCGAGGCAAGCCGCTCCTCCGAGCGCCCCAAAGCCACCGAGATTCTTTTTGCGGGTTTGGTGGACGAAGAACATGGTCAGTGCGGTTCCCGGGCGTTGGCCGCTCGTGGCCTCAAAGCGGATTTGGCCATCGTCGGTGAACCGACGCTATTGAAGGTCGTCACCGCTCACAAGGGAGACTTATGGCTTCGGCTGGAAACGCGCGGAAAATCCGCCCACGGCGCACGGCCGGAACTCGGTCGGAACGCAGTGCATGCCATGTCGAGGATCGTCGATCTGTTAGAAACCGAATATGCCGCTCAATTGCGCCGGCGACGACATCCTTTGCTTGCGCATCCGACGATCAATGTCGGCGCCATTATCGGCGGCACACAACCCAACATTGTTCCTGACCGCTGCAGCATTGAAATAGATCGCCGCACCCTCCCTGGTGAAACCGAGACGTCAGTGGGCCGTGAACTGAAAGCGTTCTTGCGCAAACGCCGGCATGAGGCGCGTCTCATCAACACGAAGGCGGCGCCCTGTTGGCCCCTCGAGACAAGCCCCAGCAAACCGCTGGTTCGCGAGTTCGTTCGGGCTGTCGGTCAAACCAAACCGTTCGGAGTCGATTTCTTTTGCGATGCCGCCATCCTTGCGGAGGGCGGTGTTCCTAGCATCGTCTTCGGCCCGGGGAGCATTGCCCAGGCGCACACGGCGGATGAATGGATTTCTTTGCCTTCCCTGGAACGTGCTACGCAGCTCCTTACGAGGTTCCTGCTTTCGCAGCCGTGAGGAGATTCCGATCAACGGCCATCCATTCACGTAGGAAGACTGCGGAAGGCCTTGCTTCAAATTGCGTGGATTGGGTCTTCTCCCTCTCTTCCATTCGGATGGAGGAGAGGATCGGGGAGAGACTTCTCCGAAACAGAATTTCGTGCATTGAACCCATGAACCACTGCGTCGGTAGGGCGGCGTTGCTGCGCCGCCAACATCGTGGGTTTGCCAAGGCGGCGCAGCAACGCCGCCCTACCTTTAGGTTCATAGGGAGAAGATTCGTTGGATCGCGATCGCTTAACTCGATACCAGCGGTGAGCCGCGCTGGCGGTCTTGTCCGTGCCTCTCGACTATCTAACCGAAACGAGCGGAGAGATTCGTGAGACTCGCTTTCATCACCCACGAACCATTCTATCCCCCAAGCGGCGGCGGATCTGCCGAAGCAATTTATCTTGTTCAAGAACTGGTGAAGCGCCAACACCAGGTTCATATTTTTTGTCCAAAGGTTTCTGATCCAGAACAAGTCCGCCAGCAATTTGGCGTCGAGTTGCACGAATTTCGAACCTGGCAAATGGGCCGGTACACAACGCTGCGCAACTTCAAATACATCCTTTATCCGTTTTTCCTGCAGCGCATGGTTGAAACGCATGCTCGCAAGTTGGCTTTTGACTTAGTTTTGTCGCAGCACGCTATTTCCGCTGTTGCCGCCGGACGATTAAAGGCCCGCCTACGGATTCCTGTGGTCATGAATTTCCTCGATTACCTGACGGGATTTATGGAAGCCTGGCCCCCTTACCTAGCGCCTCCGCCACTGCTTAAAAGGTTGAAAAAGTTTGAGCTCTCGCTACCGCTTAAATATCGAGCCAACGCCGTCCTGACAGTCTCGGATACGCTGGCCGATTATTTTGCGGAGAGCGGTTTTCCGCGCGAGCGTATTCGACCTATCTATTATGGTTTTGACGCCGATTTGTTTTTGTTCGCTGGCCGAACGCCTTCCGACGCCCCCGCGACAACCGCCATGGCTGTGATGCATGGCTCGTTCGATCATCATCACTTGCGCGCAATTGCATTAGAAGCAATCGAACACGTTGTTCGGATGAAACCTCAGGTTGTGTTCAAGTTTGTCGGACATCAAACGCCAGCGTTGCAAACCTTTCTGCAACAGGTCAACGCTCGCGTCCCTTCGGCCCGAATAGAAACAACCGGTTTTGTTCCGTATCGGGAAGTTTCCCGTCATTTGGCGGATGCAACGGTCGGGATTGTGCCGTACGAGGAATCGACGGGAACGCATTGCGCCTTTGTCGCCAAGATTGTCGAGTATCTGGCTTTGGGTTTGCCTGTCGTCAGCACGCCTTTGAAAAGCGCGGTCAGATACTTTAGAAATGAGCCGATGATCCGCTTCTCGGAATTCAGCGGCGCTTCCTTCGGCGAATGCATCCTAAGTTGGCTTCGTGAGCCGGCCGAAGCCCGGCATTCATTGGCGCGAGGGGCTAGCGAACGCGTGCGATCGGCGCTGGATTGGCGCACCATTAGCAGGAACGCCGTCGATTTCGTCGAAAGGGTATACGACTCCACTGACAGATGAAAACGCAGAGCTCAGTGCAAGCTGCTATTCAGTGTTGCAACAAAAGTATTGAATACGACGAGAAATATCCGTGGGACTAATTCAACCGTCCCTTCCGGGACTTATAGTTCATGCTCTGGCCTCCCGGCGTTCAAAACGCCGGGCTATTATCAGGTTCTCCCTACGGGAGATAATTCAGGCAGTTATTTGCTGACGAGAATGCAAAAATGTCCAAACTCCCCCAAAACTATGTTCCTTACGGAACATAGTTTTTACGAGCTTTGGTCGGCGGATTCTTTTTGCCTGCAGTCGGTCTTGCGAGTCATTTCAGATGACAACTGAGAGCAAACTCACTTTCTTCCGTCAGAGCGGCTGGCTGATCGTTGCTACCACAGCTAGCGGAGTGTTCATGATGGCCGTCCATGTTGTCGTGAACCGAATGGATCCCGCCGAGTATGGAGTTTTCTTTACTCTTCTGAGAGTCATTCTCCTGATGGGTTTTCCGGCCGGCGGCCTGCAAACTGTCTTTGCCCAACAAGCGGCCGCCGCGATTTCGGAAGGCGAAGCAAGGAGGCTCTCAGAAGCCGCACGCGCAGTTCTGCGAGGGACGTTTGTTATCTGGTTGGTGATGGCCCTTATCATTTTTTTCTGGCGTTCTGACATATTGGCTTCGCTGAAGATCGCAAATCCCGCGGCTCTTTGGGTCACGGTGGTCCTCGGTTTAGCAGGCCTATGGCTGCCAATGACGAAGGGCCTGCTTCAAGGACGCCAGGATTTTCTTGGCCTCGGTTGGGTGACTATCCTCGATGGTGTCGGCCGCTTCCTGGCGATTGCCATCATCGTTCAATTGGGAGGCCAGGCAGCGGGGGGAATGACTGGGGTTTTGGCAGGGCAAGCTGTCGCCTTAGCCGTCGGCATCTGGCTTACCTGGAAGGTCTGGCGTGGTCCCGGAGCGAGCTTTGAGTGGAAACCCTGGCTTAGGCGCGTCATCCCATTGACTGCCGGTGTCGGTGCTGTGCTTTTCATGACCAGCGCCGACGTAGTCTTCGTTCAAATCGTTTTCCCGAGGAACCAAACGCCACTTTACATGGCTGGCGCGATGATTGGTTTGGGTTTAGTCACCTTTACGACACCGCTGGCCGCCGTCATGTTTCCCAAAATTGTGCAAAGTGCCGCGCGGACGCAAGAGACTGATGCCTTGCGGCAGGCGCTGGCCGCCACTGCGTTGATCGGCGTTTTCGCGGCCATCTGTTTCACCATTTTCCCGGAGTTGCCTCTTCGGATCATCTACGTTTTCAATTCTACTTTTTGGAAGTCAGCGCCATTGATTCCATGGTTTGCTTGGTGCTTGTTGCCGTTGATCCTGGCCAACGTGCTAATCGGCAATCTTCTGGCGCGCTCACAATTTGGGATTGTCCCCTGGGCCGTCGCAGTCGCGACAGGCTACGGTGCGGCTCTGTGGAGCCTGAACGACGGTTCGCTGCTGACGACCGAGAAATTTGAAGCGTTCAAAACCGTGATTCAAACGCTTGGCCTGTTTAGCTTTCTTCTACTTGGACTAGCTATCTGGTTTACCTCGACCTTAAAGCGGCGATGATCTGAACAGGAGCCAACGGAGAGAACAGAGAGAGATTTCTCCGAAACATCGTTTTCGCACATTGCACCCATGAACTTACTTAGAAGGACAGCGCGTCTCGCCTGTCTATGCTCTTGGTGTACGCAAATGCTGGACAGGCGGGACGCCTATCCTGCCGCGCAGGTTGATGGGGAGAAACTTCGACTTGAATGGACCTAGCGGGACAGTCACCTCTAAGGTGAGATTCAAACAAATGGCGCTTTCTGGACAAATCTCCCCAACTCTGTTGCCTCTGTTCCCTCCTGTTCAGCCCAACTGCTGTTTCCAGGGTCACTGCTTCTCGCGCGGCGGACCGGGCAAAGGCTGCGGCGCACTCAGCTTTCGGTAAATCCAGGCTTCCAGAGGCCGCAACGGTTTCAGCAACCGATAAAACGGAGAATAAAAGAGTCGCAGCCGAACAACGGACAAAATGATGCCGAGCGACCCCTTGTTCAGTTTTATTTTCGATCCAATCTTGTCTGTCCATTCGGTGGGGACTTCCAAAACCGAGAATCCGCTTCGCTTCAACGAATAGAGTAGATTGATGTCAAAGGCGACGTCGGCGATTCGCAATGCCGAATGGATTTTTTCGATGGCTTCACGCCGCATCACCTTCGCGCCGCATTGTGTGTCTTTGATGTTCATCCGAAACAGAAACTGGACGAGTGCGTGAAACAAGCGGCTGAAGATTTGCCGACGCTTCGATTGGCTCTGGTGTAAAACCGAGCCGGGCAGCCAGCGCGAACCAATCGCGCAATCGACGCTCTGACAATGCCGAACTAAATCCAAAAATGCTGATGGCGCGGTTGCTCCGTCGGCATCAACATAACCGATGAGGTCCGTTGTGGGCGCCAGCTTAAGTCCTTCGATCAAGGCGCCGCCTTTTCCAATGGGATCGGGGAAGTTCAAGGCCTTGACCTCTTGGAAATCGCGGCCGACAGATTCGACGATTCCAAATGTGTTATCCACGCAACCGTTGAGGACAACAACCATTTGAAACTTGCCTGGATAATGCTTTCGAAAATACTGAGCGTAATCGCGCAATACTGGTTCGATCCGCCGCTCCTCGTTGTAAGCGGGCAATAGCAGCAACAAATCTGGCGCAGGCTTGGTCACTCAAATGATTTACCAAACAATCGCGGAAACGCAACGCCAGGCGGTGATAAGCCAGGCAAAGAAAGAAAGGAAAGGCAGGAAACCCACGGATGATTCAAGATGGCGCGTAGAACGAAGAGCGGCCTGAGCGAAGTGAGGAAAAAAACTGGACAAACTTTCCGGTCCGTGATTTTTTTCTGGCATGCCGCCACCGCTGCGATTGCCCAATGCC
>VHDE01000038.1 GCA_016871515.1 Verrucomicrobiota bacterium
CTGGGCTTCAAAAAAAAGCACCGGGCAATACTCCGCAGCTCGGGCGGCTCTGGGCGGTCGCACGCTCAAGACGGGACAAAGCCGATGGTTCGTGGGGTACAAGAAACACACCCTGCGTTTGTGGTTAGGTTCAAGGGGCCTCACCGAACGAGCCACCCACACCGATCACGATTGTGAGCAAGGCGCCCGACGAACGTATTCCGAAGCAGGAGCAGCCGTAGGGCAAGACAGAGTAGATTCGAATTCGCGCCTATTCCAAGGCGAGTCCCACCGAAGCGGAGTTCGACTTGCCGGCAAGGGCGGCTTTGGATTGGATGAGAAGGTTTGCGAGTGTAATGAGGCCGCCTCCCACGACGAGGTTCCAGGTCAACTGCTCGTTGGGATAATTCAGCTCCGCCAACGCCGACAGCCACGCCGGCAGAAAGAGCGCAAACAGACTCGCAAAGACTGGTTCAGTTCCGTAAATCAAGCCCGCTTCAGAAGCTGAAACGTGCGGTTGCCAGTAGTTCATCAGCACATACGCAATCATTGTGCAGAAGAGCACCAGCAAGGCCGTCAATGCGAGCGCGGCGGGGGAACTATAAACCACCGCCCAATCCGCCACGCGATTCGTGGTGAGCAGCGAGACCGGCAAACACACGAGGGCGATGACGGCAAACATGACCAGCGAGAAATGATCCACTCTATTGCCGCGGAAGAGGGGCCGTTCGAGCCAGAGAATCTGCCCGGCGAAGAGAACGGCGCCAATTAATGTTTCCACTTCTCCACGGCCCAGCCGTACCGTTTGCCAGTCAAGGTTTGCTAGGATCGCGACTCCCATTACGACGAGGAAGCAACAAACCACGATTAACATGGAAGGCCATTGGCGGTCCCGAAACGCAACGAAGACCGGGATAAATAAACAAGAGCATTGGGTCAAAAAGGCTGACGTCGAAGCGGACGTGTAGGCGAGGCCATCCATCTGCATCAGGATTCCCGCGCCGTTGAGAATGCCTAGGCCGACGCCTTGCCAAATCTCCATGTGTGTGATCTGGCGCAGGGATCGCCGGCACCAAACCAGCATGATCAACGCAGCGAGGGTAAACCTCATCGTAATCGCGCTGCTGCTGATGAACCAACTGCTCGCCTGCGGCAAGAGTTGTTGCTGCGACATCCCGAGGGCTTTCATGACCGGAAAGCTGAGGCCCCAAAAAAGCGTGGCGACCACTAACATTTGAGTCGCTTTTAAGCGTCTCGGATATTTGTCGATCAACATTGAGCGCGAAAGATGAGGCTCGAGGAAAGACTCCCTGGCAGGGCAGTGAGTCCCCGCCTGTCCTCAAATACGCCGGTTGTTCTGAGGACAGGCGGACGCACTGTCCTGCCTATCTCGAACTTTAGGCCAAGCTTTTGCAGAACCGTTCCAGGCGATCGAGTCCTTTCTCGATATTCGCCATGCTGGTCGCGTAGCTAA
The DNA here is from genome assembly GCA_016871515.1 of Verrucomicrobiota bacterium. GTDB lineage: Bacteria > Verrucomicrobiota > Verrucomicrobiia > Limisphaerales > SIBE01 > SIBE01. The sequence goes on from VHDE01000038.1 coordinate 1,454, forward strand.
TGCGCAGATACTCGTCGGCGCCGAAGGCAATTCCAGGCACCGCTGCAACTTTCTCCTTATCGAGCAGTTTTGCGCAGAATTCGGTGCTGTTAAGACCTGTCTTGGAAATGTTCGGAAACAGATAGAACGCGCCCTTCGAGTTCACGCAACTGATGCCCGAAATGCTATTGAGTTTTTTCCAAGCGTACGTGCGCCGCCGGTCATACTCGGCCAGCCAGCTCTTGAGGTGTTCCTGGGAACCGGTCAGCGCGGCAACGGCGCCTTTTTGGGCAAATGAAGTAGGGTTGCTCGTGCTGTGGCTTTGGACGGCATCGATCGCTTTGGCAATTGGCTCGGGCGCGGCCAGAAAACCGAGGCGCCAACCAGTCATGCTCCAGGCCTTGGCAAACCCATGCACGATGATTGTGTGATCGAAGTGTCCCTGGGAGAAGCTCGCGACGCTCTTGTGGGTGGCTCCATCGTAAAGCAAATGCTCGTAAATCTCGTCGCTCATAATGAGCACGCCCTTCTCAACACAGATGTCGCCGAGGGCTTTGACTTCATCGGGCGAATAAACTGAACCGGTGGGATTGCTCGGTGAGTTCAGAATGAAGAGCCGCGTCTTCGGTGTGATAGCGTTGCGCAATTGATCCGGCGTCACCTTGAACTCGGTTTTATCGGTGGTCTGCAGGATCACGGGCGTCGCGCTGGCCAGCTTGACCATCTCCGGGTAACTCAACCAGTACGGGGAAGGAATGATGACTTCGTCACCTTCCTGGCAGGTAGCGAGGATGATGTTGTAGCAGGAATGCTTTCCGCCGCAGGAGACGATGATTTGCGATGCCTTGTAGGCAAGGCCGTTTTCCCGCTTAAACTTATCGGCGATGGCTTGGCGAAGTTCGGGGATGCCACTGCTCGGAGTGTATTTCGTGAAACCCTCCGCGAGCGCTTTGGCCGCGGCATCTTTGATGTGCTGCGGAGTGTCGAAGTCCGGCTCGCCAGCGCCGAAACCGACGACATCCTGTCCGTCGGCCTTCATTTGCTTGGCCTTGGCATCGATGGCCAACGTTAGTGACGGTGAGAGGGCAGCTGCGCGGCGTGAAATCGTATAATTCATAAATTAGCCGGAGACAAATAGCGGGTGGAGCAGTGGAGCGCAAGCGAGAAGAGGAAGAGAACAGCAGTTCGTTTTGGCAGATCTGGGCAGGGCGCGTCACTCCGTGCGCGCCGTTTTCCGCAAATTGCCTTGGTTTTCCGGCCTTGTTTCGGCGCGCACGGGAGTGACGCGCCCTGCCTTTAGTCCCACAATGACAACCGATGGGAAGAGAAATGACCCGGTGGACCTTCCCATTAGATATCTGATGTTTCCTCCGCGGCTCGTTTAGGTGAAGTTCTGGCTGTCAGAAGACGAGAAGTTCGAGAAGCCGTTTCCCGGCAGGCGCGAGCTCCCATTGGTTGTCGCGTTTCGTCACGAGATTACGGCACGGATGCTTGCGTTGTTCTTCGTGGTTGACCGAAAGCAGCTGGAAACGATCGCCTCCCTTGATTTCACTCGGAGCTCGAGGAATGAGTTGGTAGGGAAGGCCATTGTAGTTAAGCGCGACTTCATAAGCTGAAACGCCTTCGCGTTCGGCGAGGGCATTTCGTTTGATCAATACGGTGTATCGCCGCAACCACGGAAAAGAAGTGTCTCGCACCAGCACGCGGCAAAGTTCCGCTTGGTTACGGACAAACCGCAATACGTTGAATCGGCTGCCTTCCTCGGATTGCGCGAGCAGAACCAATCGCGGGTCGAGGCCAAGCAGATTCTGTCCATTCCATGCGCCGTGGTCGTTGCGTTGTTCCGAAAAGGTCTTCGCGTACCAGTCAGGGAAACGGTCGTTAACGAATAGATTGAGTTCGAAATGGACATGAGCGCGTTCCTTGGAGATTCCTTCGCGCGTGTTGGCGGTGCGGCCCATCACGCCGATCGTCTCGCCAGCTTTGACGTTGCGGCCAATTTCAAGATGGCCGCCGATTTCGCTGAGGTGGGCGTAAGTAGAATAGATTTCCAGGCCGTCGATGCGGTGCTTCAGGATGACGTACTTTCCGTAGTTCGAAAGGCCCGGCTTGCTATTGATGTAAGCGACACTTCCGCCGGCTGTGGCTGCGATATTGTCGATAGGCTCGCCCTGTTTGTTGCGGCGAAGGCATTTGATATCGATCCCCTCGTGCATTTGGCGTCCGTCCGTGCGAACGCAACCAAACATCCCGCTGGTCCAAGGTTTGCCAACGGTCCCAACAAAGAAGCGCTCCTCGCCTCCTGGTTCTAACAAGGCGCGATTCTCGGTCGGGAAGAGAAAGACCGGCGCCGCCTGGGACGAATTCCATCGAGGTAAATTCAGAACCGCCAGGAAAAAGGATGACCAGACAAAAACGATGAGATTCACGGAAGCCAAGAGTTAAAAGCGAGACCGCTTGCGAATTTCGCGGGCGATATTGTTGAGACCACGCGCAATCCGCTCGGCTTCTTCTCGTGTGGCGTCCGGGGTGAAAACCAAAACGCCATTGCTTATTCGGTTCCGGATGATCGGCGCCGCCAGCCACCGCGACTCCGTGAAGTCGCTTTGAATGGCGATTCTCCGGCCTTTGTAGGCTGTGGTCGTGTTTTCGAGAACGAGCGATCCGTGCCGGTTGAATTGAATCTTGATCGCAAATCCGTAGTCGGCATCGACGATGGCGGCCTCCTGGACATCAACTTCTGTGAGGAATGGATCGCGATTTACGTTAACCAGAGTTGGATTGCTTCGATAAATAGGAACACCACCACTGCGTCCGCTGGCATCAGGATTTACTTCGAGGAAGAGACGGATGGTCGAAGCTTCTTTGCTCTGCTTCCGTTGCTCGGTCGTTTTGCATCCTATTGCAGAACTCAATAGGAGCGTGAACAAATAGGTGTTGAACCGGGCGAGTCGAATGATCATATTGGCCTAAACAACGCAATTGCATTCGCAAAGTAAAGATTTATGGGAAGACAATATAACAAAGTTGAAAAACGAAAACGTCGCGCTGCCCACTTGAAGCGCAAAAAAGAACGCGCTAAGGCGGCCAAGCCAGCGAAGGCCTGACAGATCGACCAAGTATTCGATGGCCGCTTCGTTCGCGAAGCGGCCTTTTTTGTTGATTTTTCAGAGCTCAAAAAAACGCCTGACCATCGGACCGCAGGGTTTACGGCTGCAGAAACGTGAAACCTTTCCAACGTGCCAAGACATCTAATGCCGTTTGAGGCATAAGGTTTCGGCAGCGTGACCGCTGCGGTTCTGCGGTGAATCGACAAAAAACTTATTCACGGTCAAATTGCGAACAAGTTTTGCCGAAGTTATCCACCGCACGCATTATCATTGAAACGCTGTGCTAACGGGCGTTTGGCAGCGTTCGGAGTGATGTCGGAGCAGCGCCTTCGGTTAATAATCTGTGCATAACAAAACGTTGTTCGTGCGGAGGAAATTGATATTGTCTGTGCAGTTCATTGAAAGAACTGAGAGCGTCAGCGACAAACTCACGAATGAAGCTAACGATCCTCAGGATAATCCCAGGTGACTGGGGAAAGATTGAGCCAGGCTGGTTGGCTTAGTCCCTCTGCAGTTCAGGCCGCAAGGTTTGGGCGTGGAGGCAGAATTCACCAGTTCCTCTGGAGGCGTTCGCGCGCCATCCAGGATCGCGAATAGGGACTGAGCGATAAGGAGCGATAAGAAACCGCTCCAAATCGAGTCAAGTAATTCGAGTTGGTTTCGGACTCGAATGAATCGCAGTTACCCAGAGGGTAAACGGTTGCTACTGCGCATCAGCACGGGGCAAGCGACTCTGGCGGTTTCAATAGTTTCCGCCAAACGAAAGATGCCGAAAGGTGTGACAAAGTGAGCGCGTGTCTCGGGAAGTGCACGAGGTCTAGGCAGGACCCTGAAATAACTTCCAGCCTGCCAGCGATGTTAAAATCAGCACCGCTGGCTTGTGAACGAAAGGCAACCTGAGAGGTAAGAGGTCAGACCCGTGGCACTGGGCCAACGCATCGCCATAAGCGGTGGCCGACCCAGCGCTAAATGGTAAAGACGCGGCCTTGAAATCACAATCGTGTCTCTACCTGGTTCGTAAGCCGGCGCCTGCAAGCGCCAGTTGAAGCGAGCTCAGAGGCCTCACTCAAAAATTCTGTGACCGCAAGGCACAGAACGGCCCTGCTATGAGGCCGGCAACTCCGCTTGCCGTGGAGAATGGCGTCGGGAAGCTGGCAGCCCCTGAGGCGCCAAATGCCAGCATGGGAAAGAGAGCGTGGCGAACTCCCATCCCCCAATTTGTCCTCGCTCAACCGCAAGGTTGGGCGGGGACTTTTTGTTTCTTTGCCTTCGTTTTTTACCGCCGATTTCACAGATGACGCGGATTGCGGCTAGTGGATTTACTGGATTACCGGATCCCGCCTCTCCATCGACCGGCTGGGGTAGGACAGTGCGTCCCGACTGTCCCAATCGTTGTGGTGCACCGGGACAGGCGGGACGCCTGTCCTACCTGTTCATGGGGTCAATGGGCGAAAGAGGCGCGCCGAAAAGACCTCTCTCCATTCAGATCAATTAATTAATCGGCGTAATCCGTGTAATCCGCAGTCAATTGCGGGGCCGTAGAAAAAACTTGCCGTCGAAAGGCATTTAACCAAAATCGCTCGACACAAAAACTTACGCGCACAAATTCAAAAGGCTTTCCTTATGGGTCGCATTTACAACAACATCGTTGAAACAGTTGGCCGCACTCCTCTCGTTCGACTCAATCGCGTCACGGCTGGACTGCCAGCCACCATCTTATTGAAGTGCGAGTTCTTTAATCCGCTGGGCAGCGTGAAAGACCGCATCGGAATGTCGATGATCGACGATGCGGAACGACGCGGTCTTATCGACAGCAATACCGTGCTGATCGAACCAACGAGCGGAAACACCGGAATTGCTCTGGCATTCGTGGCTGCAGCCAAGGGTTACAAACTGATTCTTACCATGCCCGAAACGATGTCGCTCGAACGGCGGACGTTATTGGCGATGTTGGGCGCCAAGTTGGTTTTGACACCTGGCGCCGAAGGCATGCGCGGCGCAATCGCCCGCGCTGAGCAACTCGCCAAGGAAACTCCAAACGCATGGATTCCACAACAATTCGAAAACCCGGCCAATCCAGAAATTCATCGGAAAACAACTGCCGAAGAAATCTGGGATGATACCGCCGGGCAGGTGGACATCCTAGTTGCCGCCGTTGGCACCGGTGGAACAATCACCGGCTGCTACGAGGTGATCAAGCCGCGCAAGCCGTCATTTCAGGCCATCGCAGTAGAACCGAAAGATTCGCCGGTCATTTCGCAGACTTTGTCGGGCCAGCCGGTCAAACCGGGCCCGCACAAAATCCAAGGAACCGGTGCTGGGTTTGTTCCAAAGAACCTCCATTTGAAGGATGACAACGGAAATCCTCAGATCACCGAGTGCATTCAGATAACGAACGATGACGCGTTTGCCATGGCGCGGCGTCTGGCCAAAGAGGAAGGAATTCTTGCGGGCATCTCTTCAGGCGCGAATGTTGTGGCGGCCATTGAAGTCGCGAAGCGACCGGAAAACAAAGGCAAGATGATCGTCACAGTCGCCTGCTCGACCGGTGAACGGTACCTGAGCACAGCCCTTGCAGCGGAAGCGAAAGCTGAAGTTGGCGGATAGGCGATAAGCGATTCGACTTTCTTTAGCTTCTGAAACTCACGAACAGTGCCTTAACGAATCCTGCCACCGCGGTGGAATGACCGATTCGATTAGAACCAGAATCGCACGTTGCGGTCATCCGTGTTATAACGCTCCTTCATCTCCTTGATCTGGCGCCAGGAGACGTGGCTGTCTAAAAAAAGAATATTGCCACCGGCCGCTCGTCTGCTGACTAGATGCGGATTGCGGTGTTTGCCACTTGGGTGAATGCCACTGGGAATATTGATGAAATCAGGTGGACTGCCAACGCAAAGAACCGCATCCGACATAAGCTCGCTTTCAACCACATTTGTGACCGTGGAGACTTTCGTTCGGAATTCCTTGCCGCCGCGCCGAATTCGATCATCCATTGCGGTAGCGTTGAGGCGTTTTCCCAGCCAGGAATAGCCGATGATCTTCTTGGTCGCAGTGACGTTGGCCGCATTGCCCCCATACCACCATAGGTCCTTTGCATCGACCGACGGCATGAAACCGGGACAATAGAATATTTCGCGACCGGCCCCAGCTGTGATCAGAGCCTCGACGGTCAGACGATGGACGTCCCATAGCCAGGCGCCTTCTGGGGGATGCTGCGGAATGTTGTCGTTATTGTCCTCCGCGTACATTTGGGTCGCCAGCCCGATCTGGCGCAGGTTGTTGCTGCATTTGCTGCGTCGCGCGCGTTCTTTGGCCGAGGTCAAAGCTGGCAGAAGCATCCCGGCCAAGATTGCGATGATCGCGATCACGACCAGCAGTTCAATAAGCGTAAAAGCCGGCGGCCGTTGGGACGCGTGTGATGGCGGGCGAATTGGAGAGGAATTATCACAAAGTTGCATAGGTTGGAGATTGAATGGGCGTGAACATAGAGGGGGTTTGTACCCGCGCGAGAAAAAAACTGCTGGATTAGGCGGCCTCGGGCAGACCATTGGCCCTCCTTGTTCTCTTCGCAAAGCTGCCAACTGCGCCTTTCTGACGCTCCCGTGAGGACCTCTTGCCAAAGAGTGTCGTCTGCGCAGCTGAGGTGATGGCGAGCACCGCTGGGTGATTGAGCTTGCGCTCCGCGCTGATCGCGTAGAACTGTTCGCGGCATTCCTCGGTGTGGCCGATAATTTCCACGCCGTAATGGGAAACCGCTTCGTCGACGACGATTCTGGGCAAAGGGCAAAAACCCAAGTCATCGGTCGCAGCGACCTTCATTAGCGCCGCGTCGTCGAACTCGGCCACCACGCGGGGGCGAATGCGATGTTGCTCGAACCATTTTTCCAGAGACCGTCGCAAAGCCGTGTCAGCGGCGGGCAACAACGCCGGTGCTTCGTGCAGGGAATAAGGAAATCCGCGTTTAAGCGGCGCCGCCAGTTTCGGAGCGGCACAAAACGACAGGCCGGACTCACCGAGGAGATGGTTGAACACTTTGAGGTTTACCGAACTGGGCGACGGTTCGTCCGCCAGAACGATGTCCAAGCGGTATGCGGCGAGTTGCGCCAGCAGATCGATCGTCTTCGCCTCGTAACACGCGGCCCGGACAGGCTGGGGCAGCTGAAATACAGGCTTGATAATCTCGTAACTCACAAGCTTTGGCAGAGAATTCACTATGCCAATTTGGATCCGCAATGGCCGCGTGGTGGGCCGCGCTTTGAGGGTGCTCATCAGATCGCTGCCGAGGGAGAAGATTTCTTCCGCGTAACTGAAAACTTGCTGTCCGGCTTCGGTCAATTCCAGGCGGCGTCCTCGCCGGCGAAACAGCTTTTCTTCCAGGGCGTTTTCGAGCGCCTGAACCTGCGCGCAGATGGTCGGTTGGCTGACATTGAGCTTTCCGGCGGCCCTTGTCAGACCGCCTTCCTTGGCCACGGCCCAGAAATAGCGCAGATGATGGTAGTTCAAAAATTCCACGGATGGAGGTTATTCGGTTTTCCCTAACGATTGAATCGAAAAATCGTAATAGTCGAAGTATCGGGAAAGATAGACAGTGCAGCACCGTGAAACTGCCAAAAGCTTTCCCGGCATGAATTTGAGAAGAATCCTTGTTCCCATCGATTTCACGACGCCTTCCCTCGTCGCGCTGGACCACGCGGCGGGTTTGGCCGTCCGCTTCGCCAGTGAAGTTAATCTCCTGCATATCGTCGCGCCGAAAGCTATCCCTCGCCCCATCGAAACAGGCGGCAAAACAAAGTCAGAACGCGAAATCATCCGCAATGTGGAAGAGAGGCTGCGACGCCTTGCTAAGCGTTCCATGCCGGCATCGGTGCCAGTCAAAGTCCATGTGGATAATGGTATGGGTGGGATTAGATATCGTCCGCGCTGCAGAAGACGCAAAGAGCGATCTAATTATCCTGACCACGCATGACTTGCACAGTGAGCGGCAAGCCTGATTTTGCCTTCGCGCGAATTCTCGGACGTAACCTGACACGGCCCGGAGCGCGGATGCCCACATCCGCGCGGAGCGCACAGCACAGGAATGGCGCGGATGCGGGCATCCGCGCTCCGATTGCTACTATGACAAATCCAGCATGAGACACCTCTTCTCAAGGAATGCCGCCGACTGGGTGATGCGCGACGCGCCATGTCCCGTGTTGTTGCTGCCCTGTGCCGAAACCACCGAACTCGAATTCTCAAATGACGATAATTCGCACTGACCCGTCCACCTCGCAATGGCACACCATGCCGGTGGAAGAAGTTATTTCGAGCCTGACCTCCACGCCCAAGGGATTGGCCGCCGATGAAGCCGCCCGCAGGCTCGCTCAGTACGGGCCGAACGAACTGCAAGCTGCGCACCGCACTTCGCCTTGGGCGTTGCTTATCGACCAATTCAAGAACGTGCTCGTGATCATCTTGCTCGCGGCGACCGGGCTGTCTGCCTTTCTGGGACATGGTTTAGAAGCAATCGTGATCGCGGTCATTGTCCTGTTTGCGGTGCTTTTAGGTTTTATTCAGGAGTTTCGAGCCGAACGCGCCATCGAAGCTCTGCGTCAGATGGCGGCGCCCACGGCGGCTGTCCTGCGTGATGGGAACGAACTGGAGATTCCGGCCCGGGACCTTGTGCCAGGCGATGTTATCTTCTTGCGCGCGGGCGATAAAATTCCAGCCGACGCGCGGTTGATCGAGTCGGTCAACTTGCAAATCGACGAAGCTGCGTTGACTGGCGAGTCGATGCCGGTCGAAAAGCACAGCGCCGTGATTGACGAAGTTGAACTGGCCGTCGGTGATCGAAAGAACATGGCCTACGCCGGCACGGCTGCAACGTATGGCCGCGGCCGCGCCTTGGTGGTCTCGACCGGCATGAGCACCGAATTCGGCAAGATCGCCCAGATGTTGCAAAGCGTCGAGACAGCGCGGACTCCGCTGCAGGTCAACTTGGATAAAGTCGGTCACACGCTGGCCTGGGCGGCTTTGGGAATAGTGTCCGTGATCGTCACGCTCGGTTTAATTCGCGGCCAGCCGATTTTGGAAATGCTCATTTTCGGCGTTGCCCTCGCTGTCGCGGTCGTTCCGGAAGCGCTTCCGGCCGTTGTGACGATCTCGCTGGCTATCGGCGTGCAACGCATGGTCAAGCGCCACGCGCTGATGCGCCGTTTGCCGGCCGTGGAGACTCTCGGGAGCACGTCAGTCATTTGTTCCGACAAAACCGGCACCCTCACGAAGGACGAGATGACCGTCCGCAAGATCGTCAATACCGGCCAGGATCTGGATGTTTCAGGCGCTGGGTACGAGCCTGTCGGTCAATTCTTGCGCGATGGAGCACACGTAGAACCTTCGCTCGCGTTGAAACGCTTGCTGAAGGCTGCCGCGCTCGCATCGGATGCCCGGATCACTGGCGATTCACGTAATGGTTGGGACGTTAAAGGCGATCCGACCGAAGGCGCCTTGGTCGTCGCTGCCGCCAAAGCGGGGCTCGTCAAGGCTGATCTCGATGCGCAGTTTCCTCGTGTGGATGAAATCCCTTTCACATCCGAAACGAAACGAATGACGACCCTGCACGACAGCCCTGAAGGCGTCGTCGCTTATTCGAAGGGCGCTCCGGAGATCGTCATCGATTCCTGTACGCGTCAGATGACCGAAAACGGGGATGCTCCGTTAGACAACGCCACGAAAACTAAACTCCTCGAATCGGCCCGGCGTCTGGCGAGCCAAGCTCTGCGCGTGCTGGCGGTAGCCACAAAACCGGGCGCAACGCGAGCGACTGCCGAGCGCGACCAAACATTCCTGGGATTGGCCGGGATGATCGACCCGCCGCGTCCCGAAGCGAAGGCTGCCGTCCAGACCTGTGCGACGGCTGGCATTAATGTCGTGATGATCACGGGCGATCATCCGCTCACGGCCGAAGCCATCGCTCGGGAGTTAGGCATTCTGAAGAGCGGACGCGTCGTCACAGGGGCCGAACTCGAAGCCATGAGCGACGCTGACTTGGAACGTAAGGTGCAGGACATCGAAGTCTTTGCGCGCGTCTCGCCGAACCACAAATTGCGCGTCGTCACCGCGCTGCAAAAGCGCGGTCATATTGCCGCCATGACTGGCGACGGTGTCAACGATGCGCCAGCCTTAAAGAAAGCCGATATTGGCATTGCGATGGGCATTACGGGCACGGACGTCACCAAAGAAGCGGCCGCGATGACGCTGACAGATGACAACTTTGCTTCGATCGTGGCGGCGGTCGAGGAAGGTCGCGGACTTTTCAGCAACATCAAAAAGTATTTGATGTACTTGCTTTCGTCGAACATCGGCGAAATCGGCCTGATGACGGCGGCGACATTTGCGGGCGTTCCGCTACCTCTCAGTGCCGTGCAGATACTTTACGTCAACCTGGCTACGGATGGTTTGCCGGCGCTCGCCCTCGCGGTGGACCCGCCCGAAAAGGACCTTATGCTCCGTCGGCCACGCGACCCGCGCCTCGGTATTTTCACGCGCTCCGTCGTGATGCTGATGCTGGCTGGCGGCCTCTGGTCGATGATCACCAATTTTGGCATGTTCCTCTGGATGTTGAGGTCCGGGCGCAGTTTGGCAGAAGCGATGACGATGACCTTTGTGACTTTGGTGCTGATACAGTTCGTGAAGGCCTACAACTTCCGCTCGGATCGTTACTCAGTTTTTCGCCGGCCTTTCGCCAACAAATGGCTGAACGTTGCTATTGCTTGGGAACTGCTGTTGCTGATAGCCATCGTTCATGTGCCATTTCTGGAAAAGGCATTCGGCACAGTTAATTTGTCGTTGCAGGATTGGGCCATCGCAGCAGCCTTGGCCTTCTCGATCTCGCCCGTTCTCGAACTGGCCAAATGGATCACGCGCCGCGCGCAACCTTCGTCCTAAACGACTCTCCTTGAACCTGCGTCGCTGGACAGGCGTCCCGCCTGTCCAGCATTTGCCAACACCAAAAGCAGGGACAGGCAAGACGCGCTGTCCTGCCAGGTTCACGGTCCCAATGCGTATTTCAAAGAAACGTGAAGGCGGGGCGGCGTTGCCGCGCCGCCTTACCCAAGCATTCCGAGCTCAATCGTATTTCTTGAAACAAAATCGGATGGAATGGTTTGCTGTAGGCAGGTCATTACATGTAAGCTATGAAGCAATCGAATGGACCGTGGAACTTCCGCAGACTTCTTGCCGCAGGTCTCATTTTCACGGCAGTCAGTTGGGGGATCGTGCTGGCCGCGGGGTTGTTTTGGTTTTCTTCGATCCGGGAAAAGGCGTGGCGAACGGAGGAACAGACTGCCCGGGCACGTGCGACACGAATTGTTCCGTTCGACCAACCGCGCCGGGAACCCATCCAGGTTGCGCGCCCGCCCGATCTAGAGGCTGACCCGGGCAAATCTGCAAATGCTCCGCCCCCTGTCCTAACCGAGCCGACGCCTGTGGTTCAACCGCCGCTCGACATTGTTGAGCGTGTTATTCCTCGTTCCAATACGCTGGAGGCTCGGTCGCAACCGGGCGACGACATCTTCAAGGACCTGGTCATCCCGCATCTGCGCATTCAGATTCCGGCCACTGGGATAATGAACTTGCGCGGGCGGCCGCGTAGTTATGTCCGCGCTACCATTCGCGAGGGCGACATCGTTTATACAAACGTCGCGATTCGCCTCAAGGGGGGCCAGGCAGTTTTCAAGCCGTAGATCAAACCCCTTCGTTTACCGTGAATTTCGACAATGACGCGCCGGGCCAAATTTTCCATGGATTGAAGAAAGTTCACCTCAACAGCTCAGTCCAGGATCGCGGTTATCTTTCCGAGAAAATGAGCCGCGAACTGTTCGAAGAAGCCGGCGTTCCTGCTCGGCGCGCGGGCCATGCTGTTGTGACCTTCGATGGCGAAACGCGAATGTATGTGGTGGTCGAAGGAATCAACAAGCAATTCCTGAAGCGTCATTTCAAGGATGTGACGGGCACCGTTTATGACGGCCACTCCGGATCAGAGGTCAACCAACGGATGGGAGATCAACTCGGGAGATTATCCGAATGATTGGAAACGTCTTCACGACCTGGCGAACGCAGCGAGGCGGCCAATCGGGTCTCGGTTGGCGGCTCTTGAAGAAACGCTCGATGTGGACCGGTTCCTTTCGTTCATGGCCATGGAAACGATCCTTTGGCACAGGGACGGCTACACGATGCATCGGAACAATTTCAGGGTTTATCATGACCGCGACACGGATCGGATGGTTTTTATTCCGCAAGGTCTGGATCAAATGCTTTCCAAGCCAGACGGGCCCATCGTCCCTCAGTTGGGAGGTTTGGTAGCCAAGGCGGTCCTGGAGGTCCCCGAATTGCGCCAGCGGTACGAGGAGCGCTTCGCGCAAATCGTCACAAACATCTTTCGCCCGGACGTGGTCAATCGCCGCATTAACGAGGTGGCGAGAAAAGTCGGCGAGGCGATGGCTAAATTCGACCCTAATGCCCGTCACCAGACAGGTTTGTCCAGGCGCGTGAGTCAACGTGCTGCCAGCTTGCAACGCCAACTTTTTCCGGACACCGTCGCGAAGCTCAGCACGTTCGAGACGATGCCGCTGACGGATTGGCAGCCAAAAACAGATCTGGGCGAGGCTAAGTTGGACCGGCAACAGGACGGAGCGGGCAACGCGATTCTCCACATATCCACCACGACTGGCTGCACAGCTTCATGGCGCACTCATGTTCTCCTGGACCGCGGCAAATACCGCTTCGAAGCCCGCCTCAAGACTCAAGGAGTCGTGCTCGATGTAGATGATCCTCGCGCGGGCGCAGGCCTGCGCATTTCCCGTCATCGCATCGGCCAGAAAAACACTGGAGACCGGGATTGGACGCCGGTGACATTCGATCTGGAGGTGCGTGACGAACAGTCCGATGTCGAACTGGTCTGCGCACTGCGCGCCGATCAGGGCGACGTTTGGTTCGACGCCAAATCCCTTCGCCTCAGCAGGCGATGAAGGAATTTGCGATTTGCGATTTGCGATTGAAGAGAGCGGGCAGTTCGCGACTATCCGGTGTTCGCTAAAAGTCGCAAATTGCAAATTGCAAATCTCAAATTGCAAATCTAAAATCTAAAATCCCAAATCCCTCAGCGATCTCTCCGTTCGCTGTAAATTTGCCCATCCCAACACGAGACTAAGGCAAGTCCGGCTTTCGGCGAAAGAGACAGATCGGCCACGGCGTCCGGGAACACGAACGCGACGGTTGATTTATCATCGATCCCGATGCGTAGCGCATAGTGAAACTCTGCGCTACGAGGAAGCCATGCGCGTTTGAAGGGCAATCGGGCGCCGTGGAGCGATGCGCTCTTCCCGAGCTTGCGGTGTTGGGAACAAGTAACGATGCGCCTTTCGCACCGGCGTTTTCACTTCTCAAGATAGCCATCGAATGTGATCCAGCGATCTTCCTCATTCTGATAAGTGATCGGTTTGGGGTCGAGCCAATCGATGATCGTGTCTTTGATCGAGTAGGCAAAGAAATGATTTCCAGCCGGACTGTAATGGCCGATGAAGTAACGCTTGGTGTATTGATCGAAAGGGATGCTGAAACTTTTGTAATCTTCGACGTGAACCAAGTTCATGTCGAAGTAGCGGAATTGGCGTTCTTTCAGAAAATCGACGACCTCTTGATCGTAGCGGGGTTTGCCTTCGACGAGCGGCCGCATGACGCGGGAAGGATCGAACAGCACGACCAGAAGTTTCTTCCCGTGGCGCTCGGTGAAATCGCTTGCTTTGGTTAGAATCACTTTCGTAGCCGCGAAGGCGTAGCGGTTGAGTAATTGATCGATCACCGGCCGCGGTGGTTGCGCGTCGGCCAGAGTTTGCAAATCGAACTTCAGATGCGCCGCGAGCTTGCGTACGCTTGGCATGTCAAGGTCACCGACGTTGCCGCGAGCGTACATCATTAGGTTCAACGCCAGATCATCTTTCAAAGCTTGAACCATCCAATCGGGATCGCTCATTTTGTAAACTGATTCGGGTGTGGGCAGCCGGTTCTCGTGCTCTTCGAGCTGGCCGGTCTGAAGGTTCATTTCGATGTTCGCCCAGAAATTGTTGTGAAAGGCGCGGCCGCCATCGTGGTTCCACCAGGGATAAATCGCGGCGTGGCGGCAGCGCAGGAGGCTGCGCACGTGATCATCGCCCCAAATGTAAAAAATCACATGCTTGGCGCCGAGGTTAGTCTGCTCTTCACGAATCATACGGCGATAAGCTTGATAAGCGCCGAAGCCTCCCATCCCGAAATTTCTGACCGGTTCGCCAAGGTGGCCGGCCAGGTATTCTTGCCACGTTTCGCTATCGCTGACTTGATGGCATTGCGTGAAGCTGTCGCCGTACGTGTTAATTCGGCACGGTTTATTCGCATAAATCTGCGCGGTTCGCGTGCCATTTGGACGCGAAGTTGAAATCGTCGAACTGCGGTTGATCCCATCCTTCGGCATGTAGTAGCCGAGTTTGTATCCCGTAATCGGGTCAAACTTGGCCCACGAAAGCTGCTTGGGATCGAGAAAGACCTCGAGCGTCTTCCGATCCACCGCGCTTTTGCGGAGGTAAGCCTCAAAAGCAGGCGGTGTCTGGCCTTGCGCAGAAGTGGCGATTGACAATGCGCAGGAGATGGCAATCTGAAATAGGGCTGTTCCGATACAAGTGCTATGCAAAGCGCTGATGGCGGGGGTTTCTTTTGAGTTCATGGTCGGTCAACAGGTGTATTGACTTTTCGCGAAGATGGCAAAGCCGCATCTGGATCCAAACGTGATCAAGATGGAACGGCATCAAAATGAGAGCTTGCGAGCCGCGCGTTTCTGCGGTTTAGTTCACTGCAAAGCTCGAGCCGACTGCCACTGGCGCCATGCTTACATTTCTTAGCAAACCCGTCCGGAACTGCGATGGGATTTCACGCCGCACGTTTTTGAAGGCCGGGGCGCTTGGTGTTGCGAACCTGACTTTAGCTGATTTGCTCCGCGCCGAGCATTCCGCGGGTCGCGGTTCGTCGACCAAGGCGATCATTAACATCCACTTGGATGGCGGGCCGCCGCAGATGGACATGATCGATCCGAAACCGGGTGCGCCCATTGAATTCCGCGGCAACCTCAGTTCAATTCGGACCAGGATTCCCGGATTTCATGTCAGCGAACTGATGCCCAAAGTCGCCTCGATGGCGGACAAATTTATCTTCATCCGTTCGCTGATCGGCGCTGAGGAACAACACCACGCCTTTCAATGCCTCTCCGGTTTCGAAGAGAAAGATTTGGCCTCAATTGGCGGCCACCCTTCCATGGGCTGCGTGCTCGCGAAAATTCTCGGTTCGCCAAAAGATGCGACGCCAACCTTTGTCGATCTCATGCAAGGGCGTGCTCTCGTGCGCAACAGCGCGCGCCCGGGTTTTCTTGGACCAGCTTATAAACCATTTCGCCCGGATATCTCGCATTTGTTCCACCGTGAGCTGGAGCCGGGCATGAAGAAGGAATTGGCCGCACGCGGCGCGAATCACACACTCAGTTTGGCTTTGTCCGAAGGCATCACCGTTGGGCGGCTCGAAAACCGGGTTGATCTTTTATCCAACATGGATCGGCTCAAACGCGAGATCGACCGCAGTGGCGAGATGGGAGCAATGGACAAGTTTACGCAGCAAGCCATGGGTATTCTGACCTCCGGCAAATTCGCGGAAGCGATGGATCTCGCTAAAGAAGACCCGCGCGTTGTAGCGCGATACACGCCACGCGTGAGCCGGCCATCTGATGCCTGGTACACAAGCGAAGGACCGGAGGCCGCCCAAAAACTTCTCTTGGCGCGCCGGCTCGTTGAAGCCGGTGTGCGCTGCGTCAGTCTTTCGATCAGCGATTTCGACACCCACTCGAAAAACCTGCAGCGCATGCAGGACTTGGTCCCAATAGTCGATCACGCTTTGCATGCGTTAATCACAGATTTGGAAGACCGCGGAATGCTTCAAGATGTCACAATCGTGGCTTGGGGCGAATTTGGACGCACGCCGAAGATCAACAACGGCGGCGGACGCGATCATTGGCCGCGCGTTGGGATGGCGATGATGGCAGGCGGTGGGATGCGAGCCGGCCAAGTGATTGGCTCGACCGACCGATATGCTGCGGAAGCCACTTCGAGACCAGTGCATTACCAGGACGTAATTGCCACGCTGTATCATAACTTGGGCATTGATCCACTCGCGACAACGGTGAATGACAGAACAGGACGTCCACAATTCTTGGTCAACATCGGCCAGCCCATTCGAGAGGCAATTTGACGTGAAGGGCCGGCAGGGCGAGGTAGCACTCGAGACGCTTGCGTTACTCCAAAATGATTCCTGCCAACGCAAGGTCAACTTGGCATAGATGGCTCACTCCTGGTGAGCACAGGCGGGTCCATTCTCATTAGCGGTGACGTCAATACTATGGCTGGCCATTCTATTGGGAGGGACTGGCGCTCTGGGGTCCGCATGCAGTGCCTCATTTCGCGCATGATCGTGTGACAGGCGAGACAAAGCCAACGTCAGTTTCAGCGGAGGATCGGCATCTCCGCAGTGCAGATGAAATGGATGGCTATCACATCCAAGCCCGCGATGGAGAAATCGGGCACGTTGAAGACTTCCTATTGGACGCCGAAAAGTGGGCGATCCGTTATCTTGAAGCGCACACCCGGAATTGGTGGCCGGGCAAGAAGGTCTTAATTGCTTCGACGTTGATAGAACACGTCAGTTGGGAGCAATCCAAGGTGTTTGTGGATCTGCTCCGAAACACGATCAAGGAGGCGCCAGAGTATTTGCCAGGGGAACGGATTGACCGAGGTTATGAAATGCGGCTGTTCGAGTATTATCGACGCGAGGGTTACTGGACGCGCGAACACGAAGTTCACGTTATGTAATCCCGAAAGTGCGCGCTCCTGGGGTTCGCTTAGAGCCTCACGGGCGCAGTCCCAAGACAGATGGATCGTCAATTGGGTCGATGCGCTGTTTGTGGCGGCCGCCTTCGAAAGGCGTGGCAAGTAGAAACGAACAACTCGAAAAACTCGATCGCTCACCTTTATCGCGCCCGCCAACCCTTGTCGTGGTTGACGCTGCACGCCAGCAACGATAGGTTCACCGCACTAATAATGATTACGGGAAAAGCCAGCACGAGTAATTCGGTTCCAAATTACCGGATTGGAGACGAACGTTTGATCAAAGTCACGATGAACGCGGCCAAGAAGGTCGGAACACTTTTAACTAAGCAAGGTCGTCCTTCTGGTGTGCTTCGTGTCGCTGTCGTCGGCGGGGGCTGTTCCGGTTTGCAGTATAAAATGGATCTCCAAGATCAGCCTGCGAACCGGGATATTTTGGTCGAAAGCGGAGGCATCAAGGTCGTGGTCGATCCCAAAAGCGCGCTCTACGTTACGGGATCAGAGTTGGATTATGTGGACGCTCTGCAGGATGGCGGGTTTAAGGTCACGAACCCGAATGCGGCAACGACTTGTTCATGCGGCGAAAGCTTCAGTGCCTGACGGGGCAAGGTTGTATGAGTTAAAGGGTTGAAAGGTTAAATTAGTTCGGGCCATTTAACCCTCTCCCGTCCATGCCAGACTACTTTGCTCTATTGCACGTGCCTCGTCAGCCGTGGCTGGACGCGGAGGCTTTAAAGGAAAGATTCCTGGCCCTCTCCGTTGACGTCCATCCGGACCGGGTTCATGCGGCGTCGGAAACCGAGCGACAGGCGGCCAATGAGCGCTTTGCGGAATTGAATGCAGCTTATAATTGCCTCCGCGAACCTGTTGCCAGATTGCGTCATCTCCTCGAACTGGAACGCGGGACCAAACTCGCAAGCATCGAACGCGTTCCAGCCGGCACAATGGAATTGTTCATGCAGGTCGGAAATCTTTGTCGCAAGGTCGATGCGTTCCTGAAGGAGAAGGACTCGGTTGATTCGCCGCTTCTCAAAGCCCGAATATTCGAAAGCGGCCTCGATTGGATGGACAAGTTAAACGCTTTGCTGGCGGTGATTCATCAAAAAGAAGAGCAATTGAATGATGATTTGAAAGCCATGCCGCCATACTCGGATGAAGATCAGGCAGCCAACGAAGAGGCTTCATTGCCGACCAGCCGAATCGAAGAGATTTATCGAATGATGAGCTATTACGCGCGCTGGGGCGCGCAAATTCGGGAGCGATTGGTGCAACTCTCCTTTTAGAGAGAGCGCCTGACTTGCTGGCGTCCTACCATGGCAACGAAAACGTCTTCACCGTGGTCATAGATTTGATTGCCTCGACCACCCCTTCCTTTATTCCAAGGCCGCTCTCTTTGATACCGCCGAAGGGGGAACTCTCGATGCGATAACCGGGGACTTCGTTGACGTTTACCGTCCCGCAGCGAAGTTGCTTCACAGCCTTAATGGCTTCGTCGAGACTGTTCGTGACGACGCCAGAACTAAGTCCGTAGGGTGTCGAGTTTGCCACGGTAATGGCATCATCGAGGTCCTTGACGTTGATGATCGGCGCCAACGGGCCGAACGATTCGCACGTCACCATTCGAACGTTGCGAGGGACGTTTTGAATGACTGTTGGCTCGAACAGCGCACCCTTTCGTTCACCGCCAATAAGCAGTTTGGCGCCGGCGGCGAGGGCTTCCTGTAACACGGTTTCCAGGTAGATTGCCGCTGGTTCATCAATGACAGTGCCGACACGCGTCGCCTCATCCATCGGATTACCGCATGGATAGCCTTCCGTCTTTTTGGCAAGGCGCTGCGCGAATTCGTCGGCGACGTTTTCTTGAACCAGGATGCGTTTCACCGCGGTGCAACGCTGCCCTGAATTGCGATAGCTGCCTTCGGCCGCAAGATGGACGGCTAGATCGAGGTCTGCATCTGCCAACACGATTAGCGGATCGTTTCCACCCAATTCCAGCACCAGTCGTTTGTAGCCCGCCGTCTCCGCGATCCGTTTGCCGACCGCGACGCTGCCGGTGAACGTGACCAGCTCGACTCTGGAATCGCGCACGAGCGGTTCGGCAACTTCAGCCGTGGGACCGAGCAGCACGCTCAACATTGGGCCGGGCAGTCCGGCGTCATAGAGCAACTCGGCAAATCTCAGCGCTGTGAGCGGCGTCTTTTCCGAAGGTTTCAGGATCATCGGCGATCCCGCCGCAATCGCCGGAGCAACTTTATGCGCGACCTGGTTGAGCGGGTGATTGAATGGGGTAATTGCGACAACGCACGATAATGGTTCGCGGAAGGTAAAAATCTTCCGCGCCTTGCCCTGAGGCGAGATGTCGCATGAAAAGATCTCCCCATCATCTCGCAGTGCCTCCATCGTTGCAAAGCGTAGGACATCCAACGCACGGCCTACCTCGTAGCGCGTCTCACGGAGGCAAAGGCCCGATTCAGATGTAATCAGGCGCGCGAATTCCTCGCGCCGTTCCTCTAATCGCTGTCGAGCACGTTCCAAAATACTCGAACGCTCGAACCGATTCAGAGACTCGCGTGAGCGCAAAGCGGACTGAATGGCCAACTCGGTCTGCTCGCGCCCAGCTAACCCAACGACTCCCGCAACTGCGGCGTCATAGGGGCTCCGCACCACGAGGGTCTTGCTGGACGTAACCTTGATTCCCGCCACATAGCAGGCGAGTTCGACTGGGCTGTCATTCATACTCTAGCGAGGCAGCAGTTCTCATTTTGGCAGATCTTGGCAGGGCGCGTCGCTCCATGCGCGCCGTTTGCCGCAAATGGCCTTGAATTTCCGGCCCTGTTTCGGCGCGCACGGAGTGACGCGCCATACCGTTGGTCCAAAAATGAGAACTGATGGGGCGATCACGACTGAATCCCATTTGTCACAAAATCGAAAATATCGAAGTTCCGTGGATCGCTGGCGGCTTTGGCAACGTATTCGGCGTTCAACGGTTCCGAAATAATTAACGGCACCATTTCCTCATACCGGCCGCCGTGAGAACGCAATCCACCGCGTAGAGCGCTTAAATCGTGGTGTTCGGGCGTGCGGCCAATCACCACGTCGCGCTTGGACATGACGACAAGGTCTCCGATACGGTCTGGCGGCAACTCGAGTTTGCGCGCCGCAGTCTTGCGGTCATAAACCTCCGTGATTTCTTCAAATTCTATGAGCCTCTCCTTGATCGGACCGAGCATCTTGAAATCCGAGAGGTGAATGACCGCAAACGACCCGAGAGCTCCGTGGTGAACGACATACGGATCTGTAATCGGAAGAATGACGCGAACGCCGTTCCCGAATTCTTTATGGAGGAACGTTTCCAGATAAATCACATTTGGGTCGCCCGAAAGCATTTGTTTAGCGTTCATTCCGTGGTCCGCGGTCGCGCCAACCACAGCTCCAAGTCCAACCAGCTGGCCCAGGAGTTCATCAATCGCAGCGTAGAACGCGAGCGCTTCGGTGGCTTCAGGCGCATGCAGGTGCTGGATGTAATCCGTAAGAGATAAGTACACGAAATCCGCCGCTTCTCGCTTGATGAGCGCCACTCCAGCCTGGAGAACGAAGAGACTCGCTTCCGCGCTATAGATCGGGGGCGTGCGCTGGCCCACTAGTTTTTCCACATTCGAGATCCCATGTGTCTGTTCCTCAGCTTGGTTCGCCTTTTCGGATGAAAACGCAATTCCGTCCAAGCCATGTGAAAGTATATCGCGGAGTTTCTCTTTTGCTGTGACCATCGCGACGCGCCGTCCAGCGCGGGCCGCTGCGGCCGCGATGGTTTCGGCCCGAAGATATCGCGACGAATTCATCATCACCTCGGCTCCTGTGGCCGGATCAAGAAAGAAGTTGCCGCTGATCCCGTGAACCGATGGAGCAACACCGGTGATTATCGAAGCGTTGTTGACGTTGGTAAAAGAAGGCAGAGCGCCTCGAGCCATTGTCCGATGCCCATGAACCGCGAGCTTCGTGAGGTTCGGCATCCTGCCGCGAGTCAATGCCGCGTTCAAATACTCGTCCGCCGAACCATCCAGACAAATCACTGCCACGGGTCGTGCAGGCGGAGCATAACGACGGCCATTGACTTCGAATGGTTTTATCGCCGGTGATGACATGTACAATAGTGGGCGATTGAGCTTCCAATTTCAGGCTTCATTACCTGGATTGAACTTTCCGCCATAACCGGGCCGGTACAGTTGAAGCTCCAAAACAGGGGCCATCAAATCGAAGTGCTGGTCAATGGCGTACACACGGCATTGCCATGTCACAGCCAAGCTCGCAATGAGAATATCAGTTGCCGGAATCGTCAGACCCCGATCCCGAAGCCGTCGCGCGCATTGCGTCGCAAATTCCCATCCCACCTCCGGCATCGGTTTGCAAGGGATGCATTCGAAGTATGCGTCGAGTCGCTTGCGCTCCTCTGACCGGGCAGCGCCGAGGACTTCAAGTTTTACGAGACCACACCAGACTGCATCGTACTCCTCCAGCAGGGCCTCAAGTGCAACCTTGACCTCTAGCTTGCCGTCGCGTCTGCCAGCTTCGATCCAGACCGAAGAATCGACTAAAACCATTAATCCCCTTTTTCGACTTCATCGTTGGTTACCTGGAAATCAAACGCTCCTTCCCGGAGCATCCGCCCAAATTCGCTAGCCTTCTTACGCCGGACAAACTCGACGACGGCTTTACTCACCGCTGGACTCTTCTTGCTCTCGCCCGTTAACTTCACAAGCTCGTCCAATACAGTTTCATCAATGTCGACTGTGATTCTCATCGCTCGGATTAACTAGCATCTTAAAGCGTCAATTGCAATAATAAAATGATGCATAATGCATCTATAGTATTCCCCAAATGCATCACAAGTCATCTTTCGTATCGCAAAGCTCGTTTACAGACTCCTCTATAGCGCACAAAAGGCTGCGCACGTCGGCTTCGAATATTCTTCCAATAGAAGCTATGCGAAACGTATCCGCCTGACTGATCTTCCCGGGATAAATAATCATGTCGTTGTCGCTCAACCGTCGATAGAACTTGTCGAATTGGAAGTCGAAATCGGTCGGGTAGTGAAAAGATGTGATAACATAGCTTTGCACCTCGGGATTTAGATAAGACCGAAAGCCGAGTCGTTTCATTCCGTCGAGCAACACCGTGTGATTGTTTCGATAACGAGCGGCCCTTCCGGCAACTCCGCCCTCCAGGTCAAACTCTCGCAGCGCTTGCTGAAATGCCAAGATGGTGTGCGTCGCGGGCGTATAACGAAATTGGCCATTCTTCTCGAAACCCTTCCATTGTCCGAGCAAGTCTAAGCTCAACGTACGGGCAAAGCCTTCGGTCGCCAGTAAAGCGGCCCGCCGAGCCAAGATGAACGAAAAACCGGGCACCCCCTCGAGACACTTGTTGGGAGACGATATTAGGAAGTCAATTCCTGAGCTGACCAGATCGATAGGAATCGCGCCGAAACTGCTGATCGCGTCGACAATGTAAATGCGCTGATGATCCTTGACGATGCGTCCAATCTCCGTAATCGGATTCAAGATGCCGGTTGTCGTCTCGCAATGCACCGCTGCTACATGTGTGATCGTTGAGTCGCCGGACAGAACACTCTGTAACATGTCCAAGTCAGGAATCTGATTCTCCGGAGTTCGTAATACTCTCGTCGCGATCCTGAGATGGGACGCCATTTGGATCAGGCGCTCGCCATACGCGCCGTTAGCCAGGGCAAGCAGTTTGCCGTTTGGTGGCAGGACCGACGAAACAACGGCTTCAACTCCGAACGTGCCGCTCCCTTGCATCAGGATTGTCTCAAACCCGGTCTCTCTCGAAACGCCCGCGATTTCGAGAAGCTTGTCGCGGATGCTGGCAACGACTTCATTGAACTCGAAGTGCCACGAACCGGCGTCGCGTAACATCGCTTGTTTTACCGAGAGGCTGGTGGTTAGTGGTCCTGGGGTAAATAACGTCTTATCCTTGGCTGTGGGCAAAGTGAGCTTGTGTTTCATGCGGGGCTTCTAACGAACGGCCACAAAGTTTAGCGGGGAGTTTTTGAACCTTTGAAAGCCTGGAGAACAGGTTTGCCAATCCAGCAAGATGGTGCTTTCAATCCAAAAACATAAGCTATGGTTGCCGCCGTGTCATAGGTATTTACTGGCGCTTCGATCTCGATTCCAGCTTCCACGCCCGGGCCATAAATAATCCACGGAATCTCGATCTCGTCCATCGTCGCTCCTCCATGCCCTTTACCTTTGCCTCCGTGATCCGCGGTGACGAGAACCAAAGTTTTGTCTCCAACGCCTGATTCATTAATCGAATCCACCACCGCGCCAATAAGGGAATCGGTCAGCTCAACTGACTTATCGTACTGCCAGCTATCCCATCCGAAGCCATGCCCGGCGTGGTCCACGCCATCAAAATGGATGAACGCAAAATGCGGCTTTTCCTCCTTCAAATAGCGCGCCGCTTTCGCTGCTGTTTCAATTGCATCCTTAACATGCTCGATCTTGTTCAGGGCGTGCCGTTCCAACAGTCGTCCAAACCCTTGCCAGTCGTGGAAGCACGTGATCACGCTTTCGGGACGCTGCTCCCGCAAGACTCCGAAAATCGTTGGAAACATACCCCCGGAGCCGACCGATATTGGCGTGATTTCAAACTTGTTCGTTTCCCAGTCGTTTGAAGTGACTCCATGTTGTTCCGGACCAGCACCCATAATCATCGACGCCCAGTTCGGGCTGCTGACTGTCGGCATTACGGCGCGCGCGTGAAATGTGTGGGCGCCACCCTTAACGAGTTTGTTCAAATGAGGTGTTTGCGTTTTTCGAATGCCATTTGGACTTAACCCATCAATGCCAATAACAACAACATGTTCTACGCCGCTGATGGCAGCGCGCATTGACTCGGTCGATACGTGCGATAACAGGCAGAACAATACGAAAGCTTCCATTCGAATGGCGCAGCTCGAATGGATACGCGCGCGGACGGGCCGCCGCTTTTGATCGTTGGTGTTGGCAAAAGAAGACATCGCTCTAGTTGTATTGGTCGGCATGGATTTCATTTACGGAGTGCAAACGACTGGTGTGACGCCATTCTGAGCGGACTGCGTCCATTCGGTGACAATTCTCTCGCCTTCGGCGGTATTCATGGAAAACCATTGCGCATCGGACAAGCGTTTTACAAACCGATGGCCCTGCGCTAAAGCCCGGCCCATCTGCGGTGAGCTCCCGGACACTTGGGCGGCCTCCATTTGTTTTTTCAATTCGGCCGAATACTTTTCCAGGTAAGCAACTTTCCATGACGATTTGTCTCTCGCATCGCCGCTTGCAGAAATAACCACGGCGCGGACAGCGTCCTCTTGAGCGTCGTCGGTTCCTTTGATGGGCGGCACAGCCGTTCGTGGCGCCGTAAAGAGCTTTTGCGCGCTTAAGTCGAAGAAGAATGCTTTCTCCGATTGGGCGCCTTCGCGCAGGAACCGGAAAAAGAAGAAGCCCGCCACGCCTAACATCGCTAGGGCGAGGACGATCTTGGCCAGATTGGGAGAATTCATGGACGAAGGACAAGGATCGGCTCAGTGCGGATCGGCCTTGGCGGACCACCAGCATTGGTTGGTACTGCACGGAATACGCGCCGGATCGAGAAAAGAGGCGCTGCCATCGGCCAACGCGTAATTCGATTTTCGATTGTGCCGGACAGCTCCTTTGTCTCCCTGCGCGAGCCGGTTGAATCCGGCGCTGTTCGCGTTGCCAACCTCCTTCCAAATCCACCAGCGGTCTTGCGGCCATACGCCAAAGACATCACTGTGGCCGTCGCCAAATAGGATCAGATTGGATGGCGCTTCGACCATCGGCCAACGACAGAGGTTGTTTTCGTAACCGCTCGGCCGGCCGAACGGCGGTGGCGCACCACCCTGGTTCCAATGCACGTTGACAGCTCCGATCCCGCTTGGGATGTCAATTTCACCGGGAGCGAACTGACCGACAATCGACGGTTTCGCGACCTTCGCTTTGGGTGGCTTGCCACTGGCATAGACTTCTTCTTTCTCGGTCGGGCAATCATAGAGCCTCGGATTTCCGCCCACATACTTGAACAGGTAAGGACGCCAGCAAGACTCAAAACCCTGAGGAAGTCTATCTTGAATGGGAGGAAACCACTCTTCGTTGTCTCCAATGTACAAGTGTGTAGCGAGCCCGAGTTGTTTGTGACTGTTCAAACAATAAATTTGGTTCCCTTTCGCTTTGGCCTTGCTCAATGCCGGCAGGAGCATCGACGCCAGCAAGCTGATGATGGCAATGACCACCAACAATTCGATCAAGGTGAAAGCGCAGAGACGAGCATCGTAAGGCTGGCCGCCAAATCTCGCTGCCCGCTCATTTCCTCGCCATCGCATAACCTCGTTCAATCTCCGGCAGGTTAGACAGGAGTTGCCTCGGAAACAATGCCGATTTAACTCGGAGTATAAGCTGAGATAAGCTGAGCAGAGAGAAAGCGCTCGCCCTATTCTCCGGGGAACTCGGCCACTGGCGGCAGCGATCCCGGTTCGCGGAAGTTCTTAACGCGAAGCCGGACTGGATTCATCGCACTGGCATGACCGTCGTAAAACAAACCTGTCATCTTGCCGTTGTGCCGGGTTGGATAATGGCTCGTGTTTGTCAAAGGCAACCATGGCGGGCGCGGCGGCGCGGCCAAGCGCGAGTCGGAACAACCCGGACTGCGCCGATGATCCCACACCACGAGCCGCTCCGATGTTTCCGTGACGATCGAATCTGGCCTGACCATTGGGCTGCCCTCGCTGTAATTCATACCATATCCGCACTGCCATTGTTTCTCGGTCGGGCATTTGAAAATGTTTGTTGCGCCAAAATAAGGATGCAAAAGGCCGGGCTTAAATCCCGGACCTGGCGGCTGGTCGGGAACTTGAGTCGGGTCATAGGGCGCCCACCAAACTTCGTTTGGTCCCGTTGGCGGCGGGTTGTTCGGACCGTTGCCAGATGGAACCCCTGCGGTGCTGCCATAGAGATCGTTAGGAGTATCGGGACAGTACCGGTAGGGAACATTGATGTCGCGGTTGTCATCCCGATACAGGGCATACGCGATACCAATTTGTTTGAGATTGTTCCGGCATTGAGTGCCCCGCGCTTTCTCCTTTGCCTTGGCCAAAGCAGGCAACAACATCCCGGCGAGAATAGCAATGATCGCGATTACGATCAGCAATTCAACCAAGGTAAAGCCAGTCCGCTTGAGCGAAAGAAAGGTTTGGTTGAGCCGAGACATCGCTTTGGAATATAGACATCGTTATCTTTTGTCAAATATAACGACAATCTCACATTCTCCGTTTGGTGCATCGTCCTAATCCGCGAGATAGCGGAGCATTTCAACCCAACCCGACTGCACGGCTTTCAAGCTCTCGCTTTCCATTTCGTGGTAAATCGTCAAAACGTGTTGACCCGTCTCTGTCAATTCTGCTCCCCCACCTTTGGTTCCTCCCCGCACCGCGCGGACGAGCGGATCCTTAAAACAAGCGTTCATGGTCCTAATAAGCGTCCAGGCGCGCATGTAAGACATCTCCATCCGTTTGGCAGCTTCGGAAATGGATCCAGTCGCGAGCACGTGGTCGAGCAGTTCGGCTTTGCCAGGTCCGATGGCGATGTCCGAACCGCAATGGATGCGGAGGCGTGAGCGAACGATTTTGTGTCGGCGCTCTTTGCGCTTTTTGGGTATCGGTTTCAGGTACGCCTACCCTGTCATTCCTCACTCGAAGAATCAATTCAGGACTCCGCCATCGCTTCGTGTTTGTGTGCATTGACGCCCGATAGAGAAATTGCTCCGCTCAATTCTTGTTGCGAATTGCGGTGGTCTGGTCCACGGTTTGGAAGTTCGTTTCGCAGACAGATGGCAGGATTTACCTGCAGTCATTATGAAAATACGAAAGATGGAATGTCTGGTGGTGGCCGGTTGGCTGCTCATGGCGGTGCACTGCTTTGGTCAAAGCAAGGCGGGAATTGGAATCTCGATCGTGAAGGAGGGAGAGGACGTTGTTATCAAGCAGGTCTTGCCTGGCGGGCCGGCGGCTTCGAGCAAACTGATCGAAGCGAACGACCGTATTATCGCGATCAGCCAGAACGACGAAGGTCCGGTGAACGTAGCGGGAAAGCGGATTGCGGAAGTGGTGCAGATGATCCAGGGCCCGAAAGGATCAACCGTTCGTCTAACCATTAAGCGCGGCCCAGCCAACGACGCCGAGCCCAGAGTCGTCAGTATTGTCCGCGGAAATATTGAAGCCTTGAGGACTGCCGCGTCGGCCGAGCCGGTTTCGGCGAAGGTCGGGCAGCCAGCCCCTGAGATTGAGGGTGAGGACGTGGACGGGAAAAAGTTCAAGTTGAGCGACTATAAAGGCAAGGTTGTGTTGCTCGATTTTTGGGGGGATTGGTGAGGGCCTTGCCGGGCCATGTACCCACACGAGCGGTCGCTCGTGAAAAAACTGGAGGGCAAACCCTTTGTGCTTCTTGGCGTCAATAGCGATCCCAAAGCGCGGTTCCGCGCAGTGATGAAAAAGGAAAACATCACTTGGCGCTCTTGGTGGGACGGAGGCAACACCAGCGGGCCGATTGCCTCAGCATGGGGCATTCGCGGCTGGCCCACGCTCTACCTAATTGATCACAAGGGCATCATTCGAAGCGCCGGCCATGCACTCTTGGAAGACGAACTAAACAAACTGGTTCGCGCAGCGGAGGCCGCTCAATAAGTGTAAGGCAGGCTTTTCCGTCACGAATTGATCGGATTGTTGTCCCGTTTGCCGGGGAGGGCTGAATTCATTCCTTTCTCGCAGATTTGCATTGCGTCCAATGCAAGTTTCAGCGTCTCATGACGCCCCGATTCCGTTATGGATTCAACGCTGACACTCGATCTCCCCACTCACATCGGTTCTGAGGCTGAATTGGGCGAAGTCATGACTCGTCCATCGGCGAAACTCATTGAGTTTGTAAAGACATTGCCGAGTCCGCTGTTGATCTTAGGTGTCGGAGGGAAAATGGGACCGTCGCTAGCCGTTCTAGTTCAGCGGGCCACTGCGGCGACAGGTCACAATTTGAAGATCATCGCGGCCAGCCGATTCTCGGGAACGCCGGCGCGGCAATGGCTGGACGAACGAGAGATCGAGACAATCGCGTGCGATCTGTTGGAACGCGAGGCTGTCCGAAAGCTGCCTGACGCGCCGAACGTTATTTATCTTGTCGGCCTAAAGTTTGGCACACAGCAGAATCCCTCGTTAACATGGGCTGTGAACACGCTCGCTCCTTCGCATGTATGTGAGCGCTTTGCCAATTCTCGAATCGTGGCGCTTTCAACCGGGAACGTTTATCCTTTCAGCTCCGTCCAGAGCGGTGGATCGATCGAAACCGATTCGCTCACGCCTCTGGGAGAATACGCCAACGCAGCCGTGGCGAGGGAGCGCTTATTCGAATATCATACCCGTAAAAACAAGACGCCGCTCGCCTTATTGCGGCTGAATTACGCGGTCGAACTGCGTTACGGTGTGCTTCTCGAAATTGCGCAGAAGGTCTGGGCGAACCAACCGGTCGACGTGACCACTGGCTACTTCAATTGTATCTGGCAAGCCGACGCTAATGAATTGATCGTCCGCTCGCTCGACCTGGCCGCCGTGCCTCCCGCCGCTTTCAACATGACGGGTGTCGAGACTCTTTCCGTGCGCAAGATCGCTTTGCGTTTCGGCGAATTGCTTGGACGGTCTGTCAGCATCGTTGGCCAGGAAGCAGATTCCGCGCTGTTGAGCAACACGTCGCGGCTTTCAGGATTGTTAGGTCAACCCGCAACTTCGTTGGACACGGTCTGTGGTTGGGTCGCGCATTGGGTGAAAACCGGCGGCAGCACGCTGGGCAAGCCAACACGTTTTGACGTGCGGGATGGGAAATTCTGACGGCCGGCTCAGAGCGGGAACGGCACCCCAAGTTTTGCTCCCAAAGTGCTGAGTTCGTCTTTGAGCGTCGCGTTAATCGGAATGCCTTCAATCCGGCGGCGTTGTTCCATTTCGTGTTCAATTTCTCCCGGCACATAAATGCGCTCGGTCCCCGGAGCGGCCGGGCATTGGTGCATCAGATCAATAATTTGATCCACCCGGCTTTGAAAGTCGGCGAGGGGCATGAAGCCAGCGATATTGATAGCCGCGAAACTTTGGGCGACGTGCGAAGCCGAATCCAGGTTCTGATAAAGTGACTTCACATGTGTCGAGAATCCGCCGCCCGAAAGTACACCGGTCAGTATATCAATCAAAAAACTCAGCCCGTAACCCTTGTATCCGCCGAAAGGCTGAATCAAGCCGCCTTGGGCCGCGGCATTTGGATCATCGGTAGGATTCCCGTGTTTGTCCAAGGCCCACGTGGTCGGAATCTTCTTGTTCTCCTGTTGGGCGACGAAAATCTTGCCCCACGCTACCGCGCCGGTCGCCATGTCGAGCACGACTGGTGGGTATTTGCCAGACGGAATCGCAATCGAAACGGGATTATTGCCCAGCCTTCCGACGCGTCCGCCTGTTGGCGCCATGCTGGCTCCCGCGTTCGTTGCGGCCAAACCGATCATCCCGCGTTCGACGGCTCGCAAGGCGTAAAAGGCGGCCGCGCCGAAATGATTGCTGTTCTTGACCGCGACAAAGCCCACGCCAGCCTTTTCTGCTTTACCTATTGCTAATCGCATCGCCTCGAGGCCGGCCACTTGTCCCACACCATGATCGGCGTCCATCAATGCGAAAGCATCACCCTCCGAGATGATCCGCCGGTTCGATCGCACGCGGAAGCCGCCCGCTTCCAGGCGGTCCGCATACACTTTGAGCCGAATGACGCCATGTGAATCCACACCGCGCAGATTGGCAAAGACAAGGTTCTCGGCCGTGATTTGGGCGTCCTCGGAATTCAATCCGAGTTTCTTGAAGCATGCGACGCAGAAACTCAAAAGCGCGTCGGCAGAAACGATCGAGTGGCTCACGATTCGTAGCGCCTTTTGAGTTCTTCCAACGAGAAGTCCGGCGATTTGCAATGCGAGATAATGCGTTGTTCGCGTTCGGCCACTTTCGCCGCTGCCTCGGGCACTTCATGCGCAATCTCCTTCGGAACAATTAAGACGCCGTGTTTATCCGCATGGATCAAATCGCCCGTATGCACGGTGACGCCGCCGACTTCGACGGGGGCGCCAAAATCGATCAGATGCACGTATGCGTGCGAGACGCAAACTCCACCTGCGAAATAGTGAAAACCGAGCGGATGCACTTCGTCGAGGTCGCGCACGTGTCCATTGGTAATAGCGCCAATGCATCCCAGCCGCTTGTGAATCGTCGATTGCACCTCACCGAAATATGCGCCCACGCCGGGCGGATGATCGATATCCTGCATGACGGCAATACGCGGCTCAGGAAGTTCGAGAATGCGTTTCCAGAATTCGAACCTTGATCCAGGCTCTTTCGCGGGCTGATCGGCTGCAAAACGTCCGGTCACCGCGTAACCGACCATCACGCCAAGGTCCGGAAACAGGCAACGAATTTCCGGCGACATGAAACCTTTGTTGCGCGGCCGGAGTTTGAAGAGCTCGATGGCGTTGGAAGCTGAGGGTGTGTTCCAGGCGCGCAATGCGTCGAGAACACCTTTGTCGAGTGGTTTTCCAGTGGACATGCTGCGCAACCCTAAATAGCCGCTTGGGACTGGCAAGAACTTAATCAAATATAAATTCGTCGCGGACTTGTACTGGCGAGCAGAGTAAATTACCCATAAAGAATTTCATCAACGAATAGGAACATTATGAATGAGTCATCACAACCTAACCAAGAACAGCGGGAGCAAACACAAACCGGCCACGACGAGGCGACCAATACTGAGTCGAAATCGACCCGTGCACCGTTTGAGTCATTTCGCTCGGCTCTGCATGATGGAGCGCAACAAGCCAAGCGCCTAGCCGAGGAAGCGGCTCCGAAAGTCAAAGCAGCGATTGCCGACGCAACCTATTGGCTTGGTTTTGGGACCACTTTTGCGACCGTTCTTCTTGCGCCATCGTGAAAGAATTCGCGCCCGAAATCTTGAACGAAGGTGTTCGCGACGGCGCTGCGAGAGGCAAGGAAGCTGCCGAACGATTTGCTGATGGCGTTAAGACGCGAAAGGCCGATCCAACCGCGCCTTCGGCCTCGCCTGGTCAAGCGACGCCGGAGGTTTCTCCGCCTTGTCCACTGTAAGGAGATCTCCCGCCATTGAGCGACTAACCCGGTCACAGAAGCGCGGACCGCCGAGTCCGCGCGTCTTCTCGAATTGGTTCGTGCGCCCGGTCGAGAAGGTCACTCCTCAATTGAGGTCCGGAAATCTCTTGCAAACGTTCCTCCGGAACCGACATTGGGTCCATGAGCAACCTGCCGCATCCCGAAGACTTCCGGAAAGCCGACTATCCAATTGAACGCCTTTTTATTCGTCGTTGGTCGCCTCGCGCGATGAGCGGTGAGCCTTTGACCGAGGAAGAATTGCTCAGGGTGTTCGAAGCCGCGCGCTGGGCGCCATCAACCTACAACGAACAGGAATGGCGTTTCCTCTATGCGCGTCGCGATACGCCACACTGGCCGCTATTCTTTGACCTGTTAATAGAAGCCAATCAGGTATGGTGTCAGCGTGCCGCCGTGTTGGGGGTAGTGCTAGCGCGCATGACATTCACGCGAAATGGCAAACCGAATCCTGTGCATCTTTATGACACCGGTTCAGCTTGGGAAAACCTCGCGCTTCAAGCGACTGCCATGGGGTTGGTGTCCCACGGCATGGCGGGTTTCGATTTTGAAAAGGTCCGCACGGTCCTGCGAGTGCCAGATGAGTTTGCCGTTGCCGCTATGTTCGCGTTGGGACGGCCTGGCGACCCCAATGACCTTCCACCTGAATTGCGGGAGCGGGAAACCTTGACTGGCCGCCGCCCCGTCCGCGAAAGTATTTGCGAAGGACCGTTCCAGTTCTAAGTTGGGCGCGTCTTGCGAGTGCCAGCATCGGGCTTGCTGCCGGACCTCTTTGTCGTAGCGCCGACTTCTTTCACGCTAGACAATAGTCGTTGCTGAGTCATTACCCGTGCGTCCTGCGCTGCCCAACATTGCTCGCAGTTCGTCCAGATCGCGTTTTAGCCCGCCGCCGAAGAGCGATATGTCCGAACTGTGCATAATGAGATTGCCGCCGGCACGCGACCATGCGATTTCACGATCGATCCCTTCCCAGAAATGGATGCCAGCTCCAAGTTTTCGTTGGCGCGCTTTGCCAAAGATTCTGCCAACCACCGCGTCGAAGCGCGGATGGCCGTACTGTTCCGGGATGCCCAGGCTGCACGACAGATCGTGCGGCCCGATCAACACGGCATCGAGTCCTGGGACGGAAAGCATCTCGTCGAGTTTCTCAATCGCCGGCACGCTTTCTATGTTCGCGATCAAGAGAAGGTCCTGATTGCGGGTTTCAAGATACTGACGCAATTCCGGTTCCAAGCTGTTTGGATCGGCCAGTGCATCCTGAAGCCTTTGTCCTTTGAGCGGACGCCAGCGGACGGCGCCAACCAATGTCCGAACTTGTTCCGCGGTCTCGAGGTATGGACCAATAACACCGCGCGCCCCGGCATCGAGGACCTTCGCCACTTCGAACGGGTCCGGACAAGGAACTCGAACCACCGGTGGAATCCCCGCAGCGGCGTACGTTTGGCACATCCATGCCAACGTTTCACGACCGAGCGGAATGTGTTCCGTATCGATAAACACGAAGTCCACGCCCGCTTGCTTGAGCAATTCCGGCCAGCGCGGCGACGGAGCGGTTACGCATGTTGCAAATATCAACTGACCTTCGTGCAATGCCTGGCGAATCTCTCGACCTTTCATAGTTGTAACTCTAGATGTCTAACGAGCGTTCGTGATCTCAACGAATCGCACGAAACCGAACCGCTCGCCTGACAGGTTTCTCGATTCTTGATCTCGCTCATGATCTTGATCCTTTGAGTTCCTTGAGGGAGCAAGATCGCGATCAGGAATCGTGCTCAGCGCGCCGACAGGTTAACAGGTTTGCCAAGCCGGCTCGATTTCAACGCCGCTTCAGTTATAGCACAAATCGCTCGTCCGGCTCGGGCGTCGAGTATCGTCTCGCTGTCGGTATCAATGGCGTGTGCAAAGTTTTCCATCAAGAGATAATCGTTGTCGATGGCCACCCGTCGATGGCGAAATTCTTTCTCCGGTTGGCCGCGATAATAGACGGCCACTTCGGGGCGAGCTTCGCTGATGACCAACGCGCCGGCTGTTCCGAGGACATGAATCTTGATCTCGCCAATGTCCGGGTGGCTCGCAGCTCCGATGCGTCCAACACAGAGGCTGCCCAGGAGACCGTGCTCCATCTCTAACGTGACGGTCGCGAGGTCGTCAACGCCATTGTCCACATTGACTTGATGAAAATGAGCAGTCGTGCGCGCAAAAACTCGCCGAACGTTAGCGCCGGTCAAGCAGCGAATGTAGGCCAAAGGATAGATACCTTCGTTTTGAAGCTCGCCGATCGGTTCGCGGCCGAGTGCGCCATCGGAACCGTCCGCGTGCGCCGCAATCTGATATTGCAGCCAATTGATCGGCGGGTCGCCCGGCTTGCGTGAACCTTTAGGCGGACCGGCATCTTTGGAGAAGTAGAAATCAACATGAATGGCCCATGGCTGTCCGATAGCTCCGGAGGCAATGACTTGCTGGGCGTGGACCACGGCTGGAAGAAAGTTCCGGTTCCACATGAGGAACTTCACGCGGTTTCGCTCGACTGCTTCCACCACGCGATCGCACTCGGAAAGCCGATTGGACATTGGCTTGTCCTGGACGATGTGCAAGCCCGCGTTGGCCGCTCGCACGCTCAAATCGCAATGCCGTTCCGCTTCTGAACTGACCACCGCTACTTCCACGCCGTATTCGGCCAAAGCTCGTTCGACATCGCGGACATACGGAATCCGAAACTCATCCGCGAATTTCTGATTGCGTTCGTGAACCCAATCCGGCTGGCTCGCATCGTCCGCTACGACCGTCACCTCAAATCGTGGATGTGCCGTTACGCCCCGCGCGATATAATCGTGTTTAATGACACTGAGGACGGCACAGCGAAAGCGCTTCATTTAGGCGGGGGTCAAAGTGTCTTCGGCTTGCTCCTCAAGGCAGCGTACCGAATCGCCAATGGCAAGCGATCGGGCGGCAGCTTCGACGACCTCGATCATTCGCAAGCCGTCGGTCCCGCCGATGGCCGGTTCGCGGCGTTGCTCGACAGCTTCGACGAACTCTTGCAATTGCGCCAGCAGATGCAGGTCGCCTTGAAGAGTCTTGAGCGCCACTGGTGGGCCGCCGGTGAACAAGAGCTGCATGTTATGATGATCGTCGGCATAAGCCGCTCCTTTAGAGCCAATCAAGGAGAGCGAGAAATAGCCGTCGTCCTTCGGCAATGTCTCTGCGTAATCAATCAAAGCCATGCCTCCGTCAGAGAAGCCAAGATGCAGTTGGACGTAGCCTCGGGTGTTCGTTGGCTTCTCCTCACGCCGCGCGGTCGCGTAAACAATTTCCGGCCCGCGCCCGAACAGCCAGCAAGCAAGATCGATTTCCGGAAGCAGTGGCCACAAGGGGTTGGCGACCGGACGATCGCAGGGGAGAATGTCAGATAGACCGGGACTGCACTCAGATGCTTGCCAGCGATGGATTCGCAAGAGGCCCGGCTCGCCCAGTCGGCCGCTTTCACCATTCTCTTTCACGACTCGGATGGCTGGGGCAAATCGCAAGTCCTGTCCGATCATTAAGCAGATGCGTGCGGCTCGCGAAACGGAGATAATTTCAGCGGCTTCGTGCCGAAAAAGAGCCATGGGACTTTGGCAGAGAATGTGTTTCCCTGCCTGAGCTGCTCTTGCGCCATGTTGCTCCTTAAAGCGACTCGCCGAATGAAGCAGCATGGCATCAAATGATCCGTGGTGCTTGGCCAGCAATGTGTCGAAATCCTCCGCCCAAACTTCTGCCCCAATCAAGGCAGCCAAAGCTTGGGCGGTAGCTCCGTCGCTATCGGCAATTGCTGTAAATCGCGCCTTGCGCAGGCGTGGCGCAATGCGCGCATAAGTAGCTCCAACACGGTGATCGCCAACTAACGCAAGCCGCAACATCGTCTTTGTTCTCGTCTCTTTTGTTAGAGAAGGCAACACAGATTAGTCATTTCGAAATTCGTCATTCTTTCGTTATTGGTCCTTCGACATTCATCATTGATCCTCGTGGCTCAATCTTCTAACTGACGACGGCTCGTATCTGGCGCGAACCAAATTGCTGCGAGCCCTACCGCGTAGATAAGGCTTGTGATGCGCCCAATGCGTGCGTAATCGCCGCCAAAGTAAGACATCAACGCGCCAGTTCCGAAGACCGTTGCCGCGGTTACAATCCGGCCGAAGTTAAAGCTCACACCGGCGCCTGTAGAACGAATCCGCGTCGGGAAAAGCTCGGGCAAAAACAACGGCAGCCACCCAAAGTATATCCCGCTAAAAAAGCCCAAGGCGCTCACCCAAAACAGGAATGATGCATCGGTCGGAACGGTAAACCAGAAGGCGTACTGCGCGCAGAACAAGGCTGCGAGGCTGACCAGGCAATACGCTCGCCGACGCCCGAAGACGCTCCCCAGCACGCCGCCCAACAAACTGCCAACAATGCCCGTCAAAGCGCGAGCCTGACCGACCTGTGCTTGAAGGTAGGGATTCGGCGGGTTCGCGCTTTCACCTGCTTCGCCAGCCCACGGGATCATCCAATTGGCGCTGCCCCAGCCGCCGATCATCGGAATTGTCGCCAACGCGATTCCAACCAATGTGATCGAGAGGAATGGCCGCTGGAAGATCTCCGACGTCGAAATTCCTGGTTGAGTTACGGCGGATTTCAAAGCTCCGGCTTCAAGCCAGCGCGGCGATTCTGGGACAATCGCGAGCACGAAGAGGCCAAGTACTACCGCCGAAGCGCAGACCAGCATCGTCCATCGCCAATGGTCGGGCGTGACGTGTGTACGGGTGGCAATTGTTGCCAGCGCAAAGATGCCAATATTGGCTGATGTTCCGATAATGCCTGCCGCCAATGGGCGTGATAACTGAGACCATGTTTCGGAGACCAGCGCGACGCCATTCGGCCACATACCGCCAACGCCCAGCGCTCCAAGAAACCAAAGCACCAATAGTTGCAGAGGCGTTTGTGCGAAATAAGCGGCTCCGGGGAAAACCGAATAACAGAGGATACTGACGGCCATGGCCTTGGACCTTCCGATGGAATCACCCAAGCGCCCGAAGAGGAAGCCGCCAGCGGCCGCACCAAACAAGAAGGCGCATTGATAATAGGCAAACCACGCTTGGACGGTGCTGCGCCAGCTTTTCAAGAGTTTGAAATCTTCATTGGCAAGGCTCGAATCAAGCTTCTTATCGCGTTCCTGTAAAACGCGGTTCAGCTCGGTGTAACGCGTCAGATTGATGACGCCAGTTCGTGAGAGCAAATCGATCGCCGCCGAGCGCATCGACAGCGACGATGTTGACATGAGTACGCCCGCAAAGAACCAACCCAAAAACGCCGTCACGAGAATGAGCAACCGACCTGTGCCTTTGTCCATAGCGCTGCCTAGGCTGCGCAAGCTTTCTGGCTTGGCAGTCTCGGTGTTATCTAGGCTATGCACTTTTGCGGTTTCTGGGAAGCGCGCCCTGAACCTTTCCCGTAGCGGCGTCTCGGCAGAGCGCCGCCATTTCCAACCCGAGTTTGCGGCAGCAGGTTTATGGAGAGGCTCGATTTCTTTGGGACACGTATGAGAACCATGAACGCGATAGGGGCGGGGACACCTTGTCCCCGGTGCGGTAGCGTCGGAATACGGGGACAAGCTGTCCCTGCCCCTATCGTGTTCATGGGGAGCCTTCCAGTCAAATTGTGCACCCATTGGGACCATGACCCAGGATTGGAGTGCCGGCCTCCGGCCCGGCCAGACTCGCAGGGTGACGTTGCCGGGTCGGAGAACGGCCCTCCGGTTCATGGGGAGCATCGATGTTCTCGTAACACGCACTGGGACCATGAACCTGGTAGGACAGCGCGTCTCGCCTGTCTATGCTCTTGGTGTACGCAAATGCTGGACAGGCGGGACGCCTATCCTACGTTCAGGTTCATGGGGAGTCCGCTAAGAATCAAAATCCGTCTTTCCAACCGACGCGCCCGCTTGTATCCATCAGCTCATGTCCACGAACAGAGCGCTCCGGATCGCGGAGGTAGTTCCTTTATTCATTGGGGGCGAGTGGCGACAGAGTTCGAGCACGGTCTTCAGTCCAGTGCACAATCCTTCGACTGGCGAAGTCATTGCGCAGACGCCGATGAACGGTTTGGCTGACTTGGAAATGGCGGTTGCGGCGGCGCAGAAAGCGTTTCCTGCCTGGTCTCGAACGCCCGCCGCGCGACGAGCGAAAATTCTCTTTGATTGCCGGCAGCGCTTGAGGGAGCACTTCGACGACTTGTCCCGGCTGATCTGTCTCGAAAATGGCAAGACTCTCGAAGAGGCGCGTGGTGATGTCACGCGAGGTTTGGAGGTTCTCGAATTTGCCTGCAACATTCCGCACCTGCTCAAGGGCGAAAGCCTGCCTGAGATTGCTGAACAGCTCGACAGCTTGACCTGGCGCGAACCATTGGGCGTTTGCGCCGGAATCACGCCGTTCAATTTTCCAGCGATGGTTCCAATGTGGATGTTTCCGCTCGCTATCGCCTGTGGCAACACATTCGTCCTCAAGCCGAGTGAAAAAGTCCCGCTCACCGCGAACCGGCTGGCCGCGCTTTTCCAAGAGTCTGGGCTGCCTGAAGGCGTCCTTAATGTTGTTCACGGCGGGCAAGAGGTCGTGGAAGGACTTTGCCGCCATCCGCAAGTGCGCGCCGTTAGCTTCGTCGGATCTACCGGCGTAGCGCGACGCGTCTATCAGTTGGCAACCGAACATGGCAAACGTGTGCAGTCGGCGGGCGGCGCAAAAAACGTTCTGCTCGTGTTGCCAGACGCTGAGTGGGACCCAACGGTGCGCGCAATCATGGGCTCGGCTTTCGGCTGCGCTGGCCAACGTTGCATGGCCGGGTCGATTCTGATGGGCGTTGGAACGGCGGCGGATGAAGCCCGCGAGCGCACGTTGGCTGCGATGGAAGCGTTGCGTCTGTATGATACTTCTCAGAATGCCGCTGCAGGCATGGGGCCGGTCATTGACGGTGTGGCACGTGATCGGCTTTTCGGTGTGATTGGTCGCGAGGCGAGCGCCGGGGGCAACTTAGTCCGCGACGGACGTCGTGGCATTCCAGAGCGCGGTTTTTTTGTGGGTCCAACCTTGTTTGACAGCGTGACTCCGGAGCGTTTGCTCTTTCGCCAAGAGCTGTTCGGCCCGGTGCTCTCACTGGCGCGGCCGGCGTCGCTGGACGAAGCATTAACTTGGCTGAACCAGCTTCCTTATGGGAACGGCGCAACGATTTTCACCAGCAACGGTGGCGCAGCGCGCGAATTTGCGCGACGCGTTCAATGCGGCATGGTTGGCATTAACGTCGGCGTTCCTGCGCCGATGGCGATTTTTCCGTTTGCCGGCTGGGGCGAATCGTTTTTTGGCGATCTTCATGTCCAAGGCATGGAAGGGATTTGTTTCTACACGCGACAAAAGGTTGTGCTGAGTCGCTGGGATAAAGACTACATGCGCAAGCAAGGCTGGTGACCATGCAGGCGCAATTCAACGTTCCTTCCACAATTCTGATCGGAGGCGGCGCGAGCCGGCAACTCGCGACTCAGGTCGGGCGGCTTGGCGGTCGGCGCGCATTGATCGTCACTGATGCCACAATGGCCCGGACTGGATTGGCCGCACGCTGTACAGAACAGCTGGCGGCCGCGAATGTTTCGGTCGCGGTGTTCGCGGGCGTTCAGCCGGACCCAACGGACAAAAATGTCTGCGATGGCCTTGCGTTGCTTCGAAACGAGAAATGCGATCTTGTGATCGGTCTGGGCGGGGGAAGTCCCATGGACGCGGCTAAGGTCATTGCTGTCGCAGCCACAAACGACGTGCCCATCCGCGAATTTGCGGGCTATCATCGCGTTGCCAAGCCGGGGCTGCCGCTGCTGTTAATTCCGACAACGGCGGGAACTGGGAGTGAGGTCACTAAAGTGGCTGTAATCACAGACACGGAACGCGACATAAAGATGATGATGTTGGACGCTCATCTTCTGGCGCGGGTGGCGCTCGTCGATTACGAACTGAGCTTGACCATGCCTGCTTCGCTCACCGCGCACGTGGGCGTCGATACGTTGACCCATGGCATCGAAGCTTTTGTGTCGCGCAAGGCAAACGCCCTGACCGATCCGCTCGCGGCCGAATGCATTCGGCTGACTGCTGCTAATCTTTTCACGGCCTGGCAAGAACCTAATAATCGGACTGCGCGCGAGGCCATGATGCTCGCGGCTTGTCTCGGCGGCATGGCCTTCGCGAACAGCAGCGTTTGCTTGGTGCACGGCATGAGCCGTCCGATTGGCGCAATTTTTCATCTGGCGCACGGATTGTCGAATGCGCTGCTGCTGCCGGAGATCACACGATGGTCGCGGCGAGGCGCCGTGCCTCGTTATGCGCATGTCGCGCGACTTGCCGGCGCGGCGGCGAGCGATGCGGCGGATGAAGCCGCGGCCACCGCGCTTCCGGACTATTTGGAAGGTTTGAATGCGCGGCTCGGAATCGGCCGTTTGCGCGATTTTATCAAAGCAGGGCCGGACGTCTTTGAAGCGAAATTGCCTGCGATGGCGGAAGCCGCCCTCGCCTCAGGGAGCCCGCAAAATAACCCACTTGTCCCTTCCATGGAGGACATCATCCAGCTCTATCGCCACGTGTGGTAGCGCCGTTTGCTTTGTAGCCAAACGTGTGGGAGATGGGGCGCGTGTTCCATCGCGGGAACCAACCAAGCGCTTGCTCGATCCGGTCTTGCTCAACAAGGTTCGCTTAGGCGCTTACGGCTTTAGCCGATAGAATTTTCTAGGTGTGTTTGGCGTGACAACGCCGGTCGCAGAGGCTGTCGGCACGGCGGTCCACGGTCCGGTTATGTTGTCAGCTTGCTCGAGAGTGGCCGCACCGATCCAGACAAACTGACGTCTGTTGTTTGGGGCTGGCACGATGCCGGTGAATCTTGGAGTTGTCGGCGCTGGTCCTGTCGGCGAGAAAGCCACCCTGGTTTGCGGCAAGCCATCTGCCTTGATCAGGACGTAATCTACTTCGAGCCGGCCCAGACCGTTGCCGCCGTTGTCCACGCTTGATCCAGTCAAGCCGGCAAACCCTCTGCGGACCGGCTTCGGGATGGCTGCGTCGCGCCACGCCAACTGCCAGTTGGCCGGCTCCGCAGTGACGCCATCCGCGGCCCAGGCTTTTGCGAACAAGGTATTGGTCTTGTCCATCAATGGGTCCAGCCGAACGCGCAACCAGTACCAAACATTGTTCGTCCAGCCCGGAGTGTAATGAGGCGGAACGTTTGTTCTCAATCCGGCCGGTCCCCAGGCTCGGAGATCATCCAGCAATTTGAATTGACGTCCGGGCACGCCATCTTGGGTGCTGCTCCGGAAGTGCAGGTTCAATCCTTGGCTGTTGGTTCCTACGCCAACGGCAAGACCGCCGCGTGAGTAATCGTGGTTGTCTTGAAAGACCGGCGCACGGACGCGTGCGAGGACTTCTTGGACGTCGTTGCTGTACCCTGCCTTTGTGTAAAGGAGATGGTTCGGATCCCCGACGCTCGTGCTGATGTACAGAATGCCATTCGCCTGGTCATATCGGTCGCCGGAAGGTCCGAATGCCTGCCAATCCGGATCGCGGGTCGCGCTGGTAAAATCGTCCTGAAAACCGTTGACGACTTTTCCGAGTTCGGCGGGTCCGGCGGTGGCAGGGCCGACCGAGTGGAACATTTGTGCTTGCGAGGCCGTCACATCCGCTCCGGCAATGCGCAGGTGAAAATTGGCGCCGCCATGCACGCCAGGATTCGCGCTGCCGGAATGGTTCAGGTTGGCGCCGACGCCGTCGCTGGTCCAATCGCCGTTGAAGAAGGTGATTTCAATCGGATAAAGACCGGCCGCACTGAAGACCACGTTGGCGTCCACCGTAGCGTCGCCGTGCCCGCTATCGTTGTTGATGACGTCAATGCCCCCGATCGTAATCCGCGAGCCATCATCGGAGGTCGTGCCTAGCCTGACGGCGCCGGGACCAGCCACATTGATGAAGCCGCTAAAACGAAACGCGCCGTCGTCCAGGTTGGTGGCGTCATTGGTCGGGCCGATGTACGAGGCGAAGTCATTGGTCAGCCAGGTCCGGACAGGCGTCAGGTCATTTCCACGGTAAACAAACCGGGTCGCCTGGAATTTGCCTGTGGGCCGGCCAAAACCGTTGATTTGCGTGTCAATTCGGTTGGTGGCAACGGTAGCGCCATCGGTTTTGATTGTGTTGACTCCGCGTTTCCAATATTCGCCATTGAGGCTGCCGCCACCAGCGGCTCGCGCTGGACCCGCTGCGAGTTTTGCGGGAATCGCCACGACAGGAGCTGTTGGATAGAGCAATCGGGCCGCGCCAGCAGCTGTAATGTCTGCTCCGGCGAGGCGCAGGCGGAAATTGGCGCCACCATGAACCCTTGGGTCTGTGCTGCCGGAATGATTCAGGTTGGCGCCGACGCCATCACTGGTCCAGTCGCCGTTGAAGAAGGTGATCTCAATCGGGTAGAGCCCAGCCGCGGAAAAGTACACGCTCGCATCCACCGTAGCGTCTCCATGGCCGCTGTCATTGTTAACGATGTCGATGCCGCCGATCGTGATACGCGAGCCATCGTCGGAGGTGGTCCCGAGCCTTACCGTGCCGGCATTGGTGATATTGATGAAACCGCTGAAGCGGAAGGCCCCGTCATCGAGATTAGCGGCGTCATTGGTAGGCC
This sequence comes from Verrucomicrobiota bacterium, assembly GCA_016871515.1. Lineage (GTDB taxonomy): Bacteria > Verrucomicrobiota > Verrucomicrobiia > Limisphaerales > SIBE01 > SIBE01. Next base: position 43,456 of record VHDE01000038.1, read on the forward strand.
CAACGTAAGAGGAGAGATCGTTGGTCAGCCAATTCCTTACGGGTGTAAGGTCATTTCCCAAGTAAACAAACCGCGTCGCTCGGAACGTCCCGGTTGGTGGACCAAAACGGCTGATCTGCCCATCAATGCGATTATTGGGGTTACTGGCGCCGTCGGTTGCGATTGTGTTAACGCCGCGCTTCCAATATTCGCCATTGAGGCTTCCGCCAGCCGTCGTGAGGGGAGGATTGACCGAAAGCTTCGCAGGTATATGCACGGATGGGGCCGAGGCGTAAAGAAGCCTCGAGGCTCCGGCGGTCGTAATATCGGCGCCGCCCAATCGCAGGCGAAAGTTGGCCCCGCCATGTACGCCGGGGTCTGGATTGCCGGAATGACTCAGGTTGGCTCCGGCGCCGTCGCTGGTCCAGTCGCCGTTGAAGAAAGTGATTTCAATCGGATAAAGACCGGCTGCGCTGAAGACCACATTGGCATCCACGGTGGCGTCGCCATGGCCGCTGTCGTTGTTGATAACGTCGATGCCGGCGATGGTAATCCGCGAACCATCATCGGAGGTGGTCCCGAGGTTTATGGTTCTAGCATTGGTGATATTAATGAAGCCGCTGAAACGAAATGCGCCGTCGTCCAGATTGAAGACATCATTGGTGGGACCGACGTAAGACGACAGGTCGTTGGTGAGCCAAACCCGGACCGGCGTGAGATCATTCCCAAGATAAACAAAGCGCGTGGCCTGGAACGTGCCGGTCGGAGTCCCCATGCCGGCGATTTGGTTGTCGATGCGGTTGGTTGAGTTGCTCGCGCCATTGGTCGGAATCGTATTGACCGGGCGCTTCCAGTATGCGCCTGCGAGATGGCCGCCAGCCGTGGTGAGCGGCGCATTTACGGAGGCGGTTGCCGGGATATTGACCTGCGCCAGCGCAGAGCTGGCGATGCTCAGGACAGACAGGGCTGCTAGGACTTTGAGGGACATGCGTTTCTCTGGGTTGAGGTTGCTGTGCAGCCTTGCAAACGGCACACCGAAGGCCAAAGGCTGGCGCTCTAAGCGTCCATTTGTAAGGCATGGGCCGTGTAAACCAAAATAAAAAACTAATTCTGGTCAGTTGGCAATCAAAATCCTGCGGTTCGCCCAAAAAAATCAAAAAATGCGCATCTCACCCCCGTTCTAAGCCTTCCCGCAGTTCAGCCATAAATAAACTCCAAGCACGCACAGGACCGCGGACTTCAGTCCGCCTCCAGATGCCGAAGCGCAATAGGAACCGCGCTCCCAACTGACAGTTTTCCTCGTACGCACGTTTGAAGCGCAGTTTGACTTCGACTTGCGTCTTTGGTTGCCTATGACGCTGTCAAAGCTGCCATTCACATGTCCAACAGCTCAAACGTTCCCCGATTGCCGAAATCTTTCCCTGCCGCCCCAGAGTTCCAAACCATTTTGTGCTCAAGCTTGCTAGGCGTTCTGGCGTTCGCCGGGAGCGGTTGCGGAAAGACCGAAGTTTCTCTGCCTTCAACACCTTCGGCCGCTCTGCCGATTGCGAAACCCCAGCTCGCATGGCTCGAAGATGCAACGGAAGCGGTCGGGGTGAACTTTCTCCATGACGTGGGAACTGTGGGAACTTATTTCATGCCGGAATCGCTCGGGTCAGGAACAGCCATCTTTGACTTCGACAATGACGGGCGGATGGACCTGTTCTTATTGCAGAACGGCGGCACGAATTCTCCAGCCAAGCATCAATTGTTTCATCAAGAAAACAACGGGGCCTTCCGTGATGTCAGTGATGGAAGTGGCCTGAACCTTCCGGGACGCGGAATGGCCGTGGCCGTCGGCGATGTGGACAACGACGGCAAACCCGACGTGTTCATCACCGAGTACGATCGGGTGCGATTGTTCCACAATCGTGGCGAAGGCAAGTTTGCCGAGATCACGCGTGAAGCGGGGCTCGACAATCCGCACTGGGGTATGTCATCGGCGTTCCTCGATTATGATCGGGACGGCTGGCTCGATTTGATTGTCGTTAATTACGTGGACTACTCGCCTTCCATGAAATGTCCGGACGCCCAGGGCAAGCAAGGGTATTGCGGGCCTTCCGGCTTTCCGGGGACAATTCCGCGTTTGTTCCGCAACCTTCCCAACCAAGCCGATTCGATTCGATTCGAAGACGTGACCTTGAGCGCGGGTCTGGGAAAACTCGCTGGCCCGGGCTTGGGGGTGGTTTGCGGTGACGCCAACGGAGATCGTTGGCCGGACTTGCTCATCGCCAATGACGGGCACGTCAACTGGCTGCTAATCAACCAACGCAATGGGACGTTCACGGAAGAAGCCGGGATTCGCGGCATCGCTTATAACGAAATGGGCGCTGTGCAAGCCAACATGGGCATCGCGATGGGGGATGCTGACGGCGACAACCTCTTTGACATTTTCGTCACGCACTTGAGCACCGAGACTCACGCGCTTTGGAAGCACGGACCACGCGGCTATTTTCAGGATCGCACCTCGCTTTCGCGGGTGGCAGCGTCTGCTTGGCGCGGCACGGGATTTGGGACGGTCTTCAGCGATGTCAATAATGATGGCGCTCCCGATCTGCTTGTCGTTAACGGCGGCATTAAGAGGCTCACCATCGATTCCGCGCCCAACGGAAAGGCCAACTCCGATCCCTTCTGGAATGGTTACGAGCAACGGAGCCAAATATTCGTCAATGACGGCAAGGGAACTTTCGCCGATGTATCGGATAGCAACCTGGCATTTAGCGGCACTGCGGCCGTGGCGCGAGGTTTGGCGGCAGGTGACCTGAACAATGACGGCGGACTCGATTTCGTCGTCACCCGAATTGCCGCTTCTGCCCGAGTGTATCGCAACGTCGCTCCACGCGGCCATTGGCTGATCGTGCGCGTCGTCGAACCGAAGTTCGGGGCCCGCGACGCTTACGGTGCTGAGGTCACGATCAATGCTGGCGGACGCCGCCAAACCGTCTGGGTCAATCCCTCCCAAAGTTATCTCTGCAGCAACGATCCTCGCGCCCACTTTGGACTCGGTGCGGCAACTCAGGTCGAAGATATTCAGGTGATCTGGCCGGACGGGAGCGAAGAAAAGTTCCCCGGCGTGACGGCGGATCAGATCATTACGCTTCGAAAAGGTTCTGGGCAAACCGTCGGATTTGCAGTCAACTCCGGCGCTGGCCAATGAGCGCGAAGTCAAAAGCGAAGGGCCGATCGAATGTTCAAAAGGGAATGCCGAAGGCGACCTCAACGGCTCCGGTCCACCGCCCTTGGCCATGGTGGGCCGCCTTCGTGGGCTTGATCGCCGTTGGTGTTTTGGGGTGGCAGGTTTGGAGGAACGCAGCGCCGCCTGCAATCAGCGTAAACACTGCCGGCTTTGATCCAGTCATTGCCGCGGCCATCGAGGAAGCGCGAAACTCCATCCGTCGCGCGCCTCGTTCAGCCGAAGCGCGAGGTCGGATGGGGATGGTGCTGCTCGCTCACGAAGTGCGCGCCGAAGCGCGCGAGTGCTTTGCGCAAGCTTCCGCGATCGCGCCGCGCGATCCGCGCTGGCCGTACTTGCTTGGTTTGGCGCACCTTGTCGACACCCCCGTTGCCGCCGCGACGAATCTTGATCGTGCGGTGCGGCTCTTTCCCGAAAGCGAATCAATGCCCCGTTTGCGGCTGGCCGATACTTTGGTCAGCTTAGGGCGTTTGGAGGAAGCTGAGACACATTACCGACACGTTCGGCAGCGCGAGCCAAACTCTCCCTGGGCCGGGCTCGGGCTCGGCAAAATCTTTAATGCGCGCGATCAAGCGGCCGAGGCAACCAACTTCCTCGCCGCGGCAACACAAGACCTTTCCACACGCAAAGCGGCGCAGCGCCTTTTATTGAACGTCCATCAACGGCTCGGGCACACGAACGAGGCCGAGCGATTGGCTCAGGTCGTGGCCGGGTTGCCGCACGACAAACCTTTTCCAGATACGCTCCTCGCGGAAGTCCAGCGATTAAAAACGGGCGAGGCCGCGTGGATTGATCAAGCGGACGAATGGATCAAAACCAGCCGTGTCAACGAGGCAGCACAACTTCTGGAAAGGACGCTCCAGACTTATCCGAATTCGGATCGCGCCATGTTCTTCCTGGGACGCGCGCGTCTCCGGACGGGTGACGTTGCTGGCGCCGAAGCGGTCTTGACGAGAGCGATCACGCTAGCGCCGGGCAATATCGAGGCCCAAGTGCAGTTAGGTGTGACGCGGCTTCGGCGAGGCCGCGGCAAAGAAGCCCAACCTTGCTTTCGCGCGGCTATCGCGGCCAAACCGAACCTCGGAGAAGCTTGGTACAATCTTGCGCTCAGCCTCGGCGGCGACCCGGGCCAACGGGCCGAATCTATCGCCGCTTTTCGTGAAGCCATTCGCTTGAAGCCAAATTTCATCGAGTCCTATCTCGGTTTGGCGGTCGTTTTGCGCACTGAGGGACAGAAGCGAGAAGCCGCTTTCGAATTGCGCCGCGCCCTTTCGCTCGACCCCGAAGAATCACTCCGCAAGAAGTTGCTCGAACAACTGGAGCTCGCTGAACAGCCGTAATCATTCCGTCGCGCACTTGTTGGATTTGGACTGACTGACCTGATCACAACGCGCTCCGCCAGCACGACAAAAAGGGATCGCCTTGCGCGCGCCGACGTGTAAACCGGGACGAGGCAAACGATGAACGTCCTATTGTGGGTCCTGCAAATCCTTGGCGCGCTCGTGTACGGAGCGTCCGGGGTCATGAAGGTTTTCATGTTCGACGAGGTCAGCGCGGACGTCCAGTCCTTTGGACCTAAAAACGGCAGTTGAGAAGCAAGGCTCCGCCGTCCCAGCGACGGAGAGTTCCTAAGCTGGCGCCATTTTTGGCTTGGTTCCGCCTCGCGGCCGCGCCTTTCACCCACTGGGCGCCAGCAAACCCATCGCCGGTTGGCGAAAAGGTTCCAAAATCCTCTGCCAAATTCGCTTCCAGCGCTCCTCCGGCTTCAACTGCTCCGCAGCATTGAGCAGCCCGCTCAAAAACACGCTCAGCCCCGTTAAAAGGTTTTCCTCCAAGTTGGTCACCAGGACCACATACTCGTACTCCGGTTGGCTGACCACTTCCAATCCCTGTTCCTCCAACAAGGCAAGGGCTTTCTGAGTTCCAACTCCCGGCTCCCGTCTGCGCCGCAACACGATGGTGCGCCGTTTGCCCGTCCAACCCGTCAGTTGCAGTCGGCCTTCATTTCCTTCCCATCCCTCCGCCAAAGGCTGCCAGCCGCCCTGTCTCTCTAACAACTCCACCAGTTGCTTAACTTTTGCTGTGCTCCGTTGCCGGAACAAATACTTTTGGGCGCGCTCCTCGCACTCGGCCATCATTCGCTCGTTGCCGTAATTGGCATCGCCACAGACCAACCACGGCCGTTGCTCCGGAGTCAGCCGGTCCACGACTTTCCACAGGTTGCTCAGCCCATGCAGGGCGGCATGCTCTTTGCCCGAATGCACTTCCACATCCAGCGCCACGCGCAAGGTCCGCAGAAAAATGGTGTGGCAGGCATGGCTCGGACGGCCGGGCTTGGGCGGATTGTAGCCGATCTGAGCTCCTTCCTGGTGGCCGTAGATCGGCTTGACCGTCACAGCCAAATCCGCAATCCAAGGCTGGTCCAAAGCCGGAGCATACCCGCGCCGGAGAGCTTGGGTTTGCCATTGAGCCAGGGGTTCGGGTTCCTCACCTTGAAAGGCTCGCCGCAAGCTATCCTCACTCACCACTTTTTCCATTCCCAAACCTTGCGCATTGACCTTGTCTCCTCGGATCGCGGTGACATGCGCATAGCGCCAAGCTCCACTTAAAGTTCCCAGCACCCACGTGCCGAGCACGTCTTGAACGGCCGGGGCATTTGGACTGGTGTAACTCAAGGGACACTCCTTGACCCACTCG